>CALHLF010000007.1 GCA_938034905.1 uncultured bacterium | reverse complement strand
CTTCAGCTGTTTTTGACTTTTCATATCTTAGAGCCTTAATAAGATTGTTACTTACTAATAATAATGCTTTTTGTATGAGGTTTTCAGCTCTTTGTATAACTTCTTCTTTGAGATAAGAAAATATAAATTTACTAATCATATGCAAATACTCATTATAAATTTCTAAATTATCTTTTTTTTCAAATATTTCATTTTCCAGCTTTTTTAAAAAGTTATTGTTTTCATAAAAAAGACTTTCTAAGAAGGATGTGAAAAGTTCATCTATAAAAGGCAATTGATCTTGAGCTATACTTAAATTAGAACTTGCAAATTTAATGAATTTATCTCTAATTTTTATTAAGTCCTCAAATTTTTTGACATTTATTTTAGAATCTGACTTATTTATTAAAGTCTGTTCCTTAAATGAAATTTTACATCCGCAAGATTCACGAATTACAAATTGAGATGGCAAAACAATTTTTTCTGATCCCTTTCCCTCTGAAATTAGATTATAGCATAATTCAATTCCCTTCTTACCAAGATCAAATAAGGGTTGTCGAACTGTTGTTAAAGAAGGGTTGATTGAATTTGCTTCTTCTATATCATCAAATCCAGTTATAGCTATTTCATCAGGTACTTTTATATTTCTTCTATTTAATTCTTCTATAGCAGAAATAGCCATTACATCATTGGAAAATACAATAACCTGAGGCCTAATTTTTCTTTCATCTAAAAAAGTTTTTACAGCATTTATTCCAGCAGATTTAGTAAAATCTCCTTCATAAATAAATTCTGGCTCTACTTTTCTCTTATAGGACTTCATAACTTCTATAAATGTTTCATATCTTTTCTTTGCTTCTTCATTATTAGGAGGTCCAGTTACGAAAGCTATTTTTTCATATTTATGATCTTCAATAAGATGGATAAGTAAGTTTTTTAATCCTGTCTTATTTTCTATAACTATACTTGATATGTCTTTAACTTCTAATCCCAAACTTACAGTTGGTATATGTTTAGAAAAATATTTATAGAATCTAACAATTCTATATTTAGGAATGTTGCGTCCTAAAACTAATCCCATTATGATCAAGCCATCTATATTTTCCTTGGAAATTAACTTGTATATCCTATTTCTCTGGAGATTTTCAGGATCATCTGAATTTAAATTTCCTCCCACAAAGGTGAATATATCTACATTAAATTTTTCTGCGGTAGAAAAAAGGGAAGACAATACCTTTAATTGATATCCTTCATATAAGTAGTTTACAAGAATTCCAATTCTTTTTCTCAAATTAATTCTTCCCTCTAACAATCATGATGAAGTAAGTTTTATATTATATCATACAAAAGCAGTTTGAGAATTTCAAAACATGTTATAGAGTAAGCCAAGGATTTGAGCATCTTCTCCCAATTCTGATTTAGCAATTTCTAAATTCTCTTTAATAATAGGAGAAAGATAAAGATTCATAATGGGGTAGGCATAAGGTTTAAAAATATCCCACCTTAATCCAATACTTCCCGAAAGGATAATTATATCAGGATCGAATATATTCGCAAGAGAAGAAAGGGTTTTCCCTAAGAGTTTTCCTGCTTTAGATATTACCTTTTCAGCATTTTTATCCTTTTTTTCAAATGCTTTAAAAACCTCCTCTGCTTTTTCCAATTTCCTCTGGGAAATACTATTATATTCTCTTAAGATGGAAGGTCCTGAAATCTGAGATTCTAAGGTTCCAATCTTTGAGGAAAGAGAATTTCTTTTTCCTAAGGGAAGCCAGCCTAAGGATCCTGAAACCCAATTCTTTCCATATATGGGCTTCCCATCAATTAAAATTCCTAATCCCACACCCGTACCAATAATTAAATATAGCAAAATTTTTTTATCTTTACCTTTTCCTTTCCAGTACTCTCCAAGACTTCCTGAGATCCTATCATCTAAAATCTTGACAGAGATTTTTAAATTTTTTTCAAGATAGGATTTTAATGGAAATCTCTCTGAAGATACATTAGGAAGCCAGACAAAATTTTCTTCAAAAACTCCTCCAGCAACAGAGATCCCTATTCTTTCTTCTAAAGAATATAATTTTTTAAAATCTTTGTAACTCTTTTCAATAATATTACAAATTTCTAAGAAATCTTTTGGAGTATTAAGTTTTTCTTTTCTTAAAATCTCACCCTCAATATTTACTATACATATTCTTAGATTTGTTCCTCCAATATCAACCACAAAAAAATTCATTCTATACTTCTCCAAATCCTGATAGGACAAACCCTTTTATATAATATCTCTGTAGGAAGAGGAATAAAATAACAGTTGGAATTACTTGAAGAACTAAAGATGTTAAAATTAGATGCTGAGTTTCAACAGTAGAAAAGGCTAAAGAGAGTCTTGATATTCCTACAGGAAGAGTCATCATATGAGGAGCAGAAGTAGTTACAATAAGAGGCCATAAAAAAGAATTCCACTGTCCTATAAATGTGAGTATTGCTAAGGTTGCTAAGGCAGGTTTTAATAGGGGAAGAATTATTTTAAAATATATTGTTATTTCTTTTGCTCCATCAATTCTTGCAGAATCCAACAATTCATCAGGAATAGTTAAAATAAATTGTCTCATAAGGAAAATTCCATAGCCACTTACAATAAAGGGAGAAATTAAAGAAAGATAGTTATTTAGCCATCCAAATATCTTCATGAGGTAGTAAACAGGGATAAGGAAAATAAATACAGGGAACATCATTGTAAGATGTAGCAACTATAAAGCTGTTTTTATAATACATTAAAAAGGGTACTTTCTTTGTCACCTCTATATAATTTTGCCATTGGGGCTCTGCTGGAATAAATTTAGGAGGAAATGCTATAAGTTCTTGAGGAGTCATAAGAGATGCTGAAAAAAGCCAAAAAAAGGGCAGAATCATCTCTTATCACCTCAGTAATTTTCTTTTAATATTTCATCTATTTTTTTCTTTGCATCCTTCAAGGCTTGTTCTGCAGTTTTTCTCCCATTCCATGCCTCAACAATCTCTCTCATTAGAATTGTTTTTATCTCTTGCCCTTGAGCTACATTAGGTTCTTGAATGGTACGAACTAATTCTTTAACAAAAGTTGCGGTATATAAGTCGTTAAGTTCATCGGGAAATTTAGTTATATCAGTTTTTCTTGGTGGAATAGCCCCAATAGTTTTTGCCATTAGTTCACCCATTCTTGTGGTTCCATTAGGTTGAGTATCAATAGTCATCCATTTAATAAATTCCCATGCCTCCTTTTTATTTTTACTACCACTGTCTACTCCAATAAACCATGTATATCCACAGGTAGCAGGTTTTTTAAGATATGGGATAGGTGCTACTCCAACAGTCTCAGCACATCTTTCTTTGAGAGCAACCTTTAAACTATTTTCATACCAAGGAGCCATTATTATCATAGCAACTTTCTCTGTAGGGAAATTCCAAACACTGGCTGCAGTGCTTGTAGCTCCTTTTTTAAACAATTCCAATTCTGCTTCTAAAGCTTCTATAGCCTCTTTTCTATCTAAATAACAAGTCTTGAAGTCTTTAGATAAAAATTCTCCTCCATTACTATAAAGAAGAGATAGATATGGATGAACTACTGCAGAATCCCATCCAGCTAAGAAGGCAAACCCATATCGAGCAACGGATCCGTCTGGATTTTTCTTTGTGAGTTTTACAGCCATATCTACCAATTCAGCCCAGGTTCTTGGAGGCTTTTTAAATCCAGCTTCTGCTAACATCTTCTTGTTATAGACTAAGGCATAATTATTTACTTCAATAGGTACTCCCCAGATTTTACCATCTATAGTTACTCCATCTAATGCAGGCTTAACAAATAAAAGTCTTACAGCCTCTTGAATATTTGCTGGTGGGGCATCCAAGATACCAGATCTTACTAATTCTACACCCCATAAAGAGTAAAGAACATAAACATCACTGGGTAAACCTGCAGTATGATCTATAATTATCTTTTTTAATAATTCTTCAAAAGCTACAGATCTTATCTCAATTTCTATGTTATGTAAAAATTAGGAGAAGAATTAAAATGGGAACAAGAAGCCTTTTCATTGGAAATCCCTCCTTTTAAAATTTTTTAATCTATTTTTAAAATTTTCGTATCTTCAGGAGAGAGCTCAAGAGAAAAGCTAAATTTATCTTCTAAAATGTTAAGATTAATCTTTTCTTTGGTTTTTAAATCCATTAATTTCTTAGGTATGAATGAGAATAAATCTTTAAAAACAACCTCTACCTTTTGTTTTTTATCCGAGTGATTAAAGATAAAAAATACTCCTTCCTTTTCGCTCTTGCTACATCTTACTTCTATATCTTCTGATTCGGTCTTCACCTCATAGTAAGGATAAACTTGAGAATCACTTATTAATTTAAGAATAAAATCTATATTCTCATCAAATCCCAATTCGATGGGAATTCCCAATAATGTTCCCACCATTATAGCTCTGCCATTAAAATAGTTATTTTGAATTATTATCTTTTCATTTTTGTAACCTCCTATTACTTTTCCAGAAGTAGGAGTATAAGAAGAAAGATAGGTTAATCCTTTTATCCTTCCAAAATCCTTTACTTCAATATCAATGGGCTCCTTTAACTCTGTTATATAATTTTCAAAACATCCAAATAATTCATCTAAGAAAAATCCAGGAATCTTATCCATAATCCATCCTCTCTCATCGGTCCAGGCAATTCTTCCATCAGCAATTAGTACTCCTCCAGATTTAACATATTCCTTTAAAGAAGAACTTGCTGACTCTGTAAGGCTTATAGAAAAAGGTGCAAAAATCACTTTATAATCTTTTAATTTCTCAGAAGTAAGATCAGAAAGATGGATAAAATCAACTGGTATATTTCCCTTCATAAGAGCTTTATATATTCCAAAGATATCCTTTCTTAATATTTCTGCGCTTTGGGCTCTTAAACAGGCTAAAAGTTTATATGCGGGTACATTATAAAGAATAGCAACCTTGGCTTTTAATGGCTTTATATTCAAAAACATCTCCATATTCTCTGTTATTATTTTTGATACTTCACCAGCAGAATAGGTTCTTTCATTAAAGGATCCATCAGGATTCGTTAAGCCAAATCCTGATACTTCATAACCACAACTCATAGGAAGCCATGCGTAATAATTAAGACCTTTTGCTCCTCGGGAAACAGCAAGCCATGCCCACCTGTCTACATCCTTTTCCTTTACAGGAACACTAAATAACATGCCTGTAACTCCAGGACCTGTTTGAAGCTCTCCTATCCAAAAGGGCTTACCTCTACTTTCACAGGAGCTTCTTACTGCATCTAATGCGACACCCATCTGGTGAGGTTTTAAAGGCATCCATGGGCCTGTATGTTTAGGATAAAAAGATGTTCCCCAAATATCTACCTTTTCTGCCAACAACCAATCATCAGAGGAACCATAAGAAATACCAGGGATACTATAAATAGAAGAAATCGCACAATGACTTGATACTGGATGATTTCTATCTACAGATTTTATTGAACTTACTTTCCATTCTAAATCTTCTGCAATCTTTTCTATGTTAAACTGAATCCAATCCAAAAGGTCTGAAAAACTTGAAAGAGAAGTATATCTTGGGACTATTATCTCTTCCCAACTTCTATGCTTTCTGTACCATGCCCTATTTAATTCTTCTATATCTTTATACCTTTTTTTAAGCCAATCTATAAATCTTTTCTTAGAATTTTCACAATAGCAAAACCATGGATTATACATAAAATCAATCCAAGACCATTGAACAATATGAGGTTCTGACCAGATATCCCAAGCAAAGAAAGAAGGATGAGAAGACACTACTTTGGCAAGCTTTTTCAGATATATAGAAATATGTTCCCTAACCTTTGGATGATCAGAACAATAGCCTGGAGATGCTTGAGAATGAATCTTTAATCCTGCCCTATCCTCAAAAAGGGAATCAGGATACTCTTTTTCTACCCAATTTGGAGCAGAATCAGTATATACTTGAACCAATGCCTTTAATTCTAATTCATCAGTAAGGGATAAGAGAATATCTATTTCTCTAAAATTCCATTTATGAGGTTCTGGCTCTGCGGTTGCCCAATCATACCAAAATCTTACCGCATTAAATCCTAAGGATTTAATATCTTCTAATTCTTTTTTTATTTGAGGTATATCTTTATCATCTATAGGAAGGATCATGGGAGCTCTTGCCCTTTTTGCCCCATACCACACTGATACTGGGAAAAATCTGTTCAAAATAATCACCTTCCCCTCAAGTTTAAGAAAACTTACTATTTAAACAAATTCAAATAAAAATCTCTATATGCTTTGAAGACATTATTATTATGCTCTGGATCATTGCAAATATTGGGAGAGATGAATACTGGAGGAAGTTTTCCCATCTCATTTAGGATTTTTCCAGTCTCTGCAATAAGCGCCATAGTTATTACCACCCCTAAAACTGTAGATCCTGCTGAGATCTTCTCTTTTCTTCCCTCGATTTCTATTAATGCATCTTCAGGAGGAACACCATTATCTATGGTGATATCTGCAATATCTGAAAGTTTTTTACCCGATGAATGGGAAGCTTTAGAGATTTTTTGATTTTCCATAGAAGTAATTGCAACAACTTTTGCACCCTTCTTCTTTGATTCTAAAGCTACCTCTACAGGTGCAGGATTTAATCCTCCATGGGAGTAAACTATTACTACATCTTTTTCAGTTATAGGATACTGATCCAACACATTCTTAATATAGCCTTCTGTTCTCTCAAGCCAAAGTAGTTCTTTTACTCCCCCAGGCCCTAAGATATTAAACCACATAAGCCTTGAATCAAGAATTGGTTGTATCCCAACAAAAGTACCATACCTTGGAAAAACATCTTGAGCAGGAAGAACTGAATGTCCTGAACCAAAGGTATAAACTGCTCTTCCCTGAGAAATTGATTTTGCCATGAGTTCACTTGCTTTTCTTATATTTTCTTTTTGAGTCTCTTTTACTTTTTTTAATATTTCTATGATTTTTTCAAAATAGAGATCAGCACTCATATATGTTACCTCCATTATCAACATATTGATATGATAAGTTTACATCATGATATTTTAAGAGTCAAGAGAGAAATTTTTAAAGAGGGTAGTAGTAAAAATATGCTGATAATAATTAGGCTACTTTTTAAATCCAACCATATTTTTTCAGTTTTTAAGGAGAATTAAACTTTATATAGAAAGTAGCAATTCTTATCTAAGAACCTAGCCAATAAAGGAAAGAAAATAAATATTCCTAAAAAGCTACACCACAAATAAGAATTATATTAGCGTATGGTGAAAATTCTGCTGATCTTATTATACCTTTTGCATTTTTACTCATTTTTTTAAACTCTTCATGGGGAATTAATTCTATAGGAATATCTTTTATGATTTCTTTGATTTTTTCGAAAAGCCCAAGATTAAATTTTTCTATTTCCTCCGCTAAAATCACCTTTTCTATAACTATTTCTTCAGAAATTGGTTTTAAAACATCTAAAAATCTTGGTATATTTTTAATTAAAGTAAGATCTATTCTTTTTACATCCTTAGGAATAGGAAAGCCTGCATCACAAATTACTAATAAATCAGTATGTCCTAAAGAAGAAATAAGTTCTGAAAGTTCAGGATTTAATATTCCACTTTTTTTCATCTTTTCACCTCTTCTCATAATTCTCTAAAAATCTTTCTACTTCTTCTCTATAGGGCATTGAAGAAGCCCCAAGTTTTTTAACTTTCAAGCCTGCTACCGCATTTGCAAAATAAACTGCAGAGATTAAATCCTTTCCTTCAGCAAGGGCTACTGCTAATCCTCCATTGAAAGCATCTCCTGCTCCTGTGGTATCCACAACTTCTGTCTTAAAGGAAGGAACATGTTTAGTTTTCATTTCATTTACCACTAAAGCCCCATCTTTTCCTAAGGTTACAACTACATTTTTAACACCAAGATTAATAAGCTCTTTTGCAGTCCTTTCTAAATCTTCCATTGATTCTAATCTCACTCCAGAAATTAATTCTAATTCTCTTCTATTAGGAGTAATCAAATAAATGCCTTCCCAAAATTTTAAATCAACCTTTCTTGCAGGAGCAGGATTTATAATTAATTTTGGTTTATCATAAGTTTTTACCTTTTTAACAATATATTCGATAGTCTCAATGGGTATTTCAAATTGAATAAGGATAATATCAGAATCTTTTATAACTTCCACTGCTTTATCTATAATATCTTCTGTAACCCTCATATTTGCTCCAGGAGCCACTACAATCATATTTTCTCCTGTTTTATCATCTACCATAATAATAGCAACTCCTGTATGGATTTCATTAGTCATTTGTAAATAATCAATATTAATCTTTTCTTTTATTAAATTGTCCTTTGCTATTTTACCAAAAAGATCATCTCCTACACATCCAATAAAATAAACTTCTGCTCCTAATCTTGATGCACTAATTGCTTGATTAGATCCTTTCCCTCCCGGAACCATGACAAATGGTCCACCTAAAACAGTTTCGCCGGGTTTTGGTAAATACGGAGCTTTTGCAACCATATCAATATTAAAACTTCCTATCACAACAACTCTTGGTTTCATTTTATTTTAACCTCCCAAGTTACTTTGCAAATCTAACACCACGAGCTAAGGATGTAGCTGCTATTGCCAATACTAAACCTCGAGCTAAATATTGATAGAAAGGAGGAACTTGTAGTAAGTTTAGAATGTTTCCTAAGATTGTCATAATCAAAGCTCCCATAAAAGTTCCTATTAAAGAGCCAACTCCACCCACAAAACTTATTCCTCCAAGAACAGAAGAGGCAATGGCATCCAATTCGTATCCTTCTCCAGCAATAGGATATGCAGAATCTAATCTTGCAGTAAGCATTATTCCTCCTAATGCTGAGCAAAATCCTGAGAAAGCAAAGACAAAAAGTTTCACTCTATCTGCTCTAATCCCAGAATATCTCAAGGCTTCCTCATTTCCTCCTAAAGCATAGATATATCTTCCCAATCGAGTTTTAGAAAGAATAAATTGTCCCAGTATATAAATAAACAGCATTATAAAAGTTAAGCCTGAAATAGGGCCTAAATATCGTGCTATTACTCTAAAGGATGGTGGGAAAAGGGAAATAGGAGAACCTCCAGTAATTATCAATGCTCCACCTCTTGCTACTGCCATCATAGACAATGTTGCTACAAAAGAAGGAATTCTTATCTTTGTTACTAAAAAGCCATTAATCAATCCTGCAGATATTCCTACAAGTAAGGTAAAAATTATAGCAAAAAAGGGATGTATATTTAGAAATTTCATGAGATATGCTACTACTGCTCCTGAAAGTGCAAGAACTGCTCCTGGAGAAAGATCTATACCCCCTACAAGAATCACAAAGGTTTCGCCAGCTGCTAAAACAGCAATTACAGCTACCTGAGCTAATATATTTCTAAAATTTATGATAGTAAAGAAATAGGGAGAAATTATAGAAGAAACAATAATAAGTCCCAAAAGAGCAAAAAATGGAAAAACTTCCCTTCTTTCAGAAATCCACTGCCATCTTTCTAATATTTTCATATTTTAGCCTCCTCCTTCAACCCCATAGCTAATGATAAAATATTTTCTCTTGTAGCTTTATTTCGTGGCAAAATTCCTTGTAAACTCCCTTTATAAAGGACTAAAATTCTATGAGCTAAATTTAAAATCTCATCTATCTCTGAGGAAAAAAGTAGTATTGAGATTCCCTTCTTGGAAAGCTCTATAAGTAGTTTTCTTATCTCAGCCTTAGCTCCTACATCAATTCCCCGTGTAGGTTCATCAACTATAAGAATCTTAGGATTTGTAGACAGCCATTTTGCTAAAACTACTTTTTGTTGGTTTCCACCGCTAAGATTTGCAACCTTTTGCCTTAAATGAGGAGTTACTATTTTTAGTTGATTCACCCAATTTTTAGCAATTTCTATTTCCTTTTTCTCATCAATAATCAAATTCCACCAAGAGATTTGGGATAAACTTGGGAGAGTAATATTTTGAGAGATACCCATTTGCCCAATAATTCCTTGAATTCTTCTATTTTCTGGAACAAATCCTATACCAAGATTTAAAGCATCATAAGGATTTTTTATTTCTACTTTTTTATTTTCAATCCATATTTCTCCACTTTCTTTCTTTTCTATACCCCATATAGCTCTTGCAATCTCGGTCTTTCCTGCCCCTAAAAGACCCGTTATTCCTAAAATTTCTCCCTTATAAAGGTTAAAGCTTAAATTTCTTACCTTAACAAAACTTGAAGAAACACTTAAATTCTTAACTCTCATTATCTCTTCTTCAGATGAGACTTGAGCAGAGAAGGGATAAAAGGTATCTAAAGTTTTTCCAGTTATTAATTGCACTACATAAGAGGGGGAAACCTTCTTTGTTTCCAAAGTCTCAACTTTATAACCATCTCTTAAAACAGTTATCCTATCAGAAATTTCAAATACCTCATCTAATCTGTGACTTATATACAAAACTGTTATACCCTGAGTCTTTAAAGATTTAATTATTTCAAAGAGTTTTGTAATTTCTGTAAAAGTTAATGCAGAAGTAGGCTCATCCATAATAATGATTTTTGCCCTTTGAGAGATAGCTTTAGCCACTTCGACCTTTTGTTGATCTCCTACACTTAAACGAGAAACTTTTAATCGCGGGTCAATACCTCCTCCTAAAAGTTCAAGAAGCTTTTCTGCCTCCTTAAACATACTTTTATAATTCACCATCTCTAAATAGGACCGATTAGAATCATGTTCGATAAATATATTCTCAGCTACAGTAAGATTAGGATAAAGCATCAATTCTTGATGTATCATTATTATTCCTAATTTTTTTGCAAGAGTAGGATTTAAATTTTCAATCTTTCTTCCTTCTAAATATATTTCTCCACTATCCTTTGGTATAATTCCTGCAAGAATCCTCATTAAAGTAGTTTTTCCTGCTCCATTTTCTCCAACAATAGCATGAATCTCCCCTTTTTCAATCTCTAAGGATATCTCTGATAATGCCTTTACTCCAGGAAAGCTTTTATTTATTTTTTCTAATCTTAAAATTACCATTTATATTCTCCCCCAATAAAAAAGTAAGGTAGGGAGAAAAATCTCCCTACCTTATTGAAACTTATCTCTTGCTTCCAGGAATTGGTACAGGAGTTTTTACTACCTCATTTAATTTTCCAACATTCTCTTTAGTTACAACCATAACTGGAGTTCCAAGAAGTTTTGCTCCTGTAGGTGCATATATTGGTGTATCCTTCGGTGGAGTCCATCTTAATTTCTTATATTGATATGCTGCATCCACACCCCAATATCCCATAAGATAAGGTGCTTGAGCTACTGTTGCCACAAATTCTCCTCTTTTAACAGCCTCAACAGCATCTGTTATTGCATCAAAACCTACAATAATTACCCCATCAGGGAAACCTACTTTGAATCCTGCTGATTTTAGAGCCTCTAAAGCTCCCAAGGCCATTTCATCGTTTGCTGCAATAACGGCATCAATCTTTCTTTCTCTTGCTATAATATCTTCCATAACCTTTAGACCTGTTGCTCTATCAAATCTTGCAGTGAGGTCTGCAACTATCTTAATGTGACCTGCATCTATATGAGGTTTTAATGCATTTTTAAATCCCTTTTCTCTTTCAATAGCAGAAGATGCCCCAGGAAGTCCTTCAAGAATTACTACATTGTAAGGCATTGGTCTTTTTGTTGCCTGTAAAACCTCCCAAAGCTTCTTTCCACCAAGCTCAGCAGCTTTTACATTATCTGTTCCTATGTAACAAACCCTTTCTCCTCCTGTGCGGATCCTAAGGAAAGAAGTAAAATTAGAATTAAGAGAATGGAAAGAATCTTTGTAAATTTTTTTATTAGATAGCTCCCCCCTTAAAAAATTTTTTTAGGAAAAACTTATTAAAAAATTTTTATTAAAAAACTTAACACCTCCTTTCTTAAGATTTATTTCCTTTACATCCACAGGACTCTCTTATAATCAAGGAATTTTTTAAAATAACCCTTTTTCTCTTTTCAGAGTATGGTTTTTTTCCTTCTATAAGTTTTATTAATCTTCTCATACTATAGGCTCCTAATTTGTAAGTAGGCTGAGAAACTGCTGTTAGAGGGGGTGATAAATGTTTAAACCATGGAAAATCATCAAAAGTGATAACAGCAATATCTTCAGGTATTTTTAACCCACATTCTTTTATTGCCTCATAAACCCCAAGGGCAATTAAATAATTACCTGCAAAAATTGCATTTGGAGGATTTTTTATTTTTAATAATTCTTTCATATTTTTATATCCACTATCCTCTTTGAACTCTCCAATTTTCACGATACTCTCATCAAAGGGAATTTCATACTTTCTAAGAGCAAGTTTATACCCTTCTAATCTTTCAAAGCTTGTAGTTATGTTTAAAGGACCTGTAATAAATCCAATTCTTCTATAGCCTGTTTCAATAAAATGACTTATTGCATCGAAGGCTCCCTTTTTATTGTTAGTAATTATAGTATCAAAATTTGAACCTTCTACTTTCCTATCAACTAAAACCACAGGAATACCTTCTCTTTCTAAGGCAGAAAAATGATCCTTATTTTCTCCTGTGGTAGCTATAATCATTCCATCTACTTTTTTTGACCTTAATACATCTATATAAATCCCCTCTTTTTTAGGGTCCTCATCAGCATTACAAAGTATAATATTAAAGTTGTTTTTTATAGCTATATCTTCTATTCCCCTAACTACTGATGTAAAAAAAGGATTTAAAATATTAGAAATAATTACTCCTATTGTATAAGTCCTTTTCCTTTTTAAGCTTGCCGCTAAAATATTTGGGTAATATCCCAATTCTTTTGCAACTTTTTTTACTTTTCTTTTTAGAATAGGATTTACATTTCCCTTGTTATTAAAAATCCGGGAAACAGTACTTTTTGAAACTCCTGCTTTCAAAGCAATATCTTTTAAAGTTACCATTTTATAAACCGATTTCTTTTTTGAGATCGATTTCTCAATGCTAATAATAAATTATTCAAATAACTTTGTCAAGTGCCCCTTAAAAGAAACTAAATATTTTTTTCCTTAATATAGCGATAGTTATAAAAGAAGAGAATTTGATATAAATTTATATAATCTTTTCACTTTAAGCCTCCTTAGGTTTGGTTTTAGTGTTTTTCTTAAATAAGTTACAACCGAAGGAGGCTTTTTATTGTCCCCAAAATGGTGGAGGGGATTTTAAAGGTTTTCCCCTCTTGATTTTTTACTTTAATTCAATGTCAAAATTAGAAAATTTCCAACCAAATTTTGCCTCTGTTGTATAGGGGTCTCCAAATTCAGTTCCTATTTCCCACACAGTAACATACATTTGATCATATTTTTCTGAAGTTATTCTTCTTGAGTTGTTAGCAATTATAGATCTTAAATTCTTAATAAACTCATTTATAGGTATTTTTACCTCTCCTTCGATCAAATTCTCTTTTGATTTATAGGAAATATAGTCCCATGCTCCATGAGAGAAGTAGACATCCCACACTACATCTCGGGGTTTTCCATTAAGAATGATGGGAATTTTAACTTCTGCTACCTTTCTTCCAGCAGGGCCAAGTCTATTGGCATAGAGCCATACCATCATTTCTATATCCTCTGAAGTAACAGTTTTTTGATATGGTTCTTTTGTGATCCAGGTTTCCATAGCAAAATTAATAGGGAGATTTTTTTCATGCCAAAGATAATATTTTAAATTAAAATATACCTCTGGAAATTCTACTACTTTTTTAGGGAGAATTAATTTTTCAGTTGAGATTCCATGAGCAGACCAAGGCTTGTATCCGTAATAAACTTCAGGATATCCATGAACCCAAGAATTCTTATCCTTTAAAACAATATTTTTAATGTCTGCAAAATATTCTACTGTATCTTCCTTATTATAAAAGGCCATCCATGTATTCCCTTCATATTTAGCAATATTCCAAAAGTTTAACTCTAAGGTTAAGGGTAACTTTTCTGTTCTCACATCTCCTAAAGATGGCTCTGTAAGTATAAAGGCATCTTTATACTTTGGGGTCTGACTAGAGGTTAAATCCAAAAAGAGTATAAATAAAAAAAGCAAAGTAAAAATTTGAGTTCTTCTCATTTTTATTCCTCCTTTTTAGATTTTGTTTATTATAATATATTTTCATTAAGATACTTTCAAGGTTTTTTTGCTCTTCTTATTTTTCCCTCCCTAAGTTCTCTAAGAGCTTTATTCCCTTCCTCTAATTTGTATATCTCAATAACTGGTTTTAGAGAAATCCTTATCTTTATCACTCTTTTCCTTTTTTAAGCATTAATAATTAATCTTTCACCCTTTTCTAAATTTTTAAGTAAAGAAAAAAATTCCAAACAGAAAGTATCAATAATAGCTTTTAATTTTTCAAAGGATGTTTTTTTCTAGAAAATGCTTACAGAGAGTATTATTAAAATGTATAATTAACAATAGAAAAATTTAAATTTGGAGGTTATAAATGGTAGCAAAAAGAATTTTGGGAGCTATGTTTTTGAATCTTTCCATGGCAATTATAGAAGTTATTGGTGGGATCTTTTCGGGAAGCTTAGCTCTTATAAGTGATGCCCTTCATAATATAAATGACTTTTTTGCTCTTATTATAAGTTATCTTGCTGAAATTATTTCAAAAAATAAAAAGAGAACTTTAAATCATACTTATGGATATAGAAGATTAGAAATATTGGCAGCTCTTCTTAATGGTCTTCTTCTTTTAGGAATTTTTATTTTCTTAGCTTCCGAGGCTCTGGAAAGGGTAAGAAATCCAAAGGAGATAGAAGGTATTCAAACTATAATAATTGGAATAATTGGACTTTTTGGGAATATCTTAGGGGCTTATCTTCTCCATGAAGATTCTAAACATAATTTAAATATTAAGAGTGCCTTTTTACATCTAATATCTGATGCCTTATCTTCAATTGGAGTAATTATAGGTGCTTTACTTATAATCCTTTATAGATTATATATAGCAGATACAATAATCTCCCTTTTAATCGCGGGTTTTATCTTCTATAGTGCCTTTGATCTATTAAAAGATACTTTACATATATTAATGGAAGGAACACCTAAGGGAATAGATGTAAAAAAAATAGAAGAGAGTATTTGTAGAATACATGGAGTAAAAGATATACATCATGTCCACGTATGGCAAGTATCTACAAAAGACTTACTACTTTCTGCCCATTTGGTAGTAGAGAATCAAATGCTTTCCCTCGCAGAAAGAATTGTAGATGAGGTAAGAAATAAATTAGAAGAAAATTTTGGTATTAGACATTCTACTATTGAATTGGAATCAGAAGATGTAAATAAAGAAAAGAAATGTCAGTGTGAATACTAATGTATGATTTTTTACCCATTACAAAAGAAGAAGTAAGAAAAAGGGGTTGGGAAGAATTAGATGTAATAATTATTACAGGAGATGCCTATGTGGATCATCCCTCCTTTGGAGCAGCAGTTATTGGAAGATTTTTAGAATATTATGGATTTAGAATAGGAATTATACCCCAACCTGACTGGAGAAATAAGGAAAGTTTTAAAATCTTAGGAAAGCCACGATTATTTTTTGGGATCACTGCGGGAAGTGTTGATTCTCTTGTAGCAAATTACACTCCCTATAAGAGAAGAAGAGAGAAAGATGCCTACACTCCTGGAGGTATTCCAGGTAGAAGGCCTGATAGAGCTACCATAGTTTACTCAAATTTAGTTCATGAAATATTTCCTGATGTTCCTATAATTTTAGGGGGGATAGAAGCAAGCTTACGAAGATTTTCCCACTATGATTTTTGGGAAGATAGGATAAGGCATTCGGTTCTCCTTGATGCTCGAGCAAAGTTAATTATATATGGAATGGGAGAAAAACCAGTTCTTGAGGTAGCAAAGACTCTTTCTCAGGGAAAAAGTTGGGAAGAAATATATAAGATTCCAGGAATTGTTTATTCACTAAGTGAAAAGGAATTTAACGAAGTTTTTAAAAATAAAGATTATATGATGCTTCCTTCCTTTGAAGAAGTTTCTCAGGACAAGGATAAATATTGGGAATTTCAGCTACTTATCTTAGAGGGAATGAAGAAAAGAAAGATATTAGTACAAAGAGATAACAAAAGGTATATAATTCAAAATCCTCCTCCATCTTATACCTCTCAGGATCTTGATTTAATTTATGCTCTTCCCTTTAAAAGAAGTCCTCATCCTTCTTATAAAGAAAAGATTCCAGCTTTAGAGACTGTAATTACTTCAATTACCTCCCATAGGGGATGTTTTGGAAGTTGTTCCTTTTGTTCTCTCAATCTTCATCAGGGATGGCAAGTAATATCAAGAAGTTATGATTCCATTTTAAAGGAAGCATATAATTTAACTTTTCATAAGGAATTTAGAGGGACTATTTCCGATGTAGGTGGACCAACAGGCAATATGTATAAAATAAAATGTAAAATCCATAAAATTCCTGGCTCATGCTCCAATAGAGATTGTCTTTTTCCTGATATATGTGAATATTTGGATATTGATTTCTCACATCAATTAAAACTTTTGAAAAAAATTAAAGAGATTCCAAAAATAAAACATGTTTTTCTTGCATCAGGCATAAGACATGATCTTGCCTTAAGAGATGAAAGCTATATTAGGGAAATTATTAAAGAAGGATATATAGGAGGACACTTATCCTCTGCGCCAGAGCATATAAAGGATCATGTCCTTGAGATTATGAGAAAACCAAGGTTTGAGATATATGAAAAGTTTGTTAGTCTATTTGAGAAGGAGATAAGAAAGTTAGGAAAAGAATTATACATTATTCCTTATTTTATCTCTGCTCATCCTGGTGCAACCCTAAAGGATTCCTTAGAACTTGCCATATATGTGAAGGGGTTGGGACATTATCTGGAACAAATTCAAGACTATACACCTCTTCCTTTAACTCCAGCTTCTTGTGCCTTCTATACAGAATACCATCCCTTTAGAAAGGAAAAAATATATGTAGCAAAAACATACCAAGAAAGAAGAATACAACGTGCTTTAGTACAATATAAAGATAAGAAGAATAGGGAATTTTTATTAAAAAATAAGGATAGGATACCTTTTTCTTTAGAAAAGATTTTTAAAGGTTAATTTATTTTTTATAAACCTTTTTCATTAATTTTTCTCTTAAGATCTCCTTTTCCACCCATAAATTATATCTTCTTACATAAAAGAAATCCTTTTTCCGTTTTAAGCTTTCTCTATTGTAAGCATATATTAAACACCAATTATAACCATTCTGTAGAAATCTATAAAATTCTTTTAGATAGGTCTTTCCTTCATTTACAGATTGGACCATAAATCCTAATTTATTTAAAAATCTTACAACCTTCTCCTGTTCTACAAAGAAAAATGCTGTCTCTCCAAACATATATTCCACATTTTTCCACCTTGAATTATCCAAGAAGTTTAAAAGTTCTAAAAAGGAATTTATAAGAAGAGAATAAAATTTTCTTCCCCAATTAAGATCTACTCCACTTTGGGGTATAGAAGGAAGATGTTCATTCCAAAGATGAATTTCGATAATAAAGGAATATCTTTTTATGATCTTTCCATTAGGTAAAATAACATCTTCTTTTAATCTTCTCGGCCTGTATCTTAATATGCATTTAGGATTATTTGTAAATTTTCTTACCCCTAAGCATAGGCTTACAATTTTATCTAAGATTATAATTAAAAAACCACCAAAGTTCCTCAATGAGCTTTACCTTTTACTAGGAATAATGTTCCCAATATAATCAAAGAAATACCAAGCCATTGAAGGGGCATAATTTTCTCTTTAAAAAGAATCTTTGCTGCAAAGACCTGCACAAATATTTGCCCCAAACCTATAGTAATGGCATATCCCATATGAAGGGGTAAAAGGGTTAATAAATAAGTATAGGAAAGGACAGATAAAAATCCACTAAGATTACCTATTACCTGCCAGTAAATAAAATTTTTAAGATTTTTATTTTGCACCGACATTTTAAAACCAATATGGGAAAGAACATGGAAAAAAACATATGCGGAGATTGATAATAAAATTAGTAAAAATTTATCCTTTTTCATGACACATATTATAAAATTTAACAATACATCAAGCAATACTTCCTTCAAACACAGGCTTTGTATTCAAAATAACAAAGAAGATTGCAATCTCTTTTTAATCAATTAATTTATACTTGACAAGAAAAAATCTAAAATCTAAAATTGGTTAGACCATTTTATAAGGAGGTTTTAAAATTGAAGCCTATTACAAGAACAAGATTAACAGAAAGTATTATAAAGGCCATCATGGAATATGTAGATTCTCAAAATATGAAAGTGGGAGATAAACTCCCTTCAGAGAGGGACTTATCTAAGGCATTAAAGGTGAGTAGGCCCCTTTTAAGAGAAGCTATAAGAGTAATGGAAAGTTTAAATCTTATAGAAGTAAAACCAGGAAGTGGAATATTTATAAAAAATCCTCTTAATCCAGAGATGTCCTATTTAGTTCTTCACATAGATAAACAGGAAAAGGAAAAATTGTTGGAAGTTTTAAAGGTAAGAAAAGTTTTAGAAAAACTTGCCATAGAAGAGGCAGTAAAAAATATGGATAAAGAACAATTGGATAAGATTGAAAAATTATTAAATATTCTTGAAGAAACCCAAAGAAGAGGAGATGAAAGTTTAGAAGAAAATTGGGCATTTTATAGCGCTATTTATCATGCCTCTAAAAATAAGTTTTTATGTGATTTTTTAGAGGGTTTAAAGGAATTTTATCTTTCTTGGCAAGATCCTTCTGAAAACCCAGTTTTTGCTGAGAAGACATATTCGTATCATAGAGAGCTATTTGAGGGAATAAAATCGAAGGATATAAATAAAATTAATACTGTCATAGATAAATTTTACAAAATGTGGGAAGAAGAGATTGAGAAAAGATATAGATAAATAAAATCTAATGAAAAAGAAAAAGGCAATATTTTTTTTAATTCTATCTGCAGTCCTATGGAGTTTAGGCGGTGTTTTAATTAAAATAGTAGATTGGCATCCAATAGCAATTGCAGGAACAAGAAGTGCAATAGCAAGCTTAATAATATTAATTTATTTAAAAAAAGTTCAAACATCTTTTAATTCTCTCCAAATCTTAGGAGCAATATTTTATGCTGGAACGGTTATTCTCTTTGTATTAGCAAATAAATTTACTACTGCGGCTAATGCAATACTTTTGCAATATGGTGCTCCACTCTATGTTGCCCTTCTAAGTAAACCAATTTTAAAGGAAAAAGTAGAAAAGATAGACTGGCTTGTCATGTTTTTAATGTTAGCAGGAATATATGTTTTTTTCCTTGATAAACTTCAGTTTGTAAATTTTATTGGAAATATAATGGCTATATTAAGTGGAATCAGTTTTGCATTTTTTATTGTTTTTATGAGAAAACAAAAGGAAGGTCTCCCTCTATATTCAGTACTATGGGGAAATATTCTTACTGCTCTTATAGGACTTCCCTTTATATTAGAAAATTTTAATGGATTAAGTTTAAAAAGTATTTTAGGATTAATCCTTTTAGGGACGATTCAGTTAGGAATTTCCTATATTCTTTATTCTATTGCTATAAGAGAGGTTTCGGCTATTGAAGGTGCACTTATTCCTATGATAGAACCTATTCTTAATCCTATATGGGTGTTTCTTGCTATAGGAGAAACACCTGGGGAATATTCTCTTTTGGGTGGAAGTATAATCCTTACTACTTTAGGTTTAAGATATTTATATCCTGTAATAAAGAACAGGAAATAATTTTTTAAATAGTATATTGACAAAGGTTATTTAAAGATAATATAATTGGTTAGACCATTTTATCAGAAGATAATAAGATTATATAATCAATTGGAGGTGATAAAATAGATAATTTTTTTCCTATTTAAAGTCCATTTTAAAAGGGGGTTAAAAACTGAGACTTTTAGTTAAAATCAGTTTTCTTTTATTAATTTTTTCCCTTCTTCTATCTCTCCCAGGCATCGCTCAAAAACCTGTTGAAATTGTTTTTACTTTTTGGGGTGGACCTGAAGAGGCAAAGGTAATGCCAGAAGTAGCAAAAATCTTTGAAAAGAATAATCCTGGGATAACTGTAAAAGCAATGCATATACCATGGGGAGAGTACATCGCAAAGGTTAGTGCAATGTTAGCTGGGGGAGCTCCTCCTACCTTAGGATACACAATGGAAACTATTGCTTTGGACTGGGCAGAAAAAGGAGAACTTCTTGATATCCTACCCCTCATCAGGAAAGATCCAGATCCTGCAATAAAAATGGAGAATAGACTTCCATCCATTGCTTTCTGGTATGATAAGAAAAGGAAAACCTTAGGGACCAGTGTTGCAGCAGAGGTAATGATTATATGGTACAACAAGGAAATTTTTGATAAGGCAGGAGTTCCCTACCCACCTACAGATCCTACAAAATGGACTTGGAAGAAATTTGTAGATACAGCAACAAAATTAACGGTTGATGTAAATGGTAAACATCCCAATGAACCTGGTTTTGATCATAATAAAGTTCAGACCTTTGGGGTTGCTTTTGGAAACTGGTATATGGTTTGGTTCCCATTCATTTGGTCCAATGGGGGAGATTTATGCGATCCCACTGGAAGAATCCCTACAATAAATAAAAAGGAAGCAGTAGAAGGACTTCAAGCCCTCGTAGATTTAATCTATAAATATAAAGTGGCACCTACACCTGCTCAATTGGGGGCATTACCTGCTTATCATATAGCTCTTCAAACCAAAAGGGTAGCAATGGTTATAGATGGGCAATGGTCTCTTTTAGAGCTGGGTAGATTAGTTAAGGCAGGCCAATTAAAATTGGGAGTTGCACCTTTACCAATATTGAAAAGACCTGTGACAGGAGTAATTGGAAATCCTATAGGAATATATACTAAAGCAGTGAAGGATAAACCTGAAGTTTTAGATGCAGCATGGAAATTCTATAAATTCTTAAACAATAGTGAAACAGTAATAGAATTAATAAGAACTGGTCTTTGGATGCCTATTCAAAAATGGTGGTATACAGATCCTGAATATATAAAGAAATGGATAGAAGATACAGGGATACATCCTCCAGAGTATAAAGAAGCAGTTATAGACTATACATTAAAATATGCTAAACCAGTTCCAGTATATTACTTGAGAAACTTTGATAAGATAAATGACATAATGTATCAAGAACTTTCCAATGCATTTCTTGGAAAAATTAGTGTTCAGTCCGCATGCGATGAAATTGCAAAAAAGATTGCACCATTGTTGGCAGGAAGATATGATAAATAATAAGCTTATGGGGGCATCTACTAAGATGCCCCCTTTATTTTTAATATAAAGGAAGGTGCCAAAAATGAGGAAGATGGAAACAAGATGGGGAATTATGCTTGCAATTTTAGGTATTTTAGGATATTTTCTTTGGAATTTTGGTCCTATGGTTGCCTCTTTTACCCTTGCCTTTACTGATTGGGGTATAGCAGGAAATCCAAGATTTGTAGGAATAGAAAATTTTAAAGAACTTTTTGATGATTTTATATTTAAAAAATCCTTATGGGTTACTTTTTATTTTGGTATTGGAAGTGTTATTAGCTCTGGTATAACAGCCTTTATCACTGCCCTTTTACTAAATCAAAGTATAAGATTTAAATCCCTATTTAGAACTATTTTCTTTCTCCCTGCTATTGTCCCTGCCATTGCTAACTCGGTGATTTGGCTTTGGCTTTTTAATCCCACCTTCGGTCTTTTAAATAGCATTTTACAAACCTTAAGACTTCCTACTTTTGAATGGATATATAATGAAAATCAGGTAATCCCTTCCCTTATTCTTATGAGTGCATGGCAAATGGGATATATTATGGTAATATTCCTTGCTGGTCTTCAGGGAATTCCTCAACAACTTTATGAAGCAGTATCTATTGATGGAGGTAATTGGTGGCATAGATTCAGATATATAACTGTTCCTATGATGACTCCAACCTTCTTCTTCCAAACAGTAATGGGACTAATTGGAGCATTACAAGGATTTGTCCAACCTTATGTTATGACTAATGGAGGGCCAAACTATGCAAGCACCTTTGTAGTTTATTATATTTATCAAAATGCCTTTAGATATGGAAAAATGGGATATGCCTGTGCCATATCTACAATATTTTTCCTTATAATTCTTGGACTTACTATATTAATTTTTAAAACTGCTCCTTTTTGGGTTTATTATGAAGCTGAGAAAGGGAGATAACTATTATGAATAAAAGGATAATTGGAAAAGTATTACTGTATATTTTTATTATCTTGAGCTCTTTAATTTTTGCCCTTCCTTTCATATGGCTACTAAGAAGCTCTTTTATGGAGACAGGACAAATATTCATATTACCTCCAGAATGGATTCCTAAACCTTTTAGATGGCAAAATTATAAAGAAGCATTAAGTGTTTACCCCTTTGGAAGATATTTTTTAAATAATTTAACTATAGTCTTTCTTGTGGAACTTGGAGTTCTTCTTACCTCCACTATAGTTGCATTTTCTTTTAGTCGTTTAAGATGGAAGGGAAGAGATTTACTTTTTATTTTACTTTTAACTGCCTTAATGGTACCATATGCAGTTACATTAATCCCTACTTTTATTCTTTGGAAGGCTTTAAAATCTATTGATACCTATAGACCATTAATAATTCCTGCTTGGTTTGGGGGAGGAATGTTTAATATTTTTCTACTTAGACAATTCTTTTTAACCATCCCTTATGAACTTGATGAATCTGCATATATTGATGGAGCATCCCCATTAAGGGTTCTTTTCCAAATTGTATTACCCCTTTCTAAGCCTGCTTTATTAACTGTTTCTATATTTACCTTTATGGGAGTTTGGGGAGATGTGTTGGGTCCTGTGGTCTATCTAAATAGTACCGAAAAATATACCCTTGCGGTAGCCCTTGCAAATTTTGTATCTACTTATACTGGACAATGGAATTATCTAATGGCAGCTTCAGTTGTAGTGACGTTACCACCATTAATTCTATTTTTCATAGGACAAAGATTTTTTGTACAAGGAATAACTTTAACAGGTTTAAGAGGATAATTTGAAATTTGTATATTATAGGAGGAGGAAGTTTATGAATCGTGCTTATGTTATCGACACCTCTAATAGTCCATACTCTAAACTTCGTCCTGTTTCCATTTCCTCTGTAAAATTTACTGATGGACTTTTAGCAGAAAGGGTAAAAGTTGTTAGAGAAGTAACAATACCAACCCAATATGAGCTTTTAGAGCAAACCCAGAGGATAAATAATTTTAGGAGGGCAAGTGGAAAAATTCAGGGAGATTATTTTGGATTTTTCTTTAATGATACTGATGTATACAAATGGATAGAAGCAGTTTCTTTTTCCCTCATGTGGGAAAGAGATAAAAAATTAGAAAAACTTTTGGATGATGTAATTGAAGAGATAAAACTTGCTCAAGATGAAGACGGATATCTTGATACTTATTTTACTTTTGAAAAAAAGAAGGATCGATGGAGTAATCTTAAGGATCTTCATGAACTTTATTGTGCAGGTCATTTAATTCAAGCAGGAGTAGCTCATCATAGAGCAACAGGGAAAAGAAATCTCTTAGATATTGCCATTAAATTTGCAGATCATATAGACTCAGTTTTTGGAGTAGACAAAAGAGAGGGTACTTCAGGACACCCTGAGATTGAAATGGCATTAGTAGAGTTGTACAGGGAAACAAAAGATTTTAAATATCTTAAGTTAGCTAAATTCTTTATTGATGAAAGAGGAAAGGGTCTTGTAGGGGGAGATCTTTATCATATTGACCATAAACCCTTTAGGGAGTTAGATGAAATTGTGGGGCATGCAGTAAGGTCTCTTTATTTAAATTGTGGAGCAACAGACCTCTTTATAGAAACAGGAGAACTTTCTCTTTTAAATGCTTTAGAAAGACTATGGCATAATTTTGTAGAAAGAAAGATGTATATAACAGGCGGGGCTGGATCAAGATATGAAGGAGAAGCTTTTGGAGAGGAATATGAATTACCTAATGAAACTGCTTATGCAGAAACTTGCGCTGCTATAGCAAACTTTATGTGGAATTATAGAATGCTTCTTGCATCTTGTGAAGGAAGATTTGGAGATATAATGGAACTTGTCTTATATAATGGCCTTCTTTCTGGAATTTCCTTAGATGGAAAAACATATTTCTATGTAAACCCATTAGCAGATAATGGAAGACATAGAAGACAAAAATGGTTTGCCTGTGCCTGTTGTCCTCCCAATATTGCAAGACTAATTGCAAGTCTCCCTGGATATATATACTCCACCTCCTTTGATGGAATTTGGGTGCATCTTTATACCTCTAATATTGCTCTTATAGATTGGGATGGAAGAGAAATAGAACTTGAAGTTAAAACTCAGTATCCTTGGGATGGATTAGTAGAATTTCATATCAATACTGATGGAGAATATAGTATTTTCTTGAGAATTCCCAGCTGGTGTAAGAAATATTCTTTATTTATAAATGAGCAAGAAATTTCTCTCAATATAGTTAATGGATATGTCAAAGTAGAAAGATCATGGGAGAAGGGGGATATTTTAAAATTAAATCTTTTTATGGAACCTGAATTTGTGGTTTCTAATCCAAAGGTTATTAATAATATAGGAAGAGTAGCCATCAAAAGAGGACCAATAGTTTACTGCTTAGAACAGGTGGATAATTCTTTTAATATATGTGATCTTGAAGTATTTACTAATTCTCCATTAACTTCCTCTTTCGAACCTATCTTGGGAGGAATTGTAGTGGTTAAAGGAAAAGGTAGTATTGTAGAGACAAATATCTGGAGAAGAAATTTATATAATTCTTTAAAAGAGATAAATTCAAAGAGGGAGGAAGTAGAATTTAATGCAATTCCATATTTTGCATGGGCCAATAGAGAGCCTGGGCCTATGCAGGTATGGATAAGAAAAGTATAAAACTTTATTAAACTTAAATTTTTGTTAAAAATTTATAGATTGTAATCTCTTTATATATTTCTTGAGGGCGGAGAATAACATTGGGAAAATTAGGATGATTAGGAGAGTCGGGATAATGTTGAGTCTCAAGACAAAAACCAAAATGTTCCCTATAATATTTTCCGCCCTTCCCTTTTATATTTAACCAATTCCCAGTATAAAGCTGAACTCCAGGTTGTGTTGTATAGACTTCCATTAATCTTCCACTTTTAGGCTCGTAAACAGTGGCACATAAGGAAAGTTCTCCCTTTTGATTTCTAAGCACAAAATTATGATCATACCCATTGAAGGGAGGATACTTTAGTTCTTTTATTCTTTCACCTATTTTTCTTGGAGTTCTAAAATCTAAAGGGGTATTTTCAACAGGTACAATTTCTCCTGTAGGAATTAAATTATTATCTACTGGTGTATAACTATCAGCTAAAATTGCAAGCTCATGATCTAATATATCGTAAGAACCCTCTCCCAAAAGATTAAAATAAGAATGATTAGTCAAATTTATTATTGTTGGTTTATCAGTGGTAGCAATATATTCAATAACAAGCTCATTATTGTTACTAAGTATATATGTTACTGAAATATCGAGATTTCCAGGATAGCCTTCCTCTCCATCATGGCTTAAATATTTCAATCTTAATGCTGGACCTGAAGGAAGCTTCATAGGTATAGCTTTAAAAACTTTTCTATGAAAACCTTTAATTCCTCCATGAAGAGAATTTTCACCATTATTTAAAGCAAGTTGATAAGAAATTCCGTCAATATTAAATCTTCCTTTAGCAATCCTATTTGCATATCTTCCCACTATACATCCTAAATATGGATTATTGGGATTCTCGTATTCACAAAGGGTATCAAAACCTAAAACAATGTCTCCTAAAACTCCATTTCTATCAGGAACCCAAAGTTCAGTGATAGTTGCCCCATAGGTTATTATTTTAATAATTAATCCATTTTTGTTTATCAATGTATACTGATCCACAGGAATACCTTCTTCTGTAATCCCATAAAAAGATCTTTCTATATATATGTCCATCATAAAAATACTCCTCCTTTTTTATTTATATATTAATAATTTTCCTGAATATATGCAAATTAAATAATTTAGTTAAATTTTAATTTGGTCAGACAATTTTAGGCACTTGGTAAAGAGTTGATTCCTATCTTTATGATACTGCTAAAATAATAAAAGAGGTAAAAGGGAAATATCCCTATGAATTTTCTGGCGGTCAGCTACAAAGGTTAGCCCTTGCTAGAGCCTTAATTCTTAATCCCATTTTATTGGTAGCAGATGAACCTATTTCTATGTTAGATGTATCCTTGAGAGTTTCAATACTTAATTTATTTAAAGAACTTAAAGATAAAAAAACTTGAGCATAGTATATATGACCCATACATCCTATGCTCAACTTTTAAGAAGTTCAATTTTAAGGCCAAGGGTTTCGGATAAAGAAGTATTAGGTAAAAAAGTAGAGATTTCAGCATCTATTGAAGAATCAGTTGAGTTTGCTAAGAAAGGCTGTAAATTTTCCCTTAGATGTCCAAAGGTTATGGATATCTGTACAAATCAGGAACCCCCTGTCTTTTTGGTAGATGATAGATATGTGAAATGTTTCTTATACTCTAATTAATAATTTTATCTTTAAAAGAAAAAAATATCTTTACCTCCTTTGAAGGAGAGGCTCAATTATCCTGCAGTAGATAATTTTTCTTGTAAGAATGGATAAACTATGATACACTTTATTTAAATATATTTTTTTGTTTATATACAAAAACAAAAATTTCTGGAGGATAAATATGCTGGAAGAATTGGAAAAGTTTTTAAAAGGATATAACTGGGAACTTTATAAGGATTCTCTAAGGGAAATTAAGGAAAATACATTCCTATTTATAGCTAAAATTAAAGGAGAAAAGAAATTAGGAATTTTAAAGAAGGAAAATACTTTTTATCTATCAGAACCTCATTACTCTTGTGATTTATTTTTAGAATCTTTAAAATCCTATCTTAATTTTTATCCTTTATCCTTTGAAAATTACTTAAAACTTAAAGAAATAACGAATATTTCCCCATCTCCCTGTGATAAGAAAACATCTTTTGGAACTGGAGATAGACTGGGACTTGTATCTTCCTCTCATTTAAGGGTTTTAAAAAATTATCCAGTATTTCCTGTTATATCACAACAATCTCCTCGGGAGCTTTTAAAAACCAAAAGAGATTTTAAAGATGTTCTCTTAAAGGGAATTTTAGGAGTCTTAGAGTCAGGATATGATGGAAAATTTGGAGCAGATGCGGATCATATAAAGGATGAAAATTATTTAGAAGAAAGTATAAAAGCAGGATTTTCTATGTACACTTTAGATATTAGTGATTTTTTAGAAAAAATTGAAAATCGCGAAAAAAGAGAACTTCAAGAAAGATTTAGAAAAATTTCTTCTTTGAGCAAAAAAATTATCAATAGGTATAAGGGCAAAAAAATAAATATATCCTCTCAAGAATATTATGAGTTTAATGAGGAAAAGCTTTGTGAATCTGCAATTATATATGAAAGGGGATTGGATTTTATAGAGAATGTGTATAAAGTTTTAAAGGAAAAAGTGAGAGATTTTGATTTAGAGGTGTCTATAGATGAAGGAGAAAGGGATACAACCTTAGAGGACCATTTATTTGTTGTAGAATATCTCCATGAAAAGGGAATAGATTTTTGGAGTTTGGCACCTAAATTTCCGGGAGAGTTTCAAAAGGCATTGGACTATCAAGGGGATATTAATGTTTTTTCCACAGAATTAAAAAAGCATTATCTCCTTTCTCAAAAACTTGAAGGGTATAGATTAAGTTTACATTCTGGAAGTGATAAATTCAGTATATATAAGATATTTTCAGATATTACCAACAATAATTTTCATATAAAAACCTCAGGAACCAGCTGGCTTCAAGGAGTAAAAGTTATCGCAAAATTTGATCCATCTTTATTTTCTGAGCTTTACGCTATCTCCTTGGAAAATTTAGAGGAGAGTAAAAAGGCTTATAAAGTATCTATAAAGAAAGAAGATTTTCCTAAGGAGATTGTAGGGGATCCCTTAGAGTTTTTTGAAAAACCAGAAGTAAAACAACTCTTTCATATATCCTATGGGATTCTTTTGGATGAGAAGAAAAAAGAAATATACGATCTTTTAGATAAGTATGAAAAAGAGCATTATAAGTTTGTAGAAGAAAATATTGAAAATCACCTTAAAATCTTATTTGAGGAGGATTAGTAATGACAAAAATAGCTATTGTTAATTCCAGTAGTTTTGGAAAATATTATCCAGAGCATATTGAAAGATTAAAAAAATTAGGAGATGTTGAAAGATTTGAATTTCCCGAGGATATAGATGGAAAAACCTTAGCAGAAAAACTTAATGGGTTCCCTATAATTATTGCCAGTGTGAAACCATATTATAATAAAGAGTTTTTCAACCATAAGGATAAAACTATTTTAATAACTCGCCATGGAATAGGGTATGATAACATAGATATTAAGAGCGCTACAGAAAAAGGGATAATAGTAACAAAAGTAGGTGGAGAGACAGAAAGAGAAGCAGTAGCAGAGACTGCTGTTGCCTTATTAATGAGTGTTATAAGAAAGATAAGGGAAGCATCTTTAAAAGTAAAAGAGGGAAAATGGAAGGAAAGAGCAAAATTTATTGGATGGGAGATAAAGGGGAAAACTATAGGAATCATTGGGTTTGGAAATATTGGAAGTAGAGTAGGAGAAATATTAAAAAATGGATTTGGAGCTAAGATTATAGTATATGATCCCTACCTTTCTGAGGAAGAAATAAATAAGAGAGGAGGAGAAAAGGTAACTTTAGAGGATCTTCTCAAAAATTCAGATATTATTTCTTTAAACTGTTCCTTAACTTCTGAGAATTATCATATGCTTTCTTTTAGAGAATTTTCCCTTATGAAGAATGGAGTATTTATTATAAATACTGCAAGGGGAGAATTAATAGATGAAAAGGCATTGATCTCTAATTTAGAATCTGGAAAAGTGGGAGGGGTAGGTTTTGATGTGGTAGAAGGGGAACCCATTGATGGAAATCACCCTTTATTAAAATTTGATAATGTTATTATAACCCCTCATATCTCTGCATATACCTATGAAGCCTTAAAGGCTATGGGAGATAAAGTTGTCTCTGATATTGAGAAGGTTTTAAAAGGTGAAATTCCCGATGAAGTTATTAATAAAGAAGTTTTAGAGGGGAAAAGATGGAAGAGTTAATCCTTGCTGTAGATATCGGGACTACAAATATTAAGGCGGGAATAGTTGATGAAAATGGAAGAATTCTAAAAGTTAAAAGTAGAGAACTTCCCATCGAAAAGGATGATACAGGAAAGGCAGAACATAATCCTGAGGAAATATTTAATATTTTTGTATCCTTGGTTCGAGAAATAGTTTCAGAATATGAGGATAAAATTTCCCTTCTTGTTCTTTCCTCCTATATGTTTGGAATTCTTCCCTTGGATAAAAATTTAAAACCCCTAACAGGGATTATAACCCTTTTAGATTTAAGATCTCGAGAAACCTTTGAGGAACTTTGTAAATTAGTAGATTTTGAAGAACTATATAAGAGAACAGGATGTCCTCCCCTTTTTATATATCCATTTTCGAGAATTTACTGGTTGAAAAGGAAAAGAAGAAAGATATATGAAAATGCAAGATATTATATAGGATCTAAAGATTACTTTCTATTGAGACTTTTAGGAGGATTATATACTGAACCAAGTCAATCCATTTCAACTCAATTAATGAATGTCCACACTCTTACATGGGATCCTTATCCCTTGGAATTTTTAGGAATAAAGGAGGAAAATCTTCCTAAGATCATTCCTCCTGAGGAAATTTTAGGAAAACTTCCTTTGGAAAGTAAGAAAATTTTGGGACTAAAGAAAGATGTTTATGTACTTACTGGAGTATACGATGGAGGAGCAGTGGGACTTGGAATAGGAGCAATGGGGGATTCTATTGGGGTTATAAATATTGGTACCACTGGAATGCTTAGGGTTACGTATCCTAAACCTGTAATTGATAAGGATAAAAGTATGAGATTTCAAGCATATTTTCTATGTTCCAATAAATGGTATATTGGAGGAGCAGTAAATAATGCTGGAATAATTCTCAAGTGGTTTAGGGACAATATATTTAATCTTTCCTATGAAGATCTAACATCAGAAGCTCAAAAGGATGATAGCAAAAATTTATTTTTTCTTCCCTTCATTACAGGGGAAAGATATCCTGAGATAGGAAATATTGCATCAGGAGTATTTTTTGGATTAAAAAGTTTCCATAATAAAAATCATATGATAAGAGCCGGATTAGAAGGTGTAGCTTTTACATTGAAAATGGCCTTTGAAGCTCTAAAGGAAAACAATATAGAGATAAAAGAGCTTAGAGCAGGAGGTGGAGGAACAAGATCCTCTCTTTGGATGAGTATATTTGCCTCAGTTTTTAATATGCCCATAAAGATAACAGAATCTGAAGAAGCAGGCCTTTTAGGTTCTGCCCTTTTAGGATTTACTGCATTAAAAAAGTTTAAAACCTTAGAAGAGGCAACAGAGAAATTGGTTAAAATAAAAAATATTTATTATCCAAATCCTGATTGGGTTGAAGATTATAATAAAAAGTTTCATTTCTTTAAATTTTTAGTAAGAAATTTAAAGGATGCTTTTGAAAGGCATAATAATTTGTAAAGGAGGATAAGAATAATGAAAGGGGATATTGGTTTAGTAGGATTAGCAGTAATGGGGCAAAATCTTGCCTTAAATATAGCAAGAAAGGGTTATTCAGTATCGGTATATAATAGAACCCCAAAAAGGACAGAAGAGTTTTTAAAGGAAAAGGTAAGGGATGAAAAAATAATTCCCTGCTATGATCTAAAGAGTTTTATTGACTCCTTGGAGAAGCCCAGAAGGATAATCCTCATGGTAAAGGCTGGAAATCCCGTTGATGAAATGATTAATGACCTTTTACCATATTTAGATCCTGGTGATCTGATAATTGATGGTGGAAACTCTCATTATCAAGATACCTCACGGAGAATAAAAGAACTAAAGGAAAAGAAAATTTTATATTTAGGAATGGGGGTATCAGGGGGAGAATTTGGAGCACTATATGGACCCTCTTTAATGCCTGGAGGTTCTGAGGATGCATATAAAATGGTCGAAGAAATTCTTCTAAAGATTTCTGCAAAGACTGAGGATGGCCCCTGTTGCACCTTTGTAGGAAGAGACTCTGCTGGACATTTCGTAAAAATGGTCCATAACGGTATTGAATATGCATATATGCAGGCTATCGCAGAAGTATATGATATTATGAGGAAAATTTTAAATATGGACTCAAAGGAGATTGGGGATATTTTTGAGAATTGGAATAATGGAGAATTAAATTCTTTTTTGATGGAAATATCCTATAAGATTATGAGATACATAGATGAAGAAAAGGGAGTACCTCTTGTAGAGTTAATATTAGATAAGGCAGAACAAAAGGGAACGGGAAAATGGACTGCCCAATCTGCATTAGACCTTGGAGTTCCTACTCCTTCTTTAAATCTTGCAGTAGAAGCAAGAACTCTCTCCTATTTTAAAGATTTGAGAAGAGATCTTTCTAAAAAGTATGAGAGAAGAGTCCCTAATATTCCTTTAGAAAAGGAAAAGATCCTAAAAGATTTAGAGAATTCATTACTCTTTTCAATATTTATGGCCTTTTCTCAAGGACTTTGGTTAATAAGTTCTGCTAGTAAAGCCTTGGATTATGGGATAAATCTTTCGGAGGTATTAAGAATATGGAAGGGAGGTTGCATAATAAGGGCAAAGATCTTAAATTTTTTAAGGGAAATTATTAACAAAAATCCTGAAAATGTAAATCTTTTAAACGATGAAAAGTCACTTTCTTTTATTAATGATAAATTGGATTCAATAAAAAATATAACAAAGATTGCAAGAGACTTTAATTTGCCAACATTAGTTCTGAATTCCTCTTTAGATTATTTCTTAAGTATCACCGAAGAGGATCTTCCTGCAAATCTTATTCAAGCTCAAAGAGATTTCTTTGGAGCCCATACCTTTGAAAGAAAAGATAAAGAAGGAATATTTCATGTTCAATGGGAGAAATTTTAAAAAGGAGGAGAGAAAAATGAGTTATATAGAGGAACTTTTTTCAGTAAAAGATAAAGTTGCTGTTTTTACTGGGGGATCTGGAATTTTAGCAGGAGCCATTGCAAAGGGCTTAGGTAAGGCAGGGGCAAAAATTGTTGTAACAGATATAACTTCCTTAGAGGAAAGGATAGAAGAATTAAAAAAGGAAGGAATCGAAGTAGAAGGTTATTACATGGATGTCCTTAACAAAAAGATAGTAGAAGAAGTAGCAGAAAGGGTAAAAGATAGGTTTGGAAAAGTTGATATTCTTCTTAATGCTGCAGGTGGAAATATTCCTGAGGCAACCACATCAAAGGATGTAACCTTTTTTGATCTTCCCATTGAGTCCTTACAAAAAGTGGTAAATTTAAATCTTTTTGGAGGAGCCATTATTCCCAGTCAGGTTTTTGGGAAGATGATGCTGGAAAATAAGGATGGCGGAGTAATAATAAATTTCTCATCTATGGCATCCTTTAGACCTTTAACAAGAACCATAGGTTATTCTGCAGCAAAGGCAGCAGTAAGTAATTTTACCCAATGGCTTGCAGTATATATAGCCCAAGAATACTCTCCTAAAATCAGAGTAAACGCTATTGCACCTGGATTTTTATTAACAAAACAAAATAGATTTCTCCTTTTAGATGAAAAGGGAAATTTAACACCAAGGGGACAAGCGATTATTAACCATACTCCCATGGGAAGATTTGGAGAGCCTGAGGAACTTATTGGAACCATAATTTGGCTTTCTTCACCTGCAAGTTCCTTTGTAACAGGAGCAGTAATTCCCATTGATGGGGGATTCAATGCCTACTCAGGAGTATAAAGGTGGGGATTTTCCCCACCTTTTAAATCCATTCTGCACTTATTACGTTATCAAGTTCTATAATTTTTGCTATTACTTCTTCCTCGGAAAGTTTTGCAGGAAGTTTTAAAGAGATAGTCAAAATCACCTTTCCATCCCAAGCAGAAGAAAGCTCAATTTGTTTTATATCCACATTCAATTCCCCTAATAAAGAACCTATAGCCCCAATGGAACCTGGTCTATCCTCTATTACACATCTTAGGGAGATAGGTTTATGACTTCCAATTACTGATACCTCAAATTTTACAGCAAGCATTAATGTTGCTACCACTAATAAAGTAGTAAAAATTGCAGGTAAATAAAGGCCTATTCCAATTGCTAATCCAATACCTGCTACAGTCCATATACTCGCAGCAGTAGTTAAACCTTTAATGGTTATTCCTGTTCTTAGTATGGTTCCTGCACCTATAAAACCGATACCAGTTATCACTTGAGCTGCAATTCTTCCTGGATCCGAAGGATACCTTCCAGGAAATCCATATGCGGATACTATCATCATTAAGGTAGAGCCAAGACAGACTAATATATGGGTTCGGAGACCCGCTGGTTTCTCTTCCTTCTCCCTCTCCCAGCCTACTAATCCTCCTAATAATACCGCCAATAAAAGTCTTAAAACAATATCCAAATCATTAATCATGGTTCTAAATTATATCACATATATAGGATTGGTAATAACATATAACTCTTTATCCTTCCAAAATTCTAGATAGATATATCCTGACTCCTTTAAGAAGAGGCTGATATTCCCAAAGGATGTTTTAGGGATTTCAATGATAACCTTCCCATTATAAAAAACCTTTAAGTCTAAATACTCCTCGCAAAAATACTTTAAACTAAATTTCTCATTACTAAGCCTTACTCTTCCCCCAATATTTACATCGTTAATTGAAAAATCAATCTTAGGGCCTCGAGTGATATAAACTTTACCTTCCCTTAAAGAGTTTAATATGTTATCTAAAGTTAACTTTTCCACATAGACATAAGTTATGGGACTATCGGGAGTAATATCCTCTAAAGTATGCATATCAGTAGCCCCTATCCCAGTAATCTTATAGCCTAAATTAAGAAGATTTCTCCAGAACTTTATAGCTTCAGTATTTTCATGTCTTCTCTTATTAAAGGATCCTGCCCATATTTCCAAAGCATCTACATATTTCCAATCTACATTTAAATTGCATCTACATCCCGTACATATAGGATCCCCTATGGTAAAAGGATGAGCTATACAAAATAATCCTCCCTGAGAATGGACTAAATCTGCTACTTTCCTTATTCCATTTTGAGGATCAATAACATCCCATTCAATATATTCCTTTAAACCAAAGGAGGTAAAATGTCCCCAAAAGGTTGTGAATTCTATTCCACAAAAAACAGGAAAACCTTCATTTTTTATCTTCTGGAATCCAGAAATTTTATTATGATCTGTAAGGAAAATGAAATCTAAGCCCCTTTTTATAGAACTTTTTATAATCTCCTCTAAGGATAATTTTCCATCACTATGATGGGAATGAAGATGAAGATCACATGCTAACCATCCATCTTTCTCTATATTTTCCTTCATAACAGGAGTATATTTTTCAAAAACCTCTGGAATATTTTCATTTTCTTCTTCATTTATTTTAATCTTTAAACTTAGAAGAGATCTTTTAACAATAGCATGGGTCTCTATTACAATTCTCCATTTTCCTTCCCATAATTTTCCTTCTACACACCCTAAGGATGAAGATCTTTCTCCAATTTTTATAGGGATGCCTTTTGAAAATCTCTCATCTCCTGTTCCTCTAAAATTCCCTTTGGAATCAAAAATTCTAAAATTTAAAAGATTTCTTATGGGAATAAATTCCTTTATTATTTTTTCTAAAATTTCCTCAGGAATATCCTTTATATTCAACGGATTATCCCCTTGTTTTATGTATATCTCTAAAGCTTCCTTTGCAAGCTTTTTAGAATTTTTTATATCTAATTCTCTTGGTTCTAAAAAATTTTCAATAATTATTTCCTTTGCTCCATATGGCACCTCAAAATATATGGGAATATGCTTTTTAGAATTTTCTGGAAAAAGCTCTAAATTAAATACATATTCCTTCATCTTTCTACCCCTGGAATTATAGATACTGCAAGTAATTTTCTTGATAGAATAAATAGAATCATTACAGGAATTTGAAAGAGTATAGCAAAGGAAGATACCAATTCATATCTTACCTCCATATATCCTCCTACTGTTCGCATTGCTTCGTAAAATATCAGTGGAACAGTCTTCATCTTTTCAGAATCTACTAATATAAGAATTAACATGCTTTCTCCCCATGCACCCAAAAAAGAAAGTACAGATACCACTAAAATTCCAGGAAGGGAAACAGGAAGAATTACTTTAAATAACCCCTTAAAAAAGGAACAACCATCAATCCAAGATGCTTCTTCTAATTCTTCGGGAATAGTATCAAAAAATCCCTTCATAAGCCATATGAGAAATGGGAGTTGCATAGCAGTATATATTAAGATAAGACCTAAGTATGAATTTCTAAGACGAAGAATTCTCATTATTCCATATATGGGAACCATAGTAGTGGAAAGGGGAATGGAATGAAGGAGTAATAAAGAATAAAGGAATGCATTTTTATATTTCCACTTTATTCTGGAAATGGAGTAGGAAGAAATTGCAACAATAAGAACTGTCAAGATCATAGTTATTGTTGCTACAAAGGAACTATTTACTAAATACCTTGTAAAATTATATTCTCTAAAAACTTCTATAAAATTTGATAAGGTAAAATTTGGGAATTTTATGAAAGCAGAAGCTTCTTTGTCAAAAGCGGAGAAGTATAACCATAAAAAGGGTACTCCAAAGAATATAATCATAAAAAGAAAGATAATTGAGACTAAAATTTTCATTATCTCCTCCTGAAAAGTCTTATATATATAATTCCAAAAACTAAGTTGATAATAAGCATTATTACAGCTATAGCACTACCATACCCAAGTCTATATGCCTCAAAAGCAGTTCTATAGGCAAAAAGACTCAAAGTTGTAGTCTTAAGTCCTGGGCCTCCACTGGTTATTGCCCAAATTAATAGAAAGGCTCCCATAGTTGCCATAGTTATTTGGATAAGGTTTACCGTTATAATATCTCGAAGTATAGGAACTGTTATATATCTAAATCTATTAAAGGCATTAGCTCCGTCTATTTTTGATGCCTCATAAAGCTCTAATGGAACAGTCTTTAATGCGGAAAGCCAAATTAACATAGTAAAGGCAGTTCCTCTCCATATATTAGCAACAATAACAGAAAGCATAGGCATAGTTCCTAGCCAGTTTATCTTCTGAATTCCTAAGAGATTAAGAAATTTATTTAAGGTACCATAATAATAATCATACATTGCAGACCATTGAAAGCCTGCAATTAATGTGGGATTAATCCATGCAAGAAGTACAATACCATAAACTATTCCTCTTCCCGGAATTTTCTTCTTTTCAGCATAGTCAATAAGCAATGCGATGATAAGTCCTAATAAAAACTGACCAATTAATGCGGAACCTACTACAAAATATATAGTATTTACAAAAGATGTATAAAAAGAAGAGTCTTTAAAAAGCTTTATATAATTCTCCAATCCTAAGAATCGAAAATTTGCAGCTTCTTTTCCTAAAAGGGCCATATTAGTAAAACTACTATATATCCCCCAAAGAGAGGGAAGAACAAATAAAAAAGTCATTAAAAAAATAGCAGGAAGAATTCCCAAAATTAAAAACTTCCTTCTTCTCATTTTTCTCTCTCCAAATTAAAAGGTGGGGCGTAAAGCCCCACCAATACTATTTTACTATTACCTCTCCAAAATCCATCCTCATTTCTTCTATGAACTTCCTTAAGGCTTCATCGGGAGACATCTCCCCACTTGCTACCCTTCCTGTCATAAGTTGTACCCTGTTTCCAAATTTGGAAATTCCAGGTGCCATAGGTTCAAATTTTGCCTGGGCAAGAATCTGAGTGCAATCGTAAAGATACTTTATTCCTTTAAATTCAGGAAGTTCTGCAGAATCTAAACGAGCTACAGGATGAGGATCTTCTATATTAATTTTTGCTACTATTTCACGAGTATTAAATCTCTTTATAAACTCCCAAGCTAAATCGGGATTTTTAGATTGAGAAGAAATATACCAACAGGTTCCAAGTCCTCCCACAGTGAAATATGGAGCTCCCTTTTCAGAGGGCATTAGAGTATATCCAATGGTCTTTTCTACATTTTCTAATCCATATCTTGTCACCCATCCCCCATATACCCATCCACCTTCAAAGAGAATAGCTAATTCCCCTGCTCCTAATTTTTCCCTCATAGTAGTCCAAGGCTTAGGAAGGGTTAATACCTCTTGTGGAACCAATTTCAAATCAATGAAAGCTTTTTTATAAAAATCTAAAACCTTCTTTACTGCAGAAGTTTCTATTACATATTTTCCAGACTTTACATCATAGGCTACCCCCTTCACTCCATATAATAAAGGAACATATCCGTGATTTACAGTTCCTCCAGCTCCAGCAACTCCTGCATATATTACATAGGGAATTACATTGGGAACACTATTTTTTATTTTAAGAGCAGTATTAAGAATATCGTCCCAGCCTTTTGGTTTCCAATCCACAGGTAATCCTGCTTTTTCAAATATATCCTTTCTATAATATAGCCATCTCACATCTAAACCATAGGGTATTGTATAATAATGCCCCTTATATCTCACTGCATCCTTTATAGATTTTGGATAATGCTTCCAATCTTCCCATTTTACTAAATATGCGGTTAAAGGACGAATATATCCAGCATCTACAAATTCTGGCATCAAAGTTCCACCTATATGAAAAACATCAGGTGCTTCTTTAGCATCAATTGCTAAAAGTAACTTTGTTAAGAAGTCTCCAGAGGGAATTTTATACCTTGTTACTTCAAGATTTACATTGGGGAATGCCTTTCTAAAATCTTCTGCAGCTTTATCCACATATTTAGGTTTTACTCCAAGTTCATCAGGGTACCAAACCTTTATGGTTATTGGTTTTGCAGAAGAATAGGTTATTAGTAAGAGGAGAATAAAAAGAAGGGGAAGTAATCTAAGGAGTTTCTTCATTTAAAACACCTCCTATTTTTGGAACCGTTTTTAATTTGAATTATACATCTTTATAAAAATTGGGTCAATAAAAGTAAAATATTTTAATGAGAATCTTGTCTAAATGTTATATAATATTAAAAAAAGTGGAGGTTCTTTATGAAAAAAGGTATATTGGTATTTCTTATTTTTATAATACTTTCTGGCCTTTCCTTTTCCCAAACTCAAACCTCAACAGTAACTACTACAAAACCTGGAACAGTATTTGTTCTTCACATAGAATCCTTTAGTAAGATTTACAAATCAAATTTTGAAAAAAATATAAGAGCATTTGATGATACCTTTAAATTTGGTTCTTCCCTTTATCATCCCATTATAGGTCTTAATATCTCCTGCTATACTAAAACAAGCCAAAAGGGACTTCCCTATCCCACATTAGCAAATAGAGTCTTAAAGGAACTTTTACCCCTTCTAAATGATATAATTCTACCTCCTAAAACTTCTGTTAACATAATAATAATGGTACAAGAAAAAAATGATCCTTTCTTAGGAAAAACATTATTTATTAGTATTCCATATCAAGCTATAAAGGATTTTATAATTAAAAAGGATCAGGAAGCCCTTGCAAAGCAAATGATAGTTCTTCTGGAAACAGATAGGTTAAATTATCAAAAGGGAGCCTTTGTGTCCTCAAAATATGATTGGGAGTGGATTTTAAAATTATAATAGAGGGGAAAAAATGAGAATATTTAAGTTTTTAATTATATTACTTCTTTTTTCCATCTCCTTTGGGATAACCGAGGAGGAAATAGTGCAAAATGTTTTAAACACCTATAATAAATTGGATACCTTTAGTAGTATATTAGAAGTATATAATAAAGAGAGAGATAAAGAAGAATATTTTATTTTTGAATTTTATTTTAAAAAGCCTGATAATTATAGATTTAATATAATCGAAGGAAGAGATAAAGGTGCAGTAATTATAATGAGAGAAGGAAGAGTAAGAATACAAAGACCAGGAGTTTTAAAAATAATTCCATTAACCTTAAATCCTGATGATCCATTGGTGTTAAATATTAAGAAGAAAAGATTTGACGAAATGAGTTTGGGTTATGTTATTCAAATGATAACCCAAAAACCAATAAAATTTATAGGAGAAGAAAAAATATTGGGAATTTCTTGTTTTCTTTTGGAAATTGGGCTTAGCAAAGATCGAATTCACAATTTTCTTTCCCAAAGATTCTATATAGATAAAAACTTTATTCCTATACAATTGGAGCAATATGAAGATTATAATGGGGTAAAAACTTTAACCCACAAAAGAACATATAAAAATTATAAAATTAATCCTATTTTAGCTAATAATATATTTGAGCTTTAGAAAGGAGGATAAAATGTATAAAGAACTAAGGCATAATTTTATATATTTACTTCATCCTCTTCCTGCTTTCTTAGTAACCAGTAGAAGTAATACAGGTAAGCAAAACGTTATGACTGCCTCTTGGATTATCCCATTAAGTATTAACCCACCTTTATTAATTCTTAGTCTTAGACCTGAAAGGTTTACCATTCAACTTATTAAGGAGACTAAGGAGTTTGCTATAAATATCCCTCCTTATGAACTTTCTTCCGCGACCCTTATATGTGGTAAGATCTCGGGAAGGGATAAGGATAAATTTCAATTAGCAAAGCTTACCCCTATACCAGGAAATAAAATTAAAGCACCTTTAATAAAGGAGTGTATAGCACATATAGAATGTACCTTAGAAGACATTATAGATGTAAAGGGAGACCATTTATTAGTTATAGGAAGAGTAGTTCACGCTCAAGTTGAAGAAGATAAATTTGATAGAATATATAACCTTCAGAATTTTAATCCTTCAATGTACTTAGGACAAGACACTTATACCACCTGTAAGGAGGCAATAAAGATAAACGTGGGGTAAGGGTAAGGTTAGAAAAGGTAACAAAATCCTTCTCCTTAGAGAAGGAATTTACCCTTTTTAAAAGAAAAAAAGAAAGAATTTTGGAGGATCTACCTGAGATAGAAGAAAATAAGGTTTACGCATTAAGGGATGTGGATTTATTTATCCCTGAAGGGAAAACCCTTTGTGTTATTGGCCCTTCAGGATGTGGTAAAACTACCCTTTTAAAGGTTATCGCAGGACTGGAAAGACATGATTCTGGGAATATCTATTTTAATGACCAATTGGTAAATGACCTTCCCCCAAAGGATAGAGGGGTTGGGATGGTCTTTCAAAACTATGCTTTATATCCCCATTATGAAGCTCGAGGAAATCTTTCTTTTTATTTTTGGATAAGGAAAAAACCTGAAGAGGAAATAGATGAAAGGATAAAAGAAACTGCGAAAATTTTAGGGGTTGGATTTGAGGACCTTCTTCCAAGAAAACCTAAAACCTTATCAGGGGGAGAACAGCAAAGGGTTGCTATTGGAAGATGTATTATAAGAAATCCCACATTAATGTTAATGGATGAGCCCTTGTCTAATTTAGATGCAAAATTAAGGGTTATAACAAGAACAGAGATAAAAAAATTACTTGTGAGATTTCAAGTAACAACAATTTATGTTACCCATGATCAAAGAGAAGCACAAGCTTTAGGAGATATAATTGCAGTCATGAAACAGGGTAAAATATTACAAGTGGGAACCTATGAAGAACTTATGGAAGAACCTATGGATGCTTTCACTGCTTCCTTTGTAGGAATTCCCCCCATGAATCTTTTAAAGGGAGAAGTAATAAATAATAGGTTTGTTTTTAAAAATATAGAGATCCCTATCCCCTTTAATTATAATAAAAAGGAAATAATCTTAGGATTTCATCCCTCAAAGATAGAAATTAGCAAAGAAAAAACAGATTTAATGGGAGAAATTTTCTTTATAGATAGTCTTCCTTCAGATAAATTTCAAACTATTTATGTAGAGATGGGAGATATAAACCTAAAAATTCAAATTCCAAAGGAACCTTCATTTAGGGTAGGAGATAAAGTTTATTTAAAGCTTCCTGAAAAAATTTACTTTTTTGATCCTGAGACTGAAAAAAGAATTATGTGATGGAGGTTAATTTATGAAAAAAAGAATAATTTTAACAGTATTAATTCTTTTTCTCTTTATAACTCCTCTATTTTCTTGGTCTGCCCACAAAGAGATGACAGAGATAATATTGAAACAATTCCCATGGTTACAGAAGTACAATAAAATTAAAGTAACTCCCTATACTTATACTGATAACTCTTTATATAATCCTTCCTATGCAATTACATATCGGGGAGAGAAAATTGGGGATGAGATCTCTGCCATTACAATCATTACCAGATATGTGGAAGAACCTGACAAGGGAATGGATGAGAATATAAATATAAGTTCAATGCAGAAGTTAACAGGAGGCAGTTCTGGTTGGAGACATATGTATTTTATTACCTTTCAAGGTTTATGGATTTTAGGGGAAGCTCCAAAAAGAGCTCTCCACTTCTGGAATTTAGCAAGAGAAGCTTTTATGAAAGGTGATTATTATTGGGGATTTAGATTCTTTGCATATAGTCTTCATTATCTACAAGATGTAAGTATGCCCTTTCATGCCTATCCCATGCCTTTAAAAAATGTGGTCCTTGGAATATTTAATTTAGATAAATTGATATCTCAAGGAGAAAACCATCACTATACCCTAGAAGATTACCAAGAATACCAAATAAAAAATGGAAATCCTAAATATATAAAGGTATTAAAAGAAGCAAAACCATTAGAGGTTAAGAATCCAGAAGAATCAGCAAAAAAAGCAGCATGGATTTCCCGAGATTTTATGGGGGAATTATGGAACTTACAAGTAAAATATTATGGTCCTGATATAAATAATAAGAAGAATTTTAAGGCGGATCCAAAACTTTTCTCCTTTGAAAACTATTCTCCCTTGAGGGAGGAATATGATAATATTATTCTTCAGGCATTAGAATTTTGTGCAGGATGGACAAAGGGATATATAATTTTTCTTAAGGATTTCTTAGATAAAATGGAGGAAATCAAATGAAAAAAATAATTCTTATATTGGGAGTAATTTTTATTACATTATTTATTACATTATATTTTTCAACGGACATTTTTAATCCTCCTATAGAGGTCAAAACTATAAAAGTAGAAAAAAGAGATCTTCCCATAATAATCTCTGCAACAGGAAATCTATATTTCATGAATAAGGTGGATATTTCTCCTAAAATATCAGGAGTTCTTTTAAAGCTAAGAGTAAAAGCAGGAGATAAGGTTAAAAGAGGAGATATACTTGCAGAGATAGATGCGAGGGAGATTAAAAAACAGATGGAAAATATAAAATTAATAATGGATACCATAAAGACCCAGGAAACTCTCCAGAATCAAATGAAAATTTTAGGAGCCTTTTTTGGATTTTCCCAAAATAACCCTCAAGAGGATACAAATTCCTTTGAAGGTTTAAAAAATCTTTTATCTTCCTATTACGAAAATCTTAAAAATATCTATGAGAATAGATTTGTTAAATCTCCCATCTCAGGAATAGTAGTAAATATTAATATAGAAGAAGGACAAATGGTTAAAGAACAATCCCAATCTAATTTAAACCTCCAAAACTTAAGTTCTCTGAACATTTCCTCCCTTTTAAATCTTTTTTCATCTTCTCCTTCAAATTCATTAATGACAATTGTAGATACGAACTCCTTAGTGGCTGATGTTAGAGTTGATGAATCTAATGTGCTTAAAATAAAAGAGGGACAGAAAGCAGAAGTTAAAGTAGATGCCTTGGGAGAAAAGGTATGGGAGGGAAGGGTTAAAAGTATAGCCTTCTCTCCTTCCCTAAGTAAAGATGGAAGCTATGGATATAATGTTAAAATATCTGTCCCATCCTTAGGAGATAAAGTAAAAGAGGGAATGTCTGTCTCTACAAATATTCATGTGGGTATTAAGAGAAATGCCTTTGTTATTCCTATGAACTCAGTTGTATTTAAAGAAGGAAAAACCTTTGTCTTTATTGTAAACGACAAACATGCATTAGAAAAAGAAGTCTCCTTAGGAGATATTTATGGAGATATGATTGAGATAGTAAGGGGATTAAAGGAAAATGACATAGTTATTCTATCTCCATCGAATAAGATAAAAAATGGGAGTAGGGTAAAGATAAATGAGGATTTTAGAAAGTTTTAAATCTTCTTTTTATAATTTGAAGGTTAGCAAACTTAGATCCTTTCTTACTATTCTTGGAATAATAATTGGAGTTTTTACGGTAATCCTTTTGATTTCTATTGGACAAGGGGCAAAAAATAGAGTAACTCAGGTAATGCAGGAATTAGGAGCTAACACCCTTTTAATATTCCCCTCTAATATAGAAACTAATGGGGACTTTAACACCTTAATGGAAGAATCCCAAAGAAGGAGAAATAGGGGCATCCCACAATTATTTAATTATAGTGATCTTCTTTATTTAAGAGAAATCTTTAGAGATGAAATTTTAATATCCTCCTTAGTTAGTTCTTTATCGTCTGTAAAATATAAATTTATAGAGATAAACGCACAAGTAGTGGGAACAGATAATGAAGGACTTATAATAGCCAAAGAAGGACTTCTATCTGGAAGATTTTTTACAGAAACTGAAATAAAAAATAGAGAAAAGGTATGTATTATAGGTCCAAAGATAGCAAGAGAAATTGCAGAAGACTATGAGCAAGCAACAAATAAATCCTTAGATATTGGAGGACAAAATTATAGAATAATTGGAGTTTTAAGAGAAAAGGGATTTACCTCCTCAAGTTATGAGGATCAAGATAGGAGAATAATAATTCCTATTACAACCCTTTTTTCTATTAAAGGAGACCAAAATTTAAATATAATTGCCGTTCAAGTGAAAAACCCTGAGGCTTTAGAAATTTATCGCTATAAATTAATATTTGCATTAAAGCAAAGAAGAGGAAAAACTAATTTTGTTATTGCGAGACAGGAGGATCTTCTCTCTGCTATGAAGGAGATATTAAATATTTTAACCCTTACTTTGGCTGGAATTGCAGGTGTATCCCTTGTGGTGGGTGGAATTGGAATAATGAATATCATGTTGGTCTCGGTTATGGAGAGAATAAAGGAAATAGGTATAAGAAAGGCTGTAGGAGCAAAAAGGAGAGATATATTAATTCAATTTCTTGTGGAATCCTCCATCCTTAGTATTTTGGGAGGAATAATTGGAATAATATTGGCTTTAATCTTTGGTAAAATCATTGTCCATTTTGATATACCCTTTTCTCTAAATTTTAATATATTAATCTTAGGATTTTTATTTTCCCTCTCCATAGGACTAATATTTGGAGTTTGGCCTGCGGTAAGGGCTGCAAGCTTAGATCCTATCCAAGCTTTAAGATCTGAATAAAAATTTGGGTATAAAGACCAGCTTTAAAATCTTGACATAAATCTTATAATTTTATAAAATTAATCTTGTAAAATTATAAAAGGGAGATTCAAAATTTATGGTACATCATTTACCAAGATGCCCTATATGTGGAAAGGAAATGATAATTACAAGATTAAAATGTAATTTCTGTGAAATTACAGTAGAGGGAGAATTTTTAGCTAACAAACTGGCATCTCTAAATCCTGAAGAACAGGAATTCTTGGAATTATTTTTGAGAACCCGAGGAAATGTTAAGGAGATGGAAAGAATACTGAAAATCTCTTATCCAACAGTTAGAGCTAAATTAGATAATATTTTAAGATCTATTGGATTAATACCTGTTGATGAGGAAGAGGAAAAGACAAAAACAAGAGAAGTTATTGATAAATTGGAAAGAGGAGAAATTAGTGTTCAGGAGGCTTTAAAACTCTTAGAGGAGGAAAAAAAAGAGGAGGATACTTAAATGTCCTTTCGAGCTATTTTAGGAGTATTCTTAATTATTTTAGGTGTATCCTTAATAGCCAAATATTTTGGATATCCAATATTGGGAGAGCTTTGGAAATTTTGGCCCCTTATTTTTATATATATTGGCTTTAGACTTCTCTATAGTTATTACAAAAGAGAAAATCTCTTAAGGAGGAGAAAAAAAATGAGGGAGGAGAGGTTTAGAATATTAAGACTTGTGGAGGAGGGAAAGATAAAAGCAGAGGAAGCAGAGGAATTATTAAAAAAAATAGATGAAAATTTAGAAAGAGAAAAGAGATTTTTAAAGGTAAATATTGTAGAAAATGGAAAGACAAAAGTAAATATAATGCTTCCTCTATCATTGTTGAGATGGGGATTGAAATTAGCAAGTAAATATGGAAAGGAATATGGAAATAAAATAGATATATCTCCAGAAGAAATTGAAACCATTATAAACGATCCAGATTTTAAAGGGAAAATTGTAGATATTAATGTAGAAGAGGAAAATACTCAGGTTTTAATTGAGATAGTTTAAAGGGGAGAATCTTCTTCTCCCCTAAATTTTTATTACTTCATATCTACCCCAAATTCCTAAATGTTCTCCCATAATTATTATTATTTCGTAAACTTCAGAAAATCCCTTTGCATATTCGATACCTAACTCTATATCCTCAGGTTTTTGGATCATATTTCCTACAGCTGTTGCCAAAGCATCAGCAAAAATCGTAGAATTAGAAATAATCACCACTGCATCTGCTCTTCCGAAGCTTAAAGATGGTCCTACCGTACCCGAAGAAGTACATATCCCTAAATGTTGAGAGGGAGGAATTAAGATTCCCAATTTATTACTCCATATAGATTCTCCTGCAAAAATGGATACTACTCTTTCCCTTTTACTGCTTAGAAATATATCTCCTCCATTTTCGATTATAACTTGAGGAGAAAATTTCAGCAAATCCCTCCCCACAAATTCTGCTATAGCTCCTGCCACTCCTGCCATAGGACCAACTCCTGCCTTTCTCGTCCAATGGGACATCTCCCTCACAATTTTAGGAGCAGATGGTAAAACATTATGAGGTTCTAAAGTTATATAAAATAAGGGATCTTCTTTTATATATTCCTCTATCTGATTCCTATAATATTCTAAAACCTTTCTTGTTTCTTTTTCTAAATCCTTTTCTGCCAAAATATAAAGATCACTTTCCTTAATCTTTACAGGAAATCCTATAAGATCATCAGCCTTCATATATTTTCTATATTCTCTTTTTATGTATTCATTTGACATTTTAAATTTACAGTAATAAAATTACTATCGTTCTTTATTATTATATAGAAAAGAGGTGCAATTTAAAATAAATTAATTTTATGGATATTTTAGAGCAAGGAATATTTCCCTTCCGGAGAAATAATCCTGCGTGGTTTTTTATTCGTAGTTTTTTAATTATAATTCTTGCTGGAACTTTTCTATTAATGCTTCCCATCTCCTCTAACAGTAGAAGATTTACTGATCCTTTAACTGCCTTATTTACTGCTACTTCTGCCACTTGTGTTACAGGTCTTGTGGTGGTAGATACAGGAACCTATTGGTCTCATTTTGGACATTTAGTCATTATGGGGCTAATTCAGATTGGAGGATTAAGTTACATAGCTCTTGTGACCTCTTTAATGGTTCTTTTAAATAGGAGAATTCCTTTAAGAGATCGGATAATGCTTCAATTTTCCTTAAATACTTTATCCATAAGGGGAATAATTGGCTTTTTAAAGGGCGTTTTATTAACAGTTCTCATATTTGAAGGAATTGGAGCACTTTCTTTATTTACTATCTTTATAAGAGAATATCCCTTTATTAAAGCAGTAAAATTTGCAATTTTTCATTCTGTATCTGCTTTTTGTAATGCAGGATTTGATCTTCTTGGAGGATTCAAAAGTTTCACCCAATATGTAGATCACCTTCAATTGAATCTTACTGTAACTTCATTAATAATAATAGGTGGAATTGGCTTTTTTGTTATATATGATATTTATCAAAAACTTACTAAGAAGAAAAATCATCTATCCCTTCATTCAAAGGCAGCTTTATTTACTACTTTATTTTTAATTATCTTTGGAACGATTTTAATCTTTATTTTAGAATATAATAATGTTCTAAAATCCCTCTCTTGGAGAGGAAAAATATTAGGCTCTTATTTCCAAAGTGTAACACCAAGAACTGCTGGATTTAACACTTTAAACATTAAAGAGATGAGACCTGCTACATGGTTATTTTTAATTATTCTAATGTTTATTGGAGCATCTCCAGGAGGAACAGGAGGAGGAATAAAAACTGTCACTTTTCTAATTCTTTTATTAAGTGTATTTACAATTATCTTAGAAAGAAAACATGTACATTTCAAAAACAGAAGTCTTAATTGGGAAACTGTTAAAAGAGCTTGGGCAGTTTTTTTCTTCTCCTTAGTTTTAGTTCTAACCTCTTGGTTTTTATTACTTTTAACAGAACCCTTTGAACCCTTAAAAATGTTATTTGAAGTTGTATCTGCCTTTGGAACAGTGGGATTATCCACAGGAATAACTTCAGAGCTTTCTTCTTTTGGTAGAATTGTAATCATTTTAACAATGTTTTTAGGGAGAGTAGGAACCGTAACTGCAGGTTTAGCTCTTCTTTCTTCAATAAACCATAAAAAATTAATAGACTATCCTACAGAGGAGGTGAGTGTGGGATAAATGAAGTCTTTCTTTTATAAAATGGGTCTTACAAAGGAAAGATTTTACCAATTCACCGTAATTGGATTAGGTAGGTTTGGTACTTCTGTTGCAATAACATTAGAAAGGCTTGGATGTTCTGTTTTAGCTATTGATGAGGATGAGAAAAAAGTAGAAGAATTAAAGGACTATGTATCCTTTGCAAAGGTTGCCAATGCTACAAATATTAATGCTCTTAGAGATGCAGGCGTTCAAAATTCAGATGTAGTAATTATTGCTATAGCTAATGATATTCAATCTTCAGTGCTGGCAACCTTATTGGTAAAAGAATTAGGGGTAAAATATGTAGTTGCAAAAGCTGTAAATGATGCCCATGGGAAGATCTTAGAAAAAATTGGTGCAGATTTGGTGGTATTTCCCGAAAAAGAAAGTGGGGAACTTCTTGCTCAAAGATTAGTAGTCCCTAATATAATTGATTTTATGGAGCTTTCTGCTAATGTAAAAATCTTTGAAGTAAAAACAAGTCCTCATCTTGTAGGAAAGACTTTAGAGGATTTACAATTAAGAAGAAAATACAGTCTTAATATTTTAGCAATTCATCGAGGTGGAGATATAATTATCAATCCCCACCCCGATGAAAGAATAGAGGCAGAAGATATTCTTTATATAGTAGGGACCTTGGATTCTTTAAATAAACTTCTTATGGTAGAAAATATTTAAACTACCAATCTTATCTCCATAGCTTTATAGGGACATATATCTACGCAAATACCACAAGCAATACATTTCTGAGGATCAAATTTTACTAAATATGTTTCTTCATCCCTTTGTAATGCTTTTGTAGGACAATAACTAACACAATAGAGACAGTGAGTACATCTTGTCTCATTCCATATTACATCCTGTGATAGAGGTTGAATCTTTATCTCTAATTCCTTTAAATATTGTATCCCCTTTTGAAAATTCTCCTCCTCTCCAGTGATTTCTAAGACCATAACTCCCTCTTCATCAGGGGTTATGGTTGCTTTCAATATATTAAAATCCAAATCAAATTTCCGGACCAGATTAACTATTACTGGCTTATCTGCTAAATGTTTTGGAAAATGTAAAACTACTCTTTCAGTTCTCATCTGGAACCAACCTCCTCCTTCAGTTCTTTTCCAGAAAAGGGTTTAAATCTAACTCCTGATTCTGGTCCGGGAATAGGAGCAGAAGGCTTTGTTAACAAAAACTTTCCTTCCTTTATCCATTCTTTTAATATATTTGCAATCTCTCTTGCCTTTGCATAACTGGAGAGGGGATTTGTAGGAACCTTTTTCCCTAAGATTTCTATCTCTCCACTTCTCAATTCCTTATAGCTAACTTCTCCTATAACTTCTGGTTCCCTATTGGGATAAGAAGAACTATAATCCACTATAGGAGCATATATATCCTCATCTTTAACTGAGGTATAAGAGGCAATTTCTTCATCCAATATGGGGATAGGTACTCCAATACCAACGGCTAAAGATACCCCATAACCAATGATACTTGCCCCTTTTAACCAGCTTGGACTCATTTGTTTTAGGTCTCCAATTACTGCAATAGTTCCTGCACCTCTTTTAGGAACTCCGTTTTCTCCCCTTATTGCCGAGGGATCATGTTGAGTTCCCTGCCATATAATATATCCAATTCCTCCTCCCAAGAATATTCTTGTACCTATTCCAATGGTTTTATAGAAGGGATCATTAAGAAGTGGAGACAATTGTCCTGCAGAGCAGTAATTTGCATTACCTAAGTTTGGTTTTAACATTCCAAGATATGTATAGATGGTCCTATTTGATAAGTTCACTGCTACATTATAATTTTGATAGGCATTTCTTACATTAAAAAGTACTGCTTCATTTAGATCATTTATATTTATATATGCAGATAAAAATTTTCTTGGATAGCAGTCGGTTCCATATGCTGTAGCAGTTAGTAATATATCCTTTCCTGCTACTAACTCCTCAATTACATGGGCTCCACCATAGGGGAATTTTCCAGGGTAGTATCTATTTCGAGGATCATCTTCGGGAAGGGCTGTGGCACCTAAGAATATATCAACTGCAGCATAACCTGCATATGCAGGAACATTATTTAGATATACCTTTCCTCCTCCTAGTTTAATTCTTGGTTTTGTATGTCCAATATTAAAGTAAATACCAGAAGAACACATCATTCCAAAAGTACCAGTAGTCACTACATCTACTTCCTTTGCTGCTTTTTCCACCCCCTTCTCCCTAACAATATCAATCATCTCCTCAGCAGTCACCACCACTGCCTTACCCTGGCGAATCTTCTCATTAATTTCCTCAATGGTCTTTGCCATCTTTTAACCTCCTTATCTTCAAAATTTTTATTATGTTTATTGCTATGAACCGCCCTCTTCGGGCAAGGCATGATCCATATCACTTTCATCACCTCCTTTAATATAAAAATTTGATTTGGAATTATACCAAAACAATCAAAATTATGCAAGGGTTTTTTTAAAAAAAAGATAAAACCTTTTAATAAGCTTCTCTTCTCTTGCTCAGCTTAAAGGTAAACTTGAAATTTTCAGTTGGTGGACTGCAGGTGGAGAAGCAGAAGGTCTTCAAGCTCTCTTTGATATTTTCCACAAAAAATATCCTGAAGTAGAGATTATCAATGCAACGGTAGCTGGTGGTGCTGGAGCCCAAGCAAAGGCAGTTTTAAAAACAAGAATGCTTGGCGGTGATCCTCCTGATACTTTCCAGGTCCATGCAGGGCACGAGTTAATTGATACCTGGGTAAAAACAGGATTTATGGAACCAATTACCTTCTTATATAAAGAAGAAGGATGGACCAAGACAATGCCCAAGGGAATATTAGATATAGTTTCCTATAGAGGAAACTACTGGTCTGTTCCAGTAAACATCCATAGAGCAAATGTTCTCTGGTATAACAAAAGGATTTTTGAAGAAAATAAACTAACACCGCCAAAGACTTTTGATGAATTCTTTAAAGTAGCAGATACATTAAAGGCAAAGGGAATTATTCCATTAGCCTTTGGAACAAAGGATGGATGGGAAGCTGCTCATGTCTTTGAAACAGTTTTAATTGGGAAATTAGGTGCAGAAGGATATAAGGGACTCTGGACAGGAAAAACAAAATGGTCCGATCCTAAAGTTACTGATGCCTTAGAAACCTTCAAAAAGATGCTAACATATATAAATCCGGATCATTCTGCAAGAACTTGGGATGAGGCATGCGCTTTGATTGTAGAAGGAAAAGCTGCAATGAATATTATGGGAGATTGGGCAGTAGGATATTTCTATGCAAAGGGATTTAAAGACTTTGGTTGGGTATTAGCCCCAGGAAATGCTGGGATATTTGATGCCTTATCAGACAGTTTCGGCCTTCCCAAGGGGGTAAAGAATAGGGATAATGTAATAGCATTTTTAAGAGTATTAGGCTCAAAGGAAGGACAAGAAGCATTTAATATTAAGAAAGGATCAATTCCTGCAAGAACCGATGTAGATAAGACAAAATTCCCAGAATATCAAAGATCAGCTATGGACGATTGGTTAAAACATGCTATTGTACCCAGTGTAATGCATGGAGCAGCTGCATCTGAGGGATGGGTAACAGAGTTTAAAGATGTGATTTCACTCTTTGTAGCATTTCCTAATGTAAGTACTACTCAAAAAGCCTTAGTTAGTGTTGCAGTAAAACAAGGAGTAAAACAGTAAAAGAAAGGGGGAGAAAAATCTCCCCCTTTATATTTTGGAGGGAAAAGGATGAAGAAAATTGATAAAGAAAAGATTATTCCTTTTTTATTTATATTGCCTTCAATTATTTTAATAGCAATTTTTGTTTATGGATTTATAGGATGGACAGGCTGGGTTTCCCTTGTAAATTGGAGAGATATTTTCCCAGACTTTACCTTTGTAGGATTTAGAAATTATATTGATCTTTTTCAAAATTATAGATTTCAGATCTCATTAAAAAATACTCTTGTATTTACATCTTTATTTTTAATTTCTTCAATTATTATTGGACTTTTATTAGCAATTCTTGTTGATAGAAAAATTAGAGGAGAAAATATCTTTAGAAACATTTATCTTTTCCCCATGGCAATATCCTTTGTAGTTACTGGTGTTGTTTGGAGATGGCTATTAAATCCAGGGACTGGTGGGATAGAAGGATCCATAGGAATAAATATGCTTTTAGATAAACTGGGGCTTTCCTTTTTAAAGAGTGGATGGTATACCGATCCTAAAATAGGAATCAAAGCAGTAGTTATAGCAGCAGTTTGGCAAATGTCTGGATATGTAATGGCAATGTATCTTGCAGGTATAAGGTGAATTCCTACAGAACTTTTTGAGGCAGCCCAAGTAGATGGTGCCAGCACTTTTGAGGTTTATAGATATATTATTCTTCCCCTTCTCCGTCCTATAACCCTTGGAGCTATAATTGTTTTAGGACATATTTCTCTTAAAATATTTGACTTAGTTTTTGCCATGACAGGAAGTGGTGTTGGATTTTCATGTGATGTTCCTGCATTATTTATGTATGATACTACTTTTAGAGGAAATTATTTTTCTCAAGGAGCAAGTATTGCAATAATTCTTTTAATCTCTGTTGCAGTACTGATAATACCATATCTAAGATACAGCTTAAGGGTGGAGGTTAAAAGATAATGAAAATATCAAGAATTCTCCTTTATATTATCCTTATCTTTTTTGCCGTTTTTTATTTAATGCCTGTTTACATACTTTTGACAACAAGTTTTAAAAGTTTTGCAGAAGTAACTTTGAGAGAAATGTGGAATTTTCCAAAAAATTTTAGTTTTGAAAGTTTTATTCAGGCTTGGAAAGGAAATCCATCTCGAGGTTTAAGGGGCCTTTCCCAAAATTTTATGAATAGTATTTATCTTGTAATACCAGCCACTATAATCTCTGCTTTTTTAGGATCTTTAAATGGGTATGTTCTTACCAAATGGAAATTTAAAGGGGCTGATATAATTTTTCCTTTACTTTTATTTGGTATGTTTATTCCATATCAAAGTATCCTTATTCCATTAGTTCAGGTCCTTCAAAAAACTAAATTATATGGATCAATTCCTGGTTTAATTTTTGTCCACTCTGTTTATGGAATTCCAATAACTACATTAATCTTTAGAAATTATTATGCTACAATTCCCACAGAATTAATAGAGGCTGCAAAAATTGATGGTGCAGGATTTGCAGGAATTTATAGAAGAGTGATTTTCCCTGTTTCCATGCCAGGATTTGCGGTAGTTATGATTTGGCAATTCACATCAATATGGAATGATTTCTTATTTGGACTTGTTGTTGCCCCAAATCCTTCTGTTCAGCCTATCACTGTAGCATTAAATAACCTTGCAGGAAGTTATTTTGTAGAATGGAATATTCAGATGGCAGGAGCACTGCTTACAGCTTTACCCCCTCTTTTAGTTTATATCTTCCTTGGAAGATTTTTTATGAGGGGACTTCTTGCAGGATCTTTATCTGGAGTATAAAAAAGCCCTGGGATATTCTCTAGGGCTTTTAATTATCTTAAATTTTATTATTTACTTCCATTCACAAATTAACCCTCTTGATTCATTAGGAATCAGTGGAAAATCACTCTATTTTCCTAACTTATTTGATTCTTTATAAGTCATTAAATAATCCTCTTCTCCTATAATCCTAAGTAATGTCCTCTATAAAGATGAG
>CALHLF010000006.1 GCA_938034905.1 uncultured bacterium | reverse complement strand
AAGTCTCTTCTTATAACTCACTGTATTGTCCCTATTTACTCTCTTAAATTGCCTTATCGAAAATATAATATCCAACTCTAACCCTTCGGATACAGGCCTGTAAACGCTCTCTACCTTTTGTGTATATCTCTCATTACACCAGGGCAGAAATTCCTCTTTTAAAAATCTATTTGCCTCCTTATAAGTTTTTATTCCCCTAAGCCTCATCTCCTTTATTAATCTGTTCTGAAAGAACCTGAATTTTCTCTCTATCCTTCCCTTCGCTTGAGGACTATTTGCGTTAATTAGACTTATACCAAGCTCTCTTAGAGCTCTTTCTATCTGTGTTTCATTCTGTTCAACTTCCACATGATAATGAAGTCCACCGTCGAAGTAGATATTAGAATAGTGAAGATATTAAATAAATTATAATGTTTGAAGAACTTTTAGCAAAAATTGGGGAAGCTTTAACTAAAAGAAAGATTCCATATATGATCATAGGTGGACAAGCTGTATTATTATATGGAGAGCCAAGACTTACAAGAGATATTGATATTGCTTTGGGAATTAATATAGATAGATTATCAGAAATTGTGGAAATCTCAAAGGAGTTAAATTTAGAAGTATTACCTGAAAATGTAGAAGACTTTGTGAAAAGAACTTATGTTCTTCTCACAAAAGATATTAATATAAATATTGAGTAGATTTTATATTTTCATTTCCTCCCTATGAAAGACAGGCTATTGAAAAAGCAAAGAACGTAAAAATAAAAAAGACTGATGTGAAATTTGCTTTTCCTGAAGATGTAATAATTCATAAAATATTTGCTGGAAGAGACTTAGAAGATATAAAATCTATTTTACTAAAGGTTTCAAATCTCGATATTAAATATATTGAAAGATGGTTAAAAGAATTTGATGAAAGTTTTTCAGAAATGAGCATACTGAAGAGATTTAAAGATATTCTCAAAGAGGTTGAATAATATTCAAGTAGGTTCAGGATATTACTCATAAAAAGGATAATGAATTAGAAGAGGCTTTTTCTGTAAATTTAAGGATTTAAAAAAAATTATGTTATACTTTAAAAAATGAAAATTCTTGTGGTAGAGGATGATAAGAAGATTGCTCATCTTTTGGAGTTGGAACTTTCTCATGAGGGATATGAGGTGAAAGTAGTTCATGATGGTTATGATGCTCTCATAGAGTTAGAAAATTTTAATCCTGATGTAGTTTTGTTAGATATATTACTTCCCAGTTTATCAGGTAAAGAAATAGCAAAAAGACTCAGAGAAAGATATCCTGATTTAGGTATAATTATGCTTACTGCCTTAGGTGATGTAAAAGATAAGATAGAAGCCTTTAATTTAGGAGCTGATGATTATGTAGTAAAGCCTTTTAGCATAGAGGAATTATTAGCAAGAATTCAGGCAGTTTCTAGAAGAAAGGAAAGAAGAGAAGAAGTAATAAGTAAATATGGAATTGATCTTTTTTTAGACCAGCATAGAGTTTTTGTAGATAATAAAGAGGTGGAGCTTTCTAAAACAGAGTTTTCTCTTTTATATCTTCTTATGAGAAATGCAGGTATTGTGCTTTCCAAGGAGAAGATATTATCTTCCTTATGGGGATATTACGAGGAAGAGAGGGAAAATTTAGTGGAGGTCTATATAAATTATTTAAGGAAAAAGTTAGGGGAAAAGGGAAAGTATATCAAAACTATAAGAGGAATAGGTTATTCCTTTAGAGAAGATTAATTATGAAAATTGCATGGAAGATTACCCTAATTTATGCACTCATCTTTGTGTTTATTGTAGTTCTTCTCTCTTTCCTCTTTTATATTAATACTTATAATGTGATTATGGATGAACATAAAAAGAATTTGTATAGGAGTTTATTGGGACTTGGAATAGGACGAGGATTTATGATGGGACGAATGATGGGAGGAAGGATATCATCCTTTTATATTTCAGAGAATGGGACTATTATTCAAGATCCTTTTAATTTGGGAAAAGTAGAAAAAGAAGGAATGTACAAAACTTCAGAGGGAAGTTTTGTTTTAGTGATTAAGAGGAATAACTATTTTATAGGTGAAGATATAACTTCTACTATAACAGCCTTAGCTAGGTTAAGAAGAACGGTTTTTTCTATATCTCTTTTAGCTATTATTCCTTCCATGATAATAGGATATTTTTTGTCTCAAAAACTGCTTTTACCTATACGTAAGATAATTAAAGATGCTCAAAGGGTTAACGTAAAAGGAGGAAGCAGAATAGATCTTCCTTCTGCAAAAGATGAATTATGGGAACTTGCAAATACTTTAAATTTACTTTTTGAAAGAATAGAGAGAGCATATAAAAGGGAAGAGGAATTTTCTTCGGATATATCTCATGAATTAAAGACTCCATTGACGTCTATCTTGGGTTATATAAAGATGTTAAAAAGGTGGGGAAAGGATAATAAAGAGATTTTGGAAGAGTCTTTGGATATATTGGAAAGCACTACTTTATCTATGATAAATATGGTGGATACCTTACTTGAACTCTCAAGGACTCCTGAGAGTCTCGTTAAAGAAGAATTTAATATTAAGGATTTTTTAGAGAAATTATTGGAGAAATATAAAAAGGTATATTCAGGATTTAAGTTTGGGTTTTATTGGGAAGGAAGGGAAAAATTAGTATCCTCTAAAAGGATATTAGAGATGATTATGAGTATTCTTGTGGATAATGCTGTTAAAAATTCTCTGGAAAGAAAGGAAATAGAGATAGGTTATATAGGAAATAAATTTTTTGTTAAGGATTATGGAAAAGGAATTCCAAAAGAGGAAATTCCTAAGATTTTTGAAAGATTCTATAAGGTTGATAGATCAAGAAGTGGTAAAGGATATGGTTTGGGTCTTTCTCTTGCTAAAAAACTTGCAGAAAGTATTGGATTTGATATCTTGGTAGAAAGTAAAGAAAAAGAGGGAAGCAGTTTTTACGTAATAGAGAAAGAAAAGGGAGAATAAGGAAGTCTAAATCCGATTTATAATTCTCCCTTTAATTTATCATAAACGAAGTAATACGAATCTATTAAATACTTTATTTTGTACTTCTTAGATAGATTATAAATAAATTTCTTTGCATTATACATTTGCTTACTATTTATCAGATCAAAAAATCTATTTTTTTCTTTTTCAGAGGCCTTTTCCTTTAGATAACCCCATACGTGCATAAGAGTATTATGAAAATTGCTTTCATTGAAGGATAATAAAAGAGCCTTATCAATCTTTTTGAAAAAATCTTCTACATTATAGGATGTGTTTATAATATCTCTACATTCTTTATATAATCTATAATCTTTTTCCATGACAAGATATTTATATTTTGCCCATTCCTGGTAAAGGCTGTCTTTGTCTTTCGAAATTAGAGTTATACATTTTATTGCAGATATGTTTTTGTCTTTTGTTTCTAACATAATATCAGGTTCGAATTCCTTTATTTGGTTATAAAATTCAAGGAATTTAGAAGTCTCAACAAATTCAGAGTGAGATCCTGTTCTTTTAAAAGGAGACTGCTCAGAATAATGTATTTTGAAGTTTCCATCTTCTTTTTTCCAAGTTTTCTTGGCTAAAGATAAAATTTCTCTCAAATCCTTATCCACAGGATTTATAATATTATGAAAATAGTCAAATACTACTGGAATATCTAATCTCTCTGATACATAAAGTACATCATCAAAATTAAAGATTCTTTCGTCATTTTCTATTACTAATCTTTTTTTAGCGGATTCAGATAGCAGTTTAAAATTTCTTATAAATCTATTAATTGAGGCCTTTTTGTCATCATATCTTCCTCCTAAATGTACAATTATCTTGTGAGAGTAGTCCAGATTCAGAGAGTTCAAAAATTCCGTGTGATATTCTATATCAGCAATAGCTCTTTTCACAATCTCTTCTTTAGGAGAGTTTAAAACAGTAAATTGTCCAGGATGCATAGAAACTCTTATGTTGTTCATTTTAATAAAACTACCAATATGTGTCAGCTCATGGACAAATATTCTTTGCCAAGGAATTTTGTTAATATCATGGCTTCCAAAGGGAATTATCTCAGAACTTATCCTAAAAAGATATATATTTTTTTTAAGGTTGTACTCTAATATTTTTAAAAGATCTTCAAGATTCAGCCTTGTTAATTCTAAAAATCTATCAAAAGAAAAGTTCTTTATAACCATCTTTCGAGTGGTAGATATATCTGGTACTAAGGAGATGCAAGCGTATCCAATTTTCATTGCTAATACTTATGGATCATTTTATTCTTTTAAACTTTATCCCATCCTAATTTTTCAAGATCTTTAATCTTCTCTTCTTCATCCCCTAAAATTATTATAAAATGATTTCCAATGGGATTCTTTAAGAAGGAATCACCATTAATTTTTACTGTAATTTGTGTTCTACACATATTTTCCTCAAAGGGCTTTTTAATTATCTCTCCTTTAAGAACCTTAAATTTTCTGTTTTTACCCAGTCTTAAAATAGTTATCCTCTCAGAGTTTATATAACCTTCTATTCCTACACTACTTTGGGTTTCAAAGTGGGTATTAAGGTTAAAGTTCTCAGGAATATTTATTGCAATAGTACAGTGAGCAAAAGTGTAATTGTTATTTTCAATTCTTGCCAAGTTTGCCATAAAGGGGGTTTTTCCTGTCAACTTATAAGCAAAAAGCATTGTAGCAAGAGCTTCTATATCTCCTTCGCAACCTGAAATAATTCCTTCTGAGTTTAATAAGGATAAGGCGAGGCATCCTGTAATTTTTAAATTAACAGCTAAATCAAAACATCTTATAGTGAGAGCATAAAGATCATATTTTTCAATTATCTTCTTTAAAGAATTATAAATTTTTGTGGCTTCTGTTAATTCTTCTCTTGAAACTTTTCTTTCCTTAGATAGATTCCATATCCTATCAGAAAGCAATGAGTCTTCTCTTAGGTTTTCTTCTACTTCAATAAGGGAAATATCTAAGGGTATTAAGTCAAAATCTTTTAATATTTTATAGTCTCCACTTTTTATTAACCAATCGCTTGGTTTTCCAATAATTCCAATCTTTTTACCTTTTAGTTCATCGAGTACTTTTAAGATTCTCATTACTTTTTCATCAGGGTTGGGAATTAATATAGACTTTATTCCTTTTTCAAGAGCATAGGCTTGTAATTCTAAGCTTGCAGCAAGACCATTTGCAGTTCCAAAGGGAATAATATAAGTTCCATCTTTTAGATATTTTTTTGCTTCTTCCTCAGTTCCTCCTGTAAGAAGTATTATCATTTCAGGATTTTCTGATTCTTCTAATTTTATATATTTCTCTAAATAGTTTTTTGCTTCTTTTATTTTTTCCTCTATTTTATAGGCAATGGGACTAAGTAAAAATTTTATTTTCATATTTCTTCTCCTTTAAATAATTTTAAATACTCTGCCATTTGTCTTCCCAGCATTCTACAAGCTTTTTGTTCGGCCTCCTTTGGATATCCAACAGATACTGCTCCATAATGGGCAGTAACTCCTGGCGCAGAGTAATCAGGAAGACCGAATACTAAATATCCATAATTCATTAGTATAGTAAGAATAGAGTATAGTGTAGTTTCATTCCCTCCTCCTAACCCGCCTGAAGAAGAAAAAGCTGTTCCAATTTTTCCCTTTACCTTTCCCCAAGCAATCTTTGTGGATTCATCGAAGAACTTTTTTAACTTCCAAGTGAGGGTTCCACAGTAAGCAGGAGATCCTACAATAATTCCATCATAATTTAAAAGATCTTCAGGATTTGCCTCATCTACATGTTTTATCACTACTTCTACACCTTCTACCTCTTTTATCCCTTTTCCTACTTCCTCTGCCATTTTTTTTGTATTTCCAGTAACACTATCATAAATTATAAGTACCTTAGGAATAGTCCATCACTCCTTTCTTATATATTCCCTATAAGTATAAATGGAAACTTAATAAAATTTTAATCTATTTTTTATTTTTGTTTAACAATTATATTTTAAAATAAAATCTGAAAAATAGAAAAAGGAGGTGAAAAATAAGAGAATTTGCTTCCAAGTTTCCTTTTAAAACTTTTTTTAGGGAGGGTATAAAATGCTTAAGAAGATTATTTTAATTTTAAGTTTGATTTTAATTCCAATCTTTGCTCAAGTTTCTCTTACTGGTGCAGGTGCTACTTTCCCATATCCTTTATATTCCCGATGGTTCTATGATTTTGAAAAGGAAACAGGAATAAAGATAAATTACCAGGCAATAGGAAGTGGAGCAGGTATTCAGCAAATAAAAGCAGGAACTGTAGACTTTGGAGCTACAGATTCTCCTCTAACAGGAAAAGAACAACAAGAATCAGGATTAATAATGATTCCCACTGTAGTAGGAGCAATAGCTATAGTCTATAATCTTCCCGGAATAGGAAAGGGCTTAAAATTAACAAGGGAGTTAGTTGCAGATATTTATCTTGGAAAGGTAAAAAAGTGGAACGATCCTAAAATAGTAGTGATAAACAAAGATCTAAAGCTTCCTGATCTTCCTATAGTAGTAGTAAGAAGATCTGATGGTAGTGGGACTACTGCAATATTTACTGCCTTTCTAAGTTCAGTAAGTCAAGAATGGAAGGAAAAGGTAGGATCAGGAACATCTGTTAATTGGCCTGTGGGAATTGGAGGAAGAGGAAATGCAGGAGTTGCGGGATATGTTCAGAATACAGTAGGAGCAATAGGTTATGTGGAATTAGCATATGCAGAACAAAATAACTTACCCTATGCCCAGATTAGAAATAAGTTAAATAACTATGTTTACCCATCAATAGCATCAGTAAAATCTGCGGCAAGTTTTTACAAGATTCCAGATGATTTTTATGTATATATAGTGGATGCACCAGGAAGAGAAAGTTATCCTATAGCAGGATATACCTTTTTACTTATAAAAAAGGAGCAGAAAAATTTAGATAAGGCAAAAGCCTTAATAAGTTTTATAAAATGGGCTTATGAAAAAGGAGATAAATCCGCAGAAGAATTACTCTATGTTCCCTTGCCTGATAAGGTGAAAAAAGAGGCCTTAAAGAGACTTAAGAATTTGACCTATATGGGAGAACCTATTCAGTAATCCCATGAGAAATTGGGTATGTGGAGGAGAGAACACTCTCCTCCACATACTTTGGGAATCTATCTTGTCAGATGAACCCATTGAGTATAGATAAAAATATTATACTCTTAAAACAGGATGTGTAGAAGATCCCTGAATTTTAAAGATTAAAAAGGTATAATGATGAGAATTTTTAAAAAATTCCGACTTAAAGTTTTCCTGACCATTATTATACTCTTCCTTTCTACTCTATCTTTTGCCCAAGAACCTAAGGTTAAAAATGTAATCTTTTTTATAGGTGATGGAATGGGACTTGAGAGTATAGATATTTCAAGAATAATAATCTTAGGAAAAGAAAGATACTTTAACTTTGAAACAGCGCCATATGTGGGAATATCCAAGACTTATTCTGCAAATACCTTAGTACCAGACTCTGCTGCAGCAGGAACAGCTTTAGCTACAGGCTTTAAAACAAATAATGCTTGGATAAGTATTACTCCCGATGGAAGAAAGGTAAAAACTCTTCTTGAATCTGCAAAGGAATTAGGAAAATCTACAGGACTCATTACTACTGTTACTATCACCCATGCTACTCCAGCTGCTTTTGGGGCTCACACAACAGCAAGAGACGAATTACCTATAGCTGATCAATATGCAGAATTTAAAACTGCAGATATTTATATGGGAGGAGGATTAGCCTATTTCTTACCCCAATCTGATCCAATAAGTAAAAGGAAGGATAATAGAAACTTAATAGAAGAATTTCAAAAGGCAGGTTATGAGTTTGTCTCTACCCTAGAAGAGTTAGAAAAGGCAAAAGCTCCCAATGGAAAACTTTTGGGCCTCTTTTCCTTGGAATACCTTCCTTACTATATGGATAGGGAGTACTTGAAGAAAAGAGTTCCTTCTCTTGCAGAAATGACAAAAAAGGCATTAGAAATTTTGAGCAGAAACCCTAAAGGTTTCTTTGTAATGATAGAAGGAGGAAAGATTGATTGGGCAAATCATGTTCACGATGCAGGATGTGCAGCATGGGAAATCTTTGAGTTTGATGAGGCAGTAAAGGTTGCTTTAGATTTCTTAAGAGAAAATCCAGATACTTTGATAGTTATAACTGCAGATCACGAAACGGGTGGTGTAGGACTTTCTACTGGAAAATATGAGATTACCCCTGAAGTTTTAATGAAGCAAAAATTATCCTGTGAAATCTTAGCCGATATGGTAAAAGGGAAAAATGATGAAGAAATAAAACAGATCTTTAAAGAATTTGTAGGTATAACCGATCTTAAAGTTGAAGAAATAGAGAGGATTAAAAAGGCTACGTCCCTTGAAATAGCAAATGTTATATCCGCAAGAGCTCAGATTGGATGGACCACTACCTCCCACTCAGGAGGTAGCGTTCCTGTTTATGCCTTTGGAAAGGGAGCAGAAGTTTTTGCAGGAGTATATGATAATACAGATATTGCAAAGAAAATTGCGAAACTTGCCGGATATAAATTATCAGAGTAGCTATGATATATAAAGTAGACGCAACTTTTGGAGTATTAGTAAAAGAGGGAGATAAAGTTAAGAAGGGAGATAAGTTAGGACTCTTAAAAGATTTAAAAGATGTTATTTGTGAAGAAGATGGCATTGTAAAAAGAATAATATTTAACGGAAAGGAACATGTATTTTTGATTGAAATTGAATAGAGAGGGGAGTAAAATTCTCCCCTCTCATAAATATAATCAGACTCCACAGTTAAACCTTAAAAATCTAAAAAAGGTATTATAAATCATACTGGAATCTCTTCACTTTTTTCAAGAATCTCAGTTATGAATATATTTTGTTATCTCAAAAATATTGGGAGATTTATGAGATTATAACTCTTGCATTCATAATTTTAAAAGTATATAGTTAATTAAATGAGAATTGGGAGGAAAAAAATGTGTCTTGGAGTACCATTAAAGATAATAGAAATTAAGGATGAAAATATGGCCCTTGCTGATCTTGGGGGATCTACAATTGAAATAAGTACAATTTTTACCCCTGAGGTAAAGGTGGGAGATTATGTAGTGGTTCATGCAGGATTTGCAATAAGTATTCTCTCTCCAGAGGATGCAGAGGAGATTTTTAGAGCCTTGGAAGCAGCAGAAGATAAATGAAGGTAATAGATTTTGTAGAAGGAATTAAAAAAATATCTAAGAAAAAGATAAATATAATGGAGTTTTGTGGAACCCATACCCATGAAATTTTTAGGTATGGAATCAGAGATATTTTACCAGAAAATATCAATCTTCTTTCAGGTCCTGGATGTCCTGTTTGTGTAACCTCAGAGGAAGATATTGATTATATTATATTTCTTTCGGAAAAATATAATTTTGGGATAATTACTTTTGGAGATTTGATAAATGTTCCGGGCTCCTCGGAGAGTTTAAATCATTTAAGGGCAAAAGGGAAAGAGGTTATTGTTGTATATTCTCCCCTTGAAGCTATAAATATCGCCAAAGGGAATAAAGATAAAAATTATGTTTTAATTGGAATTGGATTTGAAACAACGGCTCCCAATTTGGCTTATACTCTGATAAAAATAAAGGAGGAAAACATTAAAAATTTATATTTTCTCTCTCTACATAAATTGACTCCTCCTGCCATGAAGGCAATACTTGATAGGGGAGAGATAAGGCTTGATGGAATTATTGGACCCGGACACGTATCTACTATTATTGGAAGAAGGGGATGGGAAGATGTTTTCAATAGATATAATATTCCCTTTGTAATTATGGGATTTAAACCTGAAGAAATATTATATGGTATATATCTTTTAGTTATGAATATTGAAAATGGAAAACCCTCTCTTATAAATGCCTACAAAAAAAGTGTAAAGGAGGAGGGAAATGAGAAAGCCTTAGAGATTATGTATAAGGTTTTTAAAAAGGGGTCTGCCCATTGGAGGGGACTTGGTATTATTGAAGAAAGTGGGCTTATACTAAGAGATGAGTTTGAGGATCTTGATATAAAAAGGATTTATCCCATGAAAATAGAGTCTAAAAAGAATCCATTGTGTAAATGTGGAGAGGTATTAAGGGGTGTATTAAAGCCTATTGATTGCCCCCTTTATGGGAAAGTATGTACTCCCGAAACACCTAAGGGGCCCTGTATGGTATCTTCAGAGGGAACATGTTCTGCTTATTATATTTATGGGAGAAGATAAATGGAAGATATAATTCTTCTTTCCCATGGAAGTGGCGGAGAGCAGACAAGAAAACTTATTGAGGAAGAAATTTTAAAATATTTGGGAAATGAAATATTAGAGGAGTTATTGGATTCAGGAATTTTCAATATAGAAGGAAGGCTTGCCTTTACTACTGACTCCTTTGTGATATCCCCTATTTTCTTTAATGGTGGAGATATAGGAAAGCTCTCTATTTATGGCACGATAAATGATCTCTCGGTGATGGGGGCAAGACCTTTATATTTAAGTGTAGGTTTTATCATAGAAGAGGGGTTAACTCTTAATGAATTCAGAAGGATTCTTCAATCTATGAGTTTTGCCAGTAGAGAATGTGGAGTAAAAGTTATAACAGGTGATACTAAAGTTGTGGAAAGGGGAAAGGGAGATAAAATCTTTGTTAATACATCTGGAATTGGAGTTATAGAAAGGGATTTAGATTGGAGGGGAAGAAAGATAGAGGAAGGAGATTTAATTATTATAAATGGTGGAATTGGAGAACATGGTCTCTCATTGATGCTTCAGAGACTGGGAGTAAAGGTAGGGGAAGAAGTAAAATCTGATCTTGCTCCTCTAAATTCCCTTACCCTTCCTCTTCTTTCCCTTTGCCATGGAATCAAATTTATGAGGGATCCCACAAGGGGTGGAGTTGCTGGAGTGTTAAATGAAATTGCCCGAAAATATAACGTAGAGATAGAGATAGAGGAAGAAAAGATTCCAATAAAGGATTGGGTTAAGTATGCCAGTGAAGTCTTGGGAATAGATCCCCTTTATTCTGCTAATGAGGGAAAAGTAGTCATTATAGTTGAGAGGGGAGAAGCTGATAAAGTTATGGAATTTCTAAGTAAACATGAGCTTGGTAAGGAGGGAAGAATTATTGGGGAGGTTAAAGGTAAAGGAAATAGAGTTTATCTAAAGACGAGGATTGGAACAAAAAGAATCTTGGATCCATTAAAAAAGGACCTTCTTCCCAGGATATGTTAATGAATAATAAGGAATTTTTGAAAAGAACTTTGCTTTTTGATGGGGCTATGGGAACAGAGATTCAAAGAAGAGGTCTCCCCATAGGGACTCCACCAGAGCTTTGGAATATAGAAAATTCAAAAGTTGTGGAGGAGATTCATAGAGATTATATTGCCTCAGGAGCTATGGTGATAGAGACTAATACCTTTGGAGGGAATAGATTAAGATTGAGAAAAAATAATTTAGATACAAGAATAAAGGAGATAAATCAAAAGGGAGTAGAAATTGCCTTAAAATTTAAGGATAGAGAAATTTTAATTGCAGGTTCTGTAGGTCCTTTGGGAGAACTTATTGAGCCCTATGGAGATATTACTGAAAAGGAAGCAGAGGAAATTTTTTCTGAGCAGATGAGAATATTAAAGGAGTCAGGAGTAGATTTTATCCTTATAGAGACTATGATTTCCTTGAGGGAAGCTCTAATAGCTTTAAGATCTGCAAAGAAATTGGACTGTATTGTTGGCGTTACTATGAGTTTTGAGTGGGGATCCTCAGGAGGAAGAACTCCCTTTGGAGATGATGTGGAAATATCTATAAGAAAGTTGGAAGAGAATGGGGCAGATTTTGTGGGATCAAATTGTGGAAAGGGAATTGAAGAAATGAAGAAGATAGCTCCTATTATTAAAAAATCAACAGATCTTCCTGTATTGATACAGCCTAATGCAGGTATTCCTAAAATTTTAGACGGAAGATTAACTTATTCTGAGTCTCCCTCTGATTTTGCAGTTTTTGTGAAAGAGATGTTGAATTTGGGGATTAATTTTATTGGGGGATGCTGTGGAACAAATCCTGAATTTATAAAAGAAGCTTACAAAATATTTAAAGAAAAGGGAAAAATATAATAGGGGAGGATATTCCTCCCCTACTCTTCTTTTAGCTCAAAGTCATCAATCCAGCCCCAATTTCCTGTATTTCCATCAACAATTATACTAATTTTACATTTACCTGTCGAAACCTTTATTCCCTTTATAGTAGGATTACTCCATTTAAGCCAACCTGTATTTACAATATCTAAAAATAGATCTTCACCACCATATTCACTTACTTTAAGTTTTAGAATATTTTCTCCTCCACCCCCTTGAATCCAAAAACTTATCTTATAGACTCCATCTTTAAGCCCATTTACCACTTGATACATTTCAAATTTAAAGGGTTTATCAAGCCAATAATTTACTGCATATTCGCCAGATTTAGCATTCTGAGGTGGACTTGCTTTAACTACCTTTACCGCATTCTTATCTCCTACTACTATCCAGGGCTCAAAACTTCCCGATTCAAAACTTGGATTTTGGACAAAATTCCTTTCCCCCACGACAGTTATATTTGCAGACACTTCCATATTAATATCCTTCACAATACCTTTTACTTTGAAACTACCTGGAGTAGATATTAATGATTTATCAATTTCTTCCCAGATTACTGGGATTGATCTTATAGCATCATCAGAAAATAAAATTTTAACCTTTTCAGGAAGTTTTGGTATCTCACCTGGGGAAATTTTTATATTTATAATAGAAAGTAGTTCTTTTGGTTCGGGTTTTATATGGGTTTTACCATAAACAAGATTGAAAACATCTAAGGAAGGAAGGGCATTCCCATTAAAATCAAATAGAGCTTGATTTTCCCATGGATTTCCTTCTCCTTCTTTCCAACCAGCTCCCTTTACAGGTATCCAACATCCCTCCCAATAAAATATTCCTAAACCTCTTCCATTGGGAACTTGAGCAACAACTTCCATAATATCTCTTATTGCGGTGGCTTGTCCTTGAATTGTGGCTTTATATCCTCCCATTATCTCCATATCTCCCCCAAAAATATTGGGATGTCCATCTATATCTTGTAATGTCCAAGCATAAGCAGTTTCAAGAATTACTACGTCTTTATTATATCTTTGGGAAATATCCTTTAGATTAGCTCTTAGTTCCTCGAGGGTACCATGCCAATAGGGATAATAGGATACTCCAATAATATCAAAATCTATTTCTCTTCTTGTTATTTCCTCAAAGAACCATCGGTATAAAGAATTGTTTCCACCATCAGATAAATGAAGGGCAATTTTTATAGATTTACTTACCCTTCTTACAGAACTTATACCTGCATTTAGTAATTTTACAAAACCATCAAATCCTCCCACATTAACCCCAATAAGTTGTCCATCAGGCCACAAAAAACCATTATTAACTTCATTTCCCAGTTGGACCATATCGGGAAGGGCACTATTTTTTTTCATGTAATCTAAAACCTTAAAGGTAAAATTAGAAACTTCTTTCACTAAAGAAGTTCCTTTAAGATTTTTCCATGCCTTTGGCTTGTTCTGTTTTCCAGGATCTGCCCACCAATCACTATAATGAAAATCAAGGCATACCTTTAATCCTAAGGATTTTGCTCTTTGAGCAATTTTGGTCATTTTTATATAATCACAATTTCCTCCCCCAAGAGGTTTTCCTGTTTCATCAAAGGGATCATTCCAAACTCTTAATCTTATCCAATTTACTCCGTGATCCTTTAATATTTCAAGGGGATCTTTCTCTATACCATTATCATAAAATTTACCACCATTTTCTTCAATCTGATAAAGCATAGAAACGTCAATTCCTTTAATAAAATCTTCCCTAAGATTTTCGATGGGATTTACAATAATCTTTGTGTTAGAGAATCCAGGGTGAAGAAGAAAACTCAATCCCAACATAGTTATATTTATTATAGAGAAAAATTTTTGAAATTTCATTAATTCCACCTCCTTTTAACCTTTTACTGCTCCCTTTGTAAGTCCAGAAACTATATATCTTTGAAGGGAAAGGAATAATATGGTCATAGGAAGCATCCCAAGAAGGGCAGCAGCTGTAAATAGACCCCATTCTGTAAGGTATGGTCCTGAGGAGAAGGTCCATAAGCCAATAGCATAGGTGTAGTTTTTGGCATCCCGTAATATAATTCTTGCAAAGATAAATTCATTAAAAACCCCCATAAAGGTTAAAATTACTACCACTGCAAGAATAGGACGGGCAAGGGGAATAACTATCTTATAGAAGGTTTGAAATCTTGTTGCTCCATCGATCATTGCTGATTCCTCTAAGGAATTAGGAATTGTATCATAAAATCCTTTAATTATATACATATTGTATGCAATATTACCTAAGTAAACAAAGGTAAGCCCTGTTAAGGTATCAAGTCCTAAAAAGGGAACAAATTTGCCCAGTAGGTTAAGAAGACTATAAATTGCAATCATATAAACGGCGCTGGGAAACATTTGGATTAGAAGAAGGGTCATTATTCCATATTTTCTTCCCCAAAATCTTAACCTACTAAAGGGATAAGCAGCTATGGAGCATACAATGGTGGTTATAATTGCAGCAATACCAGCAACAAAAATTGAATTTCTTACCCATCTTAAAAAGTAGTGTCTTGTTTTTTGTTTCCAGATCTGGTCAATTCTAAACAATTCTCCATCGATTCTCTTTAAATCCCCCTTAATATCCTTGTAGGGAAGCAGATCTATTAAATCTCCTGCTTTCTTAGAGACCACATTCATATTGGGACTTACAAGATTTACATAATCAGTTTTAGCAATATCATATAGGGTATCCAAAAGATTTGGATTTACAGTTTTTCCTGGTGATAAATCCGAAAGATATGTCCTTATTTTTTCTATTGTATTATTCAAATTTTTAGAAAAAATCTCAAACTTATTTAGGAAGGTATTATATTCTTGAAACCATCTTAATTTATCTGCAGCTGATTCTATTTTAGATATTAATTCATCTCTATCAAAGTTTAAAATATATTCACTTACAAAATTTCTAAATTCCTCTTCCAATGGGGCACATATGATAATTAAATCTTCGAAATTTTTAGCATCTTCAATTTCCTTTATTTTTTCTTCTAAATTTTTTAAGAAGGTCTTAAGTTCTGAATATTTGGAAATAGGCTTTAATTTTTCTTCCTCTTCTTCTATTTCAGTCCCCAGAAGCTCTCTTTGCATCTCTAAGAATTCATTTTCCTCTTCCAAGAGGGCTAATTTTCTTTCTTCCTCTTTAAGATTTTTTATATTATTTTCTAATATAGATATTGCCACAAGGATTTTAGAATCTAATTCCTTTATTCTGGAATATATTTCCTTAGATTGATGAGATAATATATTCCAATTATATTCTAAATTATGATAGAGATTTTTTAAGTCATT
>CALHLF010000005.1 GCA_938034905.1 uncultured bacterium | reverse complement strand
TCCTTTGCAACCCTTTAAAGATATTTTTCGTATTATTTAGTAGAAAATTTTATTAAGAAGGAATTTAAATGGAGAAAAGGCTTTATAGAAGTAAAAAAGAAAGAGTTCTTTTAGGAGTATGTGGGGGAATCTCTGAATATTTTTTAGTGGATCCTACTATTATTCGTCTTATCTTTGTTTTTTTAATATTTGTCTCGGGCCCTCTTTTACCAATACTTTATTTTATATCTGCCTTAATTATTCCAGAAGCCCCCGAGGGAAAAAAAGAACCTGAAGAAAAAGGTGAAGAGAGTTCCATAGAAAAAATTAAGGATGAGATAAAAACACAATATAAAAGCTCATCAAAGGAGATTTGGGGTTGGTTTCTTTTAGGATTAGGAGTGCTTCTCTTAAGTTCAAATTTGGAATGGTCCTTTATCCCTTTTAGAATCTTATTACCATTGTTTATATTAATTCTCGGAATAATTCTTTTAATAAAAACTTAAAAAGAGGTGAAGAATAATGAAAAAAATATCATTACTTGGAATTTTTCTTATAATTTTAGGGGCAATATTATTGGCCTCAGAATTGGGATATTTGAATATTAAATGGTATGATCTTTTAAGATTCTGGCCGATCATATTTATATTTTGGGGCATAGATATTTTAATGGGAGAGAAAAGATGGTTTATATGGGTTTTTCTTCTCTTCTTAATTTTTTTCTTAAGCATTATTTTCTTTTTTATACCCTTTAGAATGTATAAAGGTATCTACAGAGATTGGTCTCTTCCTTATGACCCCAATATAAAAAGTATAGAAGTAAATCTAAAGGTAGGTCTGAGTAAATTATATGTAGGGCCATCTTCCGACCAAAAAAATCTCATCTCTATTTCATCTTCACGAGAATTTAATGTGAATGAGAGAAAAAAGAAATTAGGAGAAAATCCAATATTAGATTTAGAGATCGAAGATAATTTTCCTTCTCTTTGGGGAGGAGAAGCTAGAGGCATAATAAATATATATTTATCTTCTAATGTGGAGATAAATTTCAGTTTAGAAACAGGACTGGGTAATTCTGAATTAGATTTTAGAGGATTAAAATTAAATTATTTAAGTATAAAAGGTGGAGTAGGAAATATTTCTGCATGGCTTCCTAAATTAAAATCAAAGGTAGAGGTTAACAGTGGTGTTGGGAACATAACTTTATATATTCCCGAAGGAGTAATTCTCGACTTAGAAACAGAAACTGGAATAGGTAAAGTCTCTGTAGATTCAGAAATCATAAGGTTTAAGGAGGGAAAACCAGAAGGAGTGATATTATATATTAAAGCAAAAACAGGAATTGGAAATATACATATAAAACAAAGTAAAGAGATAATATAAATATATTAAGTTGGAGTGGTAAAGATCTTTTTGCCACCCCTTCAGGTTAAAAAGTAAATAATTTCCCCCAATAATGCCACTATGAAAATTCGAAGAAGAAAGTTCCAGTTAGTCTTACAGCAAAGAAATAAGGATAATAAAAATAAAATTACTCCTTTCCAATCAATTATTGAATCTAGAAGAATATTATAGGTAGCTGAAATTACAAGGGCAAAGGTCATAGGTCTTAAATAGGATAATATTTTTGAAAAATTTCCACTATTAATTTTATGGAAAAAATAAGAAGAGTAATAGACTAAAATAAAAGGAGCAAGAATTGAGGAAATAGTAGCCAATATTGAACCTAAGATTCCCCCTATCTTATATCCTATAAATGTAGCAGAATTTATAGCTATAGGACCGGGAGTAATTTGAGAAATTGCAAGAACATCTATAAATTGAATATTAGTAAGCCATTTCTCCTCTATTACAACAAAATGTCTTATAAGGGCTATAATGGCATAACCACCACCAAATCCTAAGAGACCTATCAAGAAAAATACTTTAATTAATGTCCCCAATATACCCATAATATACTAATCCCTAAGGAAACAAGAATAATATACATAGGATTAATTTTAAAAAATATTAATATAAAAGATAAGAGGAAAATAATAGAAATCTTAGATAAAGTAAGATTCAATTTTTTAAAAAGTTCATAAACACTATAAACCATAAGACCTGCAATTGCAGGTCTTATACCATAAAAAAATCCCTGCACTATTCTATTTTTCTGCCATCTAATTAAAAAAATTGCAATTACTAAAATTGAGATAAAAGAAGGAAGAACAACTCCTAAAGCACTTATTAATGCGCCTTTAGTTTTTTTTAATCTATATCCCACTGCCACTGCAAAATTAAAGGCTATGGGACCAGGAAAGAGTTGAGCTAAAGTCAGTATTTCCAAAAATTCCTCTTCTTTTAGCCATTTCCTCTTCTTTACAATTTCTTCTAAAAAAAGAGGTATCATTACATATCCTCCACCAAGGGTAAGCCAACCTATCTTTATAAAAACAAAAAATAATTCCCAACAATTCATAACAATTTTAATTTTACATCTTAAAATAAATTTAAAAAGCCTCCTGAGAGACAAGATTAGCTCTCCCAGGAGGCTTTTTGTCTTAAACTTTGGAAAAAAATATTACTTAGCAGGTTTTAGTATACCCTTTGTTAGCATGATTATAACAAAGCTGTCAGAGTATGGACTATTCTTGTAAATTGGATCCCCTTCAGGTGGCCATCCTGTTACCCTTACCCCTTCTAATGAGGGATTATTTCCATAACGCTCCCAAAGAGGAATTATAGGGAGTAATTCATTAAATGCTAAAGCAAGGGTAGTTATATATTTCTTTTGGAGTTTCATATCAAATCCTACTGCAGAGTCAGTTATCAATTTATCTAAATCTACTTCTCCTACTGCTTTTGTCTTTTGTTTCATGGGGAAATTCATTCCAGGTCCTACCCCAAGAGGATAGTTAAATCTGATAAAATCTTGGTAGAAGGAGAAATGAGGATGAGGATGGGCTGCACCCCATGCCTGTATCAATAATTGGAATCTTCCTTGTTCTGCCTCTTGAGGAACTTGAGCAAAGGTTACTCCACGAACAGTCACCTTTATTCCAAATTTTGTTAATTGTGATGCAGCATTTTCTGCAGCAGCTGACCAGTCTGCAAATTCTGCAGGAACAATTAGCTCATATTCCATTCTCTTTCCTTTATCATCTATCCAAACCCCATCTTTATCCCTCTTGAATCCTAACTTAGTTAATATTTCTTCTGCCTTCTTAGGATTATATTCATATTTATTAAGTTTCTTTTGATCACTTTCAGAAATCCATAGTGGAATCATGTTGTCACTAAACCCTGCCATAAGTTTTACTCCAACTCCAGACTTTCCAAGGGATACATATCCATTCTCATCCCTATTTATAGCATAGGCCATTGCTTGCCTTACTTCTACTCTATTTAATGGATAAATATTGTGATTTATAAATATTGCAGGTCCAGAATAAATAGGTGGTCTTATAATTCTTATTCCCATCTCTATAAATTGTTTCTCTGTTGCAGGTGGGAAACCATGAGTAGCATAATCTACATTCTTTGCAAGAACCATTGGAGTTACCGTTGGAGTTTCTCCATTTACTAATCTTACTTTATCAAATTTAATTGCTTCCTGATTCCAATAATATGGATTTCTTTCAAGAATTACCTCTGCCTCTGTCATAGTATCTACATTTAATACAAATGGCCCAGAAGCTATAATACTCTTTGGTCTAAATTGTTCAAATTCTGCTCTTAACTTTTTCATCTCATCAGAATCTCTGTCCTTACCTTGGGCAAGAAGAGCTCTTACTCTATCCGCATAAGTTCCAAATGTGGAATAATCTCTAATTGGATATGTTCTTAAAACATATCTTGGTACTACAGAAGATGGGTTATTCATATGAAATCTTACAGTATAATTTCCTACTCCTTCTACTTTATCAATGTATCTCCAAATGGGCCAATTCATGAGATATCCAATATAGTATGTAGCTACAACATCCCTTGATGTAAATTCTTGACCATTGCTCCATCTAACACCTTTTCTCAAATGGACTACAAACCATTCAGGTTTATTAGTAGGTTCAAGACGCCAACTAGTTGCAAGGAGTGGTTCGTATTTTCCTGTTGCCCAGTAATAAAATGCCAAAGGTTGATGCATTAATTCGTAGTAAATACCAAGGGTTATAGCTCTTGCTACAAAAGTATTGAAATGTCCCACTGGTGGCATATCATAGGGCCAAGCCCCTACAAAAACTCTTTCTGTTGAAGAAAACCCTACTGTTAGAATACCTAACAGAATAACTAAAATTATCAAACGTCTCATTTCTTTGACCCCCTTTATTAATTTTTAGGAAGCTAAAGAAGAGAAAGTCCTAATATGTTAAAATTTTCTCACCCCCTCATTTGAAATATTTTCTTAAGAAAAGGGAGAGAAGCATAATCAAAGAGCCTGAAATAAAGGCTAAAACATCTACAACAAAAGTTGCCGTTCCCATCTCTAAAAAGGGTATTAATATCCCTGAGAGAAAAGATATAAAAAAACCAATTTTAAAGACAGACTTTGGAATTTCAGCATTCATACTTTCTCACCATATAGTTCACAGGCAACATAGTGCTCTGGCTCCAACTCATAAAGATTTGGCTCTATTTTGTCACATCTTCCAGGCTCCATAAAGGGACAGCGATTACTAAATCTACACCCAGGTGGAAGATTTAAGAGACTTGGAAGATCAAGACTTCTTAACTCCATAACCTTTTTACTTCTTGTAACTTCCGGATCTGCTTCGGGAACTGCAAGAAGTAGGGCTTTTGTATATGGATGTAAAGGATTTTCTAATACCTTTGGAGTTGGGCCAATTTCTACAAGTCTTCCTAAATACATAACCCCAATCTTTCCACTCCATCCAAAGTATTTTGCCATAGCAAGATCATGGGTAATAAATAGAAAAGTCATATCAAAATTCTTCTTCAATGAGAGCAGTAGTTTTATAATACTTAATCTTATAGAAACGTCTAACATTGATACTGCTTCATCTGCTACGATAAATTCGGGATTTAAAGTTAAAGCCCTCGCAATAACAACTCTTTGTCTCTGCCCACCAGAAAGTTGATGGGGATATTTGTATATAAAATCCTCTACAGGAGTTAGGTCCACAATTTTCAGAAGCTCTGAAATTTTTTCCTCACACTGTCCATTACTCCTTACTATATGATGTTTCAATAAAGGAGTACTGAGTATATCATAGACAGTCTTTATAGGATTTAAGGAAGAGTATGGATCTTGATGAACAATCTGTACAGATCTTCTATAAGTTTTAAACTCTTCTTTACCCATTTTCCATATATCTTTTCCATAAAAGAGAATCTCACCAGATGTTGGTTTTAAAAGTCCTGCAATGAGTTTTCCCGTTGTAGTCTTTCCACATCCAGACTCTCCTACAAGACAGAATATTTCACCTTTTCCAATGGAAAGATTTAAATTCTCCAAAACCCTTAGGGTTTTTTTAGGAGTAAAGAAACCCCCACCAATGGTAAAAAATTTACTAATATTTTTCAATTCAATTATTTTTTCCATTTCTTATATTCTCCCATCTAATACATGCAGTATAATGATTATAAGAGGCTTTAATCAATTTAGGTTCTTCCTTAAGACATTCCTCTATCTTATATTCACATCGGGGATGAAACTTACATCCTTCAGGAAGATTAATAAGATCTGGAGGTGATCCTGGAATAGATATAAGCTCCCTCATAGATGCTGTTACAGTGGGAACTGCCCTTATAAGTCCCATGGTATATGGATGAAGAGGTTTATAGAAAATATCATAAACTGAACCTACCTCCACCAAACTTCCTGCATACATTACCGCAACTCTATCTGCTAATTCTGCAGCTAAGGATAAATCATGGGATATTAATATAATAGAAAGATTTAATTTTTCTTTAATCTTTTTCAAAAGTTCCAATATACTTCTTTGACTTAGAATATCTAAGGCAGTTGTAGGTTCATCAAGAATTATAATTTGAGGATCTAAAAGTAAGGCTAAAGCAATCAATACCCTTTGTCTCATTCCTCCTGATAGTTCATGGGGATAGGATTTCAATACCCTTTCTGGATCCAACTGAACCAATCTTAAAAGCTCTAAAACCTTTACCCTTAACTCTTCCCTTGTCATTTTTATATCATGGGATTCCGCAGTATCAACTATATGATCCCAAATTTTTATTACAGGATTAAAGGCATTAAGAGCAGATTGAAAGACCATTGCAATCTCTTTCCATCTAAATTTTCTGAGTCTACTATTATCTAAACTAACAATCTCATATTTTTTCCCATTCCCTTGATACCAAATTTTCCCTTGGGATATTCTTGCAGAAGAGGGTAAGAGTTTTATTATAGACAATCCAAGGGTGGTCTTTCCCGATCCACTTTCCCCTATAACTGCAAGGGTTTCTCCTTTATAAAGATCTAAATCAACTCCCCTTACTGCTTTAACTAAGCCCCTTCTTGCCTTATATTCTATATAAAGATCTTCTATTTTTAAAATATTTTCCATTTTTACGCTCCTTGACCTAACCTAGGATTAAATATCTCCTCTAAGGAACGAGTAAAGGAAACTAAGGACCACTGAAAAAGAGATATAGCAAATATTGGGGAAAGAATATAGTAAATACTATGTTTATAAAATATAGCACCTCGGGTCCATGCAAAATTTATCATGACTCCCCAATTATGAGTTGCTAATGGGACAAGTCCTAAAAGGATCAATCCCACCTGAGCGTAAACTGCAGAGGTCATAGAGAGAATAAAACTTATTACTATATAATTCATCATATTGGGAAGAATTTCTGAAAATACAATATAAGGTGTTCCTAAATCTAAAGCACGCGCAGCTTCTATAAAATCTCTCTCTTTTAGGGATAAGACTTGTGCCCTTACCGCTCTTAGAAGTCCTGGCCAAGAGAGAAGAGCAAGAATAAAAGCTATCATAAGGGGATTTTTTAATTTAACAAATGCTGCTAAAACGGAAAGAAGGGGAAAATGGGGTATAGTTAAGACAATATCTGCCAAACTTGTGATCATGGAATCAAATCTTCCTCCAATAAAGGCACTTAAAGATCCCAAACTTATGGCAATTAATGTGGAAAGAAATCCTGTAAGAAAGGCAACGACAAGGACATCTCTTCCTCCATGCACTATTTGAGCAAGAATATCTCTTCCCTGACTATCAGTCCCTAAAGGATGTTCCCAAGAGGGTTTCACATATATCTTGTCTAATCTTGATGTGGTATCAAAGGGAACTATATATGGACCAATAAAGGACATTAATATAATAAAAATCAAGATAATAAATCCTGCAAAACCTACTTTATTTCTTTTTAATAATCTAAAAGTATCCCTTAAGGAGCCTAAAATTAAATGAATTTTTCTTATTTTTTTATCCATTATTCTCCCCCTGTAATTCTAATTCTTGGATCAAGTCTACTATATAATAAATCTGCCAATAAATTTGCCATAATTACTGAAACAGTTATTATTAGAAAAACCCCTTGCATCACTGGATAATCTCTTGAAGAGATACTACTCCAAAGAACCCATCCAATACCTTTATAAACAAAGATACTCTCAATTAATACAGATCCTCCAACTATAAAACCTAAGGAAATAGTAAGACTGGTAAAAAGAGGCAAAATAGCATTTCTTCCTACATAGGAGAAGGTTATCCTACTTTCTTTTAACCCTCTTGCTTTTGCCACCATTACATAATCTTCTCCTAAGGTGGATAAAGTGCTACTTTTCATTGTAAGGATCCAACCTCCAATGGTACTAATAACATAGGTAAGGATAGGCATAGAAGCATGAAAGAAAACATCTTTTATGAAGGTCCATGTAAACCCAGGTTTTACTCCAGGAGATAAAGATCCCCTCATAGCTTCGATGGGAATTAACTTCCATTGAACTCCTACAAAAACTAAGATCATAATTCCAATAAGATAATTGGGAATAGAACTTAATATAGACGCGATGCTTGTAATAATAACATCTATACTGCTTCCTCTCTTGTAAGCAATAAACATTCCAATTATAATTCCAAGGGTAAAACTAATAAGTAGAGAAACCCCAACACTAAATAGAGTCCATGGAAGAAACTCTTTTATAATTGAAGTTACTTTTGTTCCTCGAGATAGAAAAGATATTCCTAAATCTCCTCTGAAAAGATTTTTTAAAAAATCAAAATATTGTAGAATTAAAGGCTTTTTAAGATCAATAGAGAATAGTGATGCAGCTAATGCTTCTGCTTCTTTATAAGTCATTCCATACTGGGATATTAATTGGTTTATATAAATTTGAATTGGATTTGAAGGCATAAGTCTTATTATAAAGAAAGTGAGAGAAACAACTACAAAGATTGTAAAAATTGACTTTATAAATCTCCTTAAGATTACATTTTTACTTATCCTTTTCAGAGTATTATAGATTCTTACCACAAATTCCTCCCAAAATTTTTTAAAATAACTTTAAAATTTTCTATGGTTAATATATAATAGGCTATAAAATTTGTCAAGTAGGTTTACAAAAGGAGAAGGATATGAAAGAAAGAAGAACACCAAAGCATGTGGGAAGTTATAATAAAAATTTAGTTCTTGAAGTATTAATGAAACAAGGGCCAAAATCTCGGGCAGAACTCTCTCGTATTACAAAGCTTACAAAAACTGCAATAACAGAGATTATTGAGGAGCTTTTATCCAAGAATTTCATAGTGGAATTGGGAAGGGTTAATACCCGTAGAGGTAGAAGACCCATAAAGCTTGCTATAAATCCCGATCTTTTGGTATTGGCTTTAGACCTTTCAGGAATTTATATAAAGGGAGCGATAGTAAATCCTATGGGAAATATACTAAAGATTTATTCTATAAAAATGAAAAATATCGAAGACCTTCTTAAGTTAATACAAGAATTATACGAACCCTTTAAAGATAAAATTATTGCTATTTCTGCATCTATTCCTGGGCTTCTGGAACTTAGCTCAGGAAGGGTAATATTATCCACAAGTTTAAATTGGAAGGATGTAAATTTAAGGGAGATCATAAATAAAATTTTTCCTTTACCCTTTTATATGCAAAAGGATACAAATGCTGGCATTTTAGCAGAAAATTGGTATGGAGAGGGAAGAAATTATAGAAATTTCTTTTATCTTTTGTTAAGCAAGGGGATAGGATTGGGGATTTATCTAAATGATAGAGTATTAGATGGATATGATGGGATTATTGGAGAAATAGGTCATACCATTATAGAAATAGATGGAAAGGATTGTTGGTGTGGTAAAAAGGGATGTTTAGAAACTGTTGCATCTATCCCTATAATTATTGAAAATTATGATAAATCTTCTGATATAAATGAAATTCTTGAAAATGCTATAAGAGGAGAAAAAATAGAAAGTTTGGATAAAGCTCTTAAATATTTAGGAATCTCTTTAGCAAACGTCATCCAAATATTTCCACCCCAAGCAGTTTGTGTCTCAGGTAATCTTTCTTTAGAAGGTTTGAAATATATAACTGAAAAAATTAAAGAATATATTCTTTCCAAAATCTTTCCACAACTAAGGACAAAAATAGTTTTTTACCCCTCAAATCTTGGTGAAAATAGTCTTATCTTAGGAGCTACAGTTTTAGGATTTATAAATTATTTTAATAAATAAATACTAATTAACTCATAAGGGGATTTATTTCTTAATAGGAATTCTTTGGACAGTTGAGTACTTTTTGGATATATCTTTATTTCATTCTGGATTTAATCTCTCCAATAAGTGATCTAAAAATCCTTCATAATTTTTCCATTTTATAGCCACTTGGATTTTATCTCCATGGGGATCTGGTAAAGTAAACCCATCATCAGTTACCTTTAGCCTAATATTTTCTATTTCTACAAAGTCTCTTGAATATACTAAATATACGGCAACAGTATCAAATAGAGTAGAAGAAGAGATTTTCCAATCTACTTTTGTCCAAGTAACAAGCTCTGACCATATTTTGTAGTTTTCAATTAGAGCTTTTAGTAATGGATTTTGAGAATTTAAAATTTTTTGATATCTTTCTCCAGATAAATAAACTAATCCGCAAGTATCAAGGGGGGTTATTATTTTCTCTATAAAGGGAGAGGAAAATACTTTCCTTACGGAAGGCACATCATAACGTACATTGGATTCAGGATCTCTTCCATCTTTACCTCCATATCCTTTATATATACTTCCATGCATCCCCACAAATTTTGCATTTTTAGCTATATTAGGATTCATTTCTAAAGCTTTCCCAATATTTGTGGTGACACCAATAGAAATTATGGTTATGGGATCTTTAGAATTTTTTATGATTTCTACTATAGTCTCCACCCCATTTTGATAAATTTTTCCTTTATATTCATCTAAGTTATAATCCATAATCCATGGTTCTTGAAAGTTTAAGGAATTTTGAGGATCTCCTATTCCTATCCCAATAGGAATATCAGTTCTTTCTGCTATCTCTAAAAATTTAGCAATAATCTTTGCTCTATATAATGTATCTCCACTTACAGTGGTGATAAGCTTTACATCAAGCTCTGGAGAATTAAGAAGCATTATTAAAGCCCATGTATCATCGATATCTGTTCCTATATCAGTATCTAAAATAACAGGTATCTTCTTCATAGTTAAACCTCCAGTATTAAAATCCAGTCTGGCCCACCAATGGGAGAAGTTATCTCTAATGTTTCTTTTGGATATTCGCCTAAATAATATCTTTCTCCTGTTCTTGGATCATACCATTTAGCTTTTATTTTTGCTCCTGCTAATGAACTGGTATCTATAATTAATGTCTGGCTGGAATTAGGAAAATATATAAAGGCATAACTTCCTTCACTATCCCGAGTTGCACATGGATAAAATGCTCTTTCTGGATTTATTCTATCTTCTTTATCTTTGGGAGGTGATGGGGGAGTAATATTTAAAAGCATATCCTGAGCAGGAACTCTTGTAAAATATGGATAAGAAAGCATAAGATTTTTAAGATGGATCATTTGCTTTGCTCCTGGAGAATATAAAGCCTCATCCCAGTAATAACAAGCAAAAGTAGTAGGGGTATATCTTGGTCCGTACATCTGCCACACTGAATGGTGACCATAGGTATGCCCACATGCCCCTGAAAAAACTGCACGGTATGCTTGCTTTCTTACATGGTAATCATCAAATCTACCATACTCAGGATGCCATTTTCTCAGGTAAGGATCAATAGGGTGATTTTCATAGTTTGGTTCTCCATCTAAAACTGGCTTTATAGGATTTAAATTATAGTCATTTTTTATCATTTCCCAATTTGGAGCATCTACGAGGCAATGTCCAGATTGTAACATATTCATATCCAACCATTCCATGTTATGTAACCATTTTGAAGAGCTATATCCACCTGTGGGATGATAAGTAATAAATGGCTTTCTGCCTAAACCATCTCTTATTCCTTGCGCCATATTTGTCCATATATCTTCATATCCCTCTGCAGGTCTATCTCCGCCTAATATCCATATGATATTTTTGTTCTCCTTGTATCTTTCTCCAAGAAATTTTCCGTAAACATATGCATTATTTTTGTCGAAAATTATCGGCCCTATACCCCACAAGTTTTTATGTACCTTATCTCCCCAGGTAGGAAGAAGTCCCATATATAATCCCTTTTTAACTGCAAGACTAATAATATTATCTACATGTCTAAAGTAATACTCATTAGGTTTTGTTGGATCATCTCCTATAAGAGGAATGTGTCCATTGGCATTAGGGGTATGAAGTCCATCAAGTTCTGCTAATATTACTGCTTGAATTAGGTTGAAACCTTGTTTTTTTCTTATTTCTAAATAATATTCAGCCTCCTCTAAATTAAGTCTATGAAATAGTTCCCATGCGGTATCACCAAGCCAGAAGAAAGGTTCATTGTCTTCCGTAGCTAAAAACCTCTTATTATCAGAGACTTTTATTAGTTTAAAATCCATAAAGATACCTCCATAGGAAATATATTTCAAATTATAACATTTTTCATAAAGGGAATTTTAAGGAAAAGATGGAGATAGAAAACTATTTAATTAGTTTTCTTTACAATTCAGCTTATAAATAATATAATACCCCTAAATTACATATAATTGGAGGAAAAAAATGAAAGTATCAGTTATTGGAGGAGGAAGTTCTTATACCCCTGAATTAATGGAGGGTTTAATTGAACTATCCTTTGAAGTTTTCCCATTAGAAATCTATTTGATGGATATAAACGAAGAAAGATTAAATATAATAACTGATTTTTCTAAAAGAATGGTAAAAAAAAGGAAGGGAAATATCAATATAAAATCTACTTTATTCTTAGAAGAAGCATTGGAGAATTCTGATTTTGTAATAAATCAAATAAGGGTAGGAGGACAAAAGGCAAGATTTCTTGATGAGAGCATCCCATTACAATTTAATCTTTTAGGACAAGAAACTACAGGTGCTGGAGGATTTGCCAATGCATTAAGAACTATCCCTGTAGTTTTAAATATCGCAAAAAAAATGGAAAATCTTTCTCCCAATGCTTGGCTAATTAATTTTGCAAACCCTTCGGGAATTATAACAGAGGCAGTTTCAAAATATTCAAAAATTAAGGTTTTAGGGCTCTGTAATGTTCCCATCAATTTTCAGAATTACTTTTCAAAGATTTTAAATGTTCCAATGGAAGATGTTTTTTTAGATTATTTTGGATTAAATCACTTAAGTTTTGTCAGAAGAGTTTTTGTAAATGGAAAAGATAGAACTGAAGAGGCTTTTAGCAAAGTAAAGGAATTTTTCTCAGAGGAGGAAAGAAAAATATTAGATTACTTAAATATGTTTCCCAATTATTACCTTAGATATTTTTATTTTAGAGAGGAAAAAGTGGAAGAGTTAAAAGGTAAACCAAAAAGAGCCGAAGAAGTATTAAAAATTGAGGAGAAGCTATTTGAGCTTTATAAGGATCCAAATTTAGACGAAAAACCAAAAGAATTGGAAAAAAGAGGTGGAGCCCTATATTCTAAATCTGCAGTCAATTTAATATTTCATCTTTTAGGGTTAAGAAGAGGATTTCAGATAGTAAATATTAAAAATCAAGGAGCAATTTTTGAGCTACCTTACAATTGTGTTGTTGAAATTCCTGTATTTATTGAAGGAGAAAGGATTCAAAGATATATAATTGGGAATTTACCCTTAGAAGTTAAGGGATTAATTCAGGCAGTAAAGACCTACGAAGAATTGACAATAGAATCTGCAGTAGAGGGCTCTTTCAGAAAGGCACTCTTCGCTTTAGCTCAACATCCTCTCATCTCATCTTTAACTTTAGCAGAAAAGGTTTTATCTGCCTTAATAGAAGCAAATAAGGAGTATTTTCCAAAACTTCTGTAAAGGGGTGAGAATAAGTGAAATATTATTTGGGAATAGATGGGGGAGGAAGCAAAACTGAAGCAATTATTCTCAACGAGGAAGGAAGGGTTATTGGTTTTGGAAGATCTGGACCAGGAAATTATGAGGTATTAGGGATTGAAAATGCAAAAAAGAATTGGTTATTAGCAATAGAGGAGGCAAGAAAATTTATAGGAAATATAAGTTTTGAGAAGGCATGCTTTGGGCTTGCTGGAGCAGATTTTCCAGAAGATTATGATATGCTTAAAAGAGAAGTAGAGTCTTTGAAAATAGCAAAGGAAATTCGTATTGAAAATGATACTGCCATCGCTTTAAGAGCAGGAACAAAGGATTACTGGGGAATAATTATAGTAATGGGTGCAGGAACAAATGGTTTTGGAAGAAGAAAGGATGGAAAAAGTTTTAGATTTTATGGAGAGGGATATATATTTGGAGATTGGGGTGGAGCATCTTCTGTGGTCCAGGAAATGCTTCATTGTGCCTTTCGATCTTATGATGGAAGAGGAGAAAAAACTGTATTAGAGAAAATCGTCCTGGAATTTTTTTCAGTAAATAACTTTGATGAATTAGCAAAAAAACTTTATTATCATCATGAAGAATGGCATAAGGCCTTATATCTTGCTCCATTCTTATTTAAAGCTATAGAGGAGGGAGATCTTGTTGCTAAAAAAATTGGAGAAAGAATAGTAGAAGAAACTGTAAAAGGTGTATATGCCTTGATGAAAAGATTAAGTTTAATAAACGAAGAAACACCCGTTGTCCTTGCAGGAAGCCTATATAAGGGAGCAGACTGGCTTAAAGAGTATATATCTGCAAAGATTCATATTTTTGCCCCTAAAGCAAAGGTGGAAATTTTAAAGGTTCCTCCTGTGGTTGGGGCAGGAATTATTGCATGGGAAATGGATGGAAATTCTTTATCTTCTGATAAATGGGAAGCAATCTTAAATTTTAATTATAATAGAGGCTAAGGAACCTAACCTAATTTTTTTAATAGTAATTGAGAATTTCATTTCCATCACCATTGCTATCTGCAAAGGATCTTACAAATACTTCATTTTCTTTTAAATAATTAAACCCTGGGATTACCCCAGGGCTTCTCTCCTTTTTACCCCATGCTTCTACACTAATTTTAACACATCTTTAAAAAAACCTCAAATATAAGAAAAATTTTACAAAATTATCTATCTAAAAATTACTTGTACCATCGAAGAATTCTCTTACTAGATGGCTTTTTCCTTTAATCGCCATAAGGAGAAAATAGAAAATTATAAAAATTCTGAGGGGACAACTCCAAAAATTTATTGGTTTTTTGCGCTAAAAATTTTCTTACATGAACACAAAGATGACATTTTCCTACATAACCTTCAGAAGACTTTACAAAACCAAGTTCTTCAGCAAATCTCATTAATCCATAGGGACCCCTTTCTACAAGAATTTTTATTAATGGAAGTTTATCTAAATTAAAGTTATTATAAAATTCCTCAAGATTTTCACAGGATCCAAGGGAAATTCCTCCACAAAAATAGGGAATATAATTTCCATAAGGATCGAAATGGGCATGTTGAGACTCTAAGATCTCAAATCTGCATGTATCCTCCCTAAATACCTCAGGAGGATATTTATACCATAAATCTCCTAACAAAAATCCAGATCTTCCACCAGGAATTAGTCCATATCCTTCCCAAAATATATAACCTGCTCCTTTCTTCCCGTAAATATTTTCCCATCTATCTAAGGGGACAGGATTTTCTATATTAAACTTCGCAATTTCTTTTATGAAATGAGCCATATAAATAATAACATTTTCAGGACCAAAAACCTTTTGGGCTACCTCAATTGCAAGAAGAGTTTTTTTAAGGGGAATTTTTTCAGCATGGAAAGGAGAACAACTGATAAAAATTCTTGGAAGTCCTGAGTCTTTTAGAAGGGAGAATTTTTTATATACGTCTTCCCTATCTATACACCATTCTGCATTTGTCTCCACATATCCCATATATACTCCCAACTCTTTTGCCATCTTTACTGCAGAAAGAAGCAGGGGAAAATTTAAAAAAGGTTCCCCTCCTGCAAAATGTATCCCGTGAAAAAGTATGTTTTTAGAAGGATTTGGTCTATAATTTTTCCATAGTTTTTTAATACTTTGAAGTATTGAATTTAAGGTTTCTATTCTCATAAATTCCTTCCATTTAGGACCACAAGCATATAAACAATGCTTACACCCTAAGGAGCATTTATAAGTTAATATTATTCCTACAGAATCTATAGGATAAATTTTTTCCATATTTTTTAAAAGTATATATAAAAATAAATAAAGTTTCAATTAAGTTTATATAAATGAAAATTATTTGCAATTTTGAGGTATAAGTAATATAATAGAATTAATACTAAATAAGTGCAGATTGGGAGGTTAAAGATGAAACCAAGAAAAATTAAAGAAGGGATATATTATGTTGGTGCTGTAGATTGGAATAGAAAACTTTTTGATGCTTTAATTCCTCTTCCTAATGGAACAAGTTATAATGCCTATTTAATAAAAGGAGAAGAAAAGATTGCATTAATAGATACTGTAGATCCAACTATGACTCATGTCCTCCTCTCTTATTTGGAGGATATCCATCAAATAGATTTTATTATCTCTCATCACGGAGAACAGGACCATTCAGGGGCTATTCCTATAATCCTTGAAAAATATAAATCTGCCAAAGTAGTAACGAATCCTAAGGGAAAAGAGATTCTCTCTATTCACCTACATATTCCAGAAGATAGATTCATTACAGTTTCCGATGGAGAAACATTATCTCTTGGTAATAAGACCTTAAAATTTATTTATACTCCTTGGGTGCATTGGCCTGAAACTATGGTAAGTTATCTCATGGAAGATAAAATACTTTTTACATGCGATCTTTTTGGATCCCATCTTGCCACATCGGATGTTTTTGTAAATGATAAAGGATTAGTTTATGATTCTGCAAAAAGATATTATGCAGAGATCATGATGCCCTTTAGAAATATTATTCAAAAGAATTTAGAAAAGATAAAAGCATATAATATTGAATTAATAGCTCCAAGTCATGGTCCTATTTATCAGGATCCATCCTTTATTATTGATGCCTATAATGATTGGGTAAATAATCCTCCTAAAAATATCGTGATAATTCCTTATATATCCATGCATAATAGTACCAATATAATGGTGGAATACTTAACTGAAAAACTAATAGAAAAGGGAATTAAAGTTGAAATTTTTGATCTTTCTTCGATAGATATCGGGAAATTAGCTATGGCACTTGTAGATGCTGGGACTATAGTGGTGGGAACTCCTACAGTTCTTACAGGACCTCATCCTAAAGTAGCTTATGCAGTTTTTCTTACTAATGTTCTTAAGCCAAAAGCTAAATTTTTAAGTATAATTGGTTCCTATGGATGGGGTGGAAAGACTATTGATATATTAAAAAATATGGTATCAAATCTTGATATAGAGATGTTAGATCCTGTTTTCATAAAGGGATTACCCAAAAAAGAAGATTTTAAATTATTAGATGATCTTGCAGAAAAGATTTATGAAAAACATAAAGAGTTTGGGTTAGCCTAATATTAATAAGGAGAGGCATTCTGCCTCTCCTTATCCCTTAAATCTTCTTTCTATCTCTTTCATAATATTAATTAAGGGAATTCCCTCTTTTTCTGCAATTTTTCTACAGTCTTCATACTCTGGAGATATCTTCTCAAAGGAACCATATCTTGATACTTTCACCCTTACTTTTCCCCAAAGAGTGTCTATTTCTTTAATCTCTCTTTCCATCATCATTTTATCCACAAAATATTTTCTAAATCCAATGGTTGAAGTTTCTTTAAATAGAACTTCTGCTATTTCCTGCTCCATCCAAGGTTCTATAAGAATAGTGAGGAGAATTCCAGGTCTTCCCTTTTTCATAAATATAGGAGTTAATGTTACATCTAAAGCTCCTTTTTCAAAAAATTTTTCCATAATATATCCATAAATTTGAGGATTCATATCATCAATATTTGCCTCAATAACAAGATTTTTTTCCTCTCTTACATTGGGAATTATTTCTCCCATAAATACCCTCAAAAGGTTAGGGATAGAAAAATCTTTTTTTCCTGCTCCATATCCAACTTTATATATTTTCATATTAGGAATTGGACCAAAATTTTTTGCTAAAGTAGAAATAATACCAGCTCCTGTTGGAGTAACTAATTCTCCCTTTATTCCTCCCGAATATACAGGAACTCCCTTAAGAATCTCAATAGTAGCAGGAGCAGGAACGGGAATAATACCATGGGAGGTTTCCACAAAACCTTCTCCTAAGGGAAGGGGAGAAGAGTAAACTTCTTCAATTTTTAAGATTTCTAAAGCTATAAAGCTACCTACCACATCAATTATGGTGTCTATTGCTCCTATCTCATGAAAATGTACCTCTTCTATAGGTTCATTATGAATCTTAGACTCTGCTTCAGCAATTTTAATAAAAACCTTTTTTGATAATTCTTTAACCCTTTCAGAAACCCTACTTTTTTCTACTATCTCTAAAAGATCAGAAAGATGGCGATGAGTTTTTTCATCATATGAAATTATCTCTACATCAGTCCCCTGTAAAAATCCTTTAGTTTTCTTACTGACTTTTATCTCATACCCTTCTAAGGGTAACTTTTTCAATTCTCTTTTCCAGATTTCAGGATCTAAGCCCAAATCTAAAAGAGCTCCAAGGATCATATCTCCACTTATTCCAGAAAAACAATCAAAATATATGATCATCTTTTTTCCTCCACTAAAAGGTTAATCATACTGGCTAAATAACCAGCAGAAAATCCATTATCAATATTTACTACAGCTATCCCTGGTACACAGCTATTTAACATAGTAAGTAAAGCAGATAGCCCATTAAAATTTGCCCCATAGCCTACACTTGTAGGAACTGCAATCACTGGCTTGTCCACAAGCCCTCCAATAACAGAGGGAAGAGCCCCTTCCATACCTGCCACAGCAATTATAACATTAGCACTTCTCAATATTTTTATCTTATCTAAAACCCTGTGAAGTCCAGCAATTCCTATATCGTATATTCTTTCCACATTACTTCCTGTTATCTCTGCAGTCTCTACAGCCTCTTCTGCAACGGGTAAATCAGCAGTTCCAGCACATGCAACAATAACCTTTCCCTTCTTTTCATATTCTTCTCTTATTACTGTTATAGTTCTTGCAATCTCATTATATCTTGCATCTTTTATTTTTGTTTTTACCAATTCAAAAATATCCCTTCCTGCTCTGGTAGCTAAAACCCTCGAATTTTTTGAAAGAAGTCTTTCCATTATATTAACCACTTGTTCAGGGGTTTTTCCCTGACAAAATATTACCTCAGGAAAACCCTTAGTAATACTTCTTTGATAATCTACCTTTGCATATCCTATATCTTCATAAGGAAGAAAACTAATTTTTTCCAATCCCTCATCAATATCTAAATCCCCTCTTTTTATTCTTTCCAATATCTCTCTTATTTTCTCCCTATTCATTTCCTATTCTCCTTAATATTTCATTCATACTTCCTGTCCTATATCCCTCTAAATCTAAGGTTACGTAAATGTATCCTAATTCTTTAAATTTTTTCACAATTTTTTCTCTATTTTCATTATCAAAGAATATGTTAAAATCTTCTTTCTCTACTTCTATTCGAGCTATATTATTATAATTTCTAACACGAACCTGTCTTATCCCAAGATTTCTTAGAAACTCTTCAGCCTCGTCTACCCTTTTTAAAGCTTCAATATCTATCCTTTCTCCATAGGGAAATCTTGAGGCAAGACAAGCCAAAGATGGTTTATCATGAGTAGGTAAACCAAGTTCCTTAGATAACTCCCTTATCTCTTTTTTTGTAAATCCTATTTCCAAAAGAGGACTCCTTATCCCAAGTTCTTTTAAAGCTCTTCTTCCTGGTCTATAATCTCCTAAATCATCTATATTACTTCCATCTAATATATAAGAAATTCCATATTTTTTTGCTAGCTCAATAATCTTTCCAAACTCTTCCCTCTTACACAAATAACATCTCTCAGGAGGGTTCTCTAAAAATTTATGGTTTTTTAATATATTTTCTTCTATCTCAATTATATGTTTTACCCCTAAACTTTTTGCAATCTCTTCTGCTTCCTTTATCTCCCTTTGGGGATATAATGGGGAAACCAAAGTTATAGCTATAACATCTTCTCCTAAAACATCCTTTGCTACTTTTAAAAGAAAAGTACTATCAACACCTCCTGAGAAGGCAACAACAACTTTCTTCATACTTCTAATTAATTCCTTTAAGTCTTCTAATTTTCTATTTAAAACTTCTTTCATTTTATTCTCCTTTTTAGGATTTTAGAATATTATACCAAAAAAGTATTAATTTTTGATTCCTTTAATGATAATATTGCAATAAGGGTAGAAATTACAGAAATAAAGGTCAAAAAGAGATACATTCCAGGAAGTCCCAAAATATCTGCGGTAACCCCTGATAGAAGGGGACCAAAAGTTGAAGAAAGAGCCGAGGTCATACTTAATATACCTTGGGCTGTAGCTCTTTTTTCAGAAGGAACTAAATCATTTATATAAACAATAGGAATTGTACCAATAATTGCAAAGGTTAAGCTATGCATAAGCTGAATAGTAATAACATACAATGGATTTTTAGTTATACTATAAAGAAAAATTCTTATAGGAAGGACTAAGGAGGCAAATAAGAGAATTGGTCTTCTTCCAATTTTATCAGAAAGAGATCCCCATATTATCATAAAGGGAATTTCTGATGCTGAGCTTGCAGAATAAGCAAAACTTATATGCTGATTTGTTCCTCCAAGATATTTAATAAGAAGATTTACATTAGATGATGCCCCCATTAAGGATGTAAAGTAGAAAAAATAAAAAAGAAGAAAATTTTTAACCTTAGGAAAAAGGATTATTTCCTTTATATCTTTTAAGTTTAAGGCTTTTATACCTACTTTTAATTTTGGTTCCTTTATAAAGAATACTAAAATTAAACTTAGAAGATAAATTAAAGAAATGGAAGGAAACATATATTCAGGTTTTGTAAGAATTGGAAAAATTCCAATAACAGTTATTAATATGAGAAAACCTATACTTCCCCAAATTCTTGTGGAAGCATATTCTCTTCCCATTTTTTCTTCTAAAGAAAGATCAATAACAAGAACATTGGATGAGGTAATAACAGATTGAATAAATATCCCTATTAAAGGATAAAGAAGAAAGAAACATAGGAATGAATTTAATTTGGGAAATATAAAGTAGTAGATAAAGGATAAACCTAAAAGCCCCAAAATTATGAAAGGCTTTCTTCTTCCTATTTTATCGGAGAAATAGCCTATGAATATTTGGGTAAAGGCACCAATAAGAGAAGAAACGCTTGCTAAGATTCCAATTTCCCCAACAGAAAAGCCTTTATCTCTTAAATAGACTGGAATAAAGGAAAATATAAAACTCCACGCTGAAAAAAATAGAAAGAAAAATGCTCTTATTAAAATAATATTTTTTTTCATTTATTATAGATTATTATCTTCCCTCAATATTTCTTCAAAAATTTCCCTATAAAGATTTAATTTCTCTTCATTCTCTGCCTCAAATCTCATAACTATTACTGGCTCTGTATTGCTGGCACGAGCTAAAGCCCATCCATCAGAAAATTCTATCCTTATCCCATCAATAGTTATTATCTTTTTTATATCCCTGTAAATCTCAGGATACTCTCTTTCTAATTGAGGTAATATATTTTTGATTATCTCAAACTTTTTATCCTCCGGGCAATGGACTCTAATTTCTGGAGAAACATAGACCTTTGGAAGATCAGCAAGCAGGTGAGAAAACTTAAGATTGGAATTTTTTAGCCTTTCTTTTGCATAAATTTCTATAAGTCTCAATGTTGCGTATAGAGCATCATCATACCCATAATATCTATCATTAAAGAATATATGGCCACTCATCTCTCCTGCCAAAAGAGCATTTTCTTCTCTTAGCCTTTTCTTAATAAGAGAATGTCCCACAGGGGATAAAACAGGAATTCCTCCTAATTTCTCTATTCCATCAAATAATGTTTTCGAACATTTAACTTCTCCAATTATTTTCCCCTTTGGATAATCCCTTAAAATATCTTTACCAAATATATATGTTAATCTATCTCCATATACAACTTCTCCCTTTTCATCAATAACTCCAATTCTATCTGCATCTCCATCATAGGCAACTCCAAAATCTGCTTTTTCTCTTAAGACAGTTTCTTTTAATATCATTAATGTTTTTACTACAGTGGGATCAGGATGATGATTAGGAAAGTTTCCATCGGGTTCTGAAAATAAATCTATAACATTAATCCCAAGATTTCTTAGGACTTCAGGAATTACAAGTCCTCCACAGCCATTTCCAGAGTCTATAACAATCTTCAAACTATTCTTCTCTAACTCCCTTATAGGTCCTTTACTAAATTCCTTTATAAGATATTCTTTATAAACAGAAAGAATATCAAAATTTTCTACTCTTCCCTTTCTCTCTCCATTTACTTTAATTTCTGTAGCAATTCTATAAAGATCCTGAATCTCTTCTCCAAAAATTGTTTCTTTTCCAATACATATCTTCATCCCATTAAATTGGGGAGGATTATGACTCCCTGTAATCATTATTCCACCATCAACGGGAAGGTTAAATAAAGAAAAATACAAAACAGGGGTAGGAATTAATCCTAAAAATATTACATCTATCCCCTGAGAGATAATTCCTTCAATTAACGCTTGGGAAAGTCGCTTTGAAGAAAGTCTTGCATCATGTCCCAAAGATACTTTTAAGTTATTTTTCTTAATCTTTTCTTTTAATTTTATCCCATAAGCTTTTCCGATCAAATTAACTATATCTTCTGTTAAATTTTTATCAACTTCTCCTCTTATATCGTACATTCTAAAGATAGTTCTATCTAAATTCATGCTCTTTTCCTCCTTTCTATCTTTTATATATTGAAACAAAAACTATTGGGAAAAGTCAATAAATATGTTAAAAATTTTTAAATTTTTTACTTAGTAAGTATGCTATACTTTATTATAAAGATCAAAACTAAGGAGGTTTTAAAAATGCCATTAATAAGTACAAAGGAAATGTTTAAAAAAGCTTATGGTAAATATGCTATAGGTGCTTTTAATGTAAATAATATGGAGATTCTTCAGGGAGTTATAGAAGCAGCAAAGGAGGAAAAGGCTCCATTAATTCTTCAGATCTCAAAAGGTGCAAGAAATTATGCAAAACTTGTTTATTTAATGAAGCTAGTAGAAGCTGCTATGCAGGATGCTCCTGATATTCCCATATGTGTTCATTTAGACCATGGAGATTCCTTTGAACTTTGTAAAGAAGTTATTGATGCTGGATTTACTTCGGTAATGATAGATGGATCCCACCTACCCTTTGAAGAAAATATTGCAATCACAAAAAAGGTAGTAGATTACGCCCATCCAAGAGGAGTAGTAGTGGAAGGAGAATTAGGAAAATTGAAGGGAATTGAGGAGCATGTAGTTTCAGAAGAGGCAGTTTATACTGATCCTGATGAAGCGGTAGAGTTTGTAGAAAGAACTGGTGTAGATTCTTTAGCTATAGCTATTGGAACAAGCCATGGAGCATATAAATTTAAGGGCGAACCCAGATTAGATTTTGAAAGGTTAGAACAGATCGCTAAAAAGCTTCCTGGATTTCCTTTAGTTCTTCATGGTGCATCTTCTGTTCTCACTGATCTTGTGGAAAAGGCTAATAAATATGGGGCAAAGTTGGGAGGTGCAAAGGGAGTTCCTGAAGAAATGATAAGAAAAGCAACAATGATGGGAATTTGCAAGGTTAATATTGATACTGATTTAAGACTTGCAATGACCGCAACATTAAGGGAGCAATTTGCACTACATCCAGAGGAGTTCGATCCGAGAAAATATTTAGGTCCTGCAAGAGATGCCATTAAAGAGGTAGTAAAGCATAAATTAAGAAATGTTTTAGGATGTAGCGGAAAAGCAGAAGAAATTCTTGCGAGCATTAAAATTTAAGAATTAGAGAGGGGGATTTTCCCCCTCCTTTATTCTCTTTAATTCTTCTAAGCTTCTCCATAGTCCCTTTAATCTTTTATGAGAATCGTTTATTTCCAAAACGATAGTACCATTGAAATTTTTTAATTCCTTCCAATATGTTGAAAATTCTATATTTCCTTCTCCAAGGGGTAAATGTTCATCTTCTTTTCCATGATTATCATGAATATGAATGTGGGATATAAGAGGTTTCAATTCATTCCATGTTTTTGATAAGCCATCAGAGGATACATTAGCATGCCCAAAATCAAAACATACTTTTATTTTTCCATCAAAGGATAATAAAAATTTTTTAAAATGAGAAACTTTCAAAAATAGGTCTTTTTCATCTAAAGCTGTATTTTCCAAGGTTAATTCCATTTCATATTTTTGGGTTAAATTTAATATCTTTTCCAAAGCTTTTTTCAATCTCCTCTTTGCCAAAAGAATTATTAAAAAATGTCTTACAGGAACCAATCCGGGATGGGCCACCACCAGTCTTACTCCACATCTTCTTGCATACTCTAAAGCCTTTATTGTGCTTTCTATACTGCTTTCATATATGAGATCATTAAGACTTGCAAGATTAATATCAATCATAGGAAGATGAAGGGTAAGAAGAATATTATATTTTTCTGCCTTTTTCCTTATTTTTTCAGGATCTTGCGCAGTTATTCCCTTTAAGATAACAGAAAGATCCCCAAAGAGTTCTACCACTCCTGCTCCCTTTTCCTTTGCAATATCAAGGGCTTTTATCGTTAATACCTTCTTTAAAGATGTTAAAGAAAAACCAATTTTTTCCATTTTATTTTTTCCCTTTATTTGCTTATAATAAGTTATATAAAAAATTGTGTCAAATATCACATAATTTTTGTGACAATAATCACTGACTTTTTATAATTAAAGTTTATAAAGGAATTGGAGTAAAGATATGGAGGTGAGATAATGAAAAAAGTTTTTATAAAGATTATAAACATAATTTTATTTATTATGTTACTTATTAATATAATTTTTTCTCAAACTACTACAGAAAATTTAGATGCAAAATCCTTTGGTATGGGAGGAATCTTTGTTACCTTAGATAGTAATGGAGAAACCTACTTTTTCAATCCCGCAACATTGGCTTTGAAAAAATTTCCTCAGCTTTCTCTTACCTTTGATTATCCCTTAGAGAATAATCCTAATTTAAAATTGAGTTATTTTTATCCTTCGACTTCATTTTTTGCTCTTTCGGTAGATTTAATATATAATAAAGAAAATAATTCTTATATTTTCCAAAATTGGAAAACTGCTCTTGCTTTTCCACTAACTTCCCATATATATTTTGGGGCAAGCTTCCAATATTTAGATAAAGAGAACAATACATTAAAAGGAAATTTAGGAATTTTATTGGATCTTTGGGGGTTTATCAAAGCAGGAATTGTAGGATATGGACTTAATTTTAGAAAATTTTCTGAAAAGGAAATTTTAGTTACATTACCTGAGGGATATGCGATGGGATTAAGCTTAAAACCTTTTGAGGGGACAAATTTGTTTGTAGATTTGATAGATATAGAAAAATCTAATCAGGAGAATATTTGGAATTATTTAAGGTTTGGATTGGAACAGTGGATTGGAGGCTTTTTAGCTTTAAGATGGGGATCAATGGGGGATATTACAAATCCTTTAAATTATACTTTTGGAATAGGCTTAAAATTAAATATTCTTCAAATAGATTTTGGTACTCTATTGGCTCCCTTTATAAGCTCGGGGGAGGCACAGAAACAACAATATAAGTTAACTGGAACCATTAGATTTTAATACTCAATCCCCCAACGAGCAGAAATTCCCTTTTTATATGGATGTTTTATTTCTTTCATTTCTGTTACAAGATCTGCAATAGTGATAATCTCTTCTGGCATATCTCTTCCTGTAAGTATTATCTCTATTGAAGAAGGTTTATTTTTTAAAACTTCTATTAACTCTTCTAAGGGAATAAGTTTAAAATTTACAGCTAAACTTATTTCATCTAATACAATAATATCAAATTTTTGGTTATAAATTGCATCTTTAATTTTTCTCCATCCTTTACTTATGATCTCTTTATCGAGATCTGTAGGTCCTTCTTTCCCAATTAAACACTCTCCACATTCAATGCATAGAATAAGATTGTCTCTAATTGCTGAAGAAAATCTACAATCCCTACCAAACTGCCAAAGGGTAAAATTGGGAAGATATTTTGTGGAAAAAACTTCTCCTGTAAAACTATTTCCCTTTATAAATTGGGCAAAAAGAATCAAAAGGCCATGTCCAACACTCCTCAATGCTTGTCCTAAAGCAGCAGTAGTTTTCCCCTTTCCATCTCCTGTATACACCTGAATTAAGCCTTTTGAAAGTCCCATAAGAAATGATTAAAGGCATACATAATAAACTTTATGGATATTCTCTACAAACTTTAGCTCATTTAAAACTGAAGGAGAAACTGGATTATCTACAATTAAAACCATAACTGCTTCTTTACCTATTTCCTTTCTTCCCACCTGCATTGCAGCAATATTTATATTTTCTTTGCCTAATATGCTTCCAACCCTTCCTATAATTCCAGGTTTATCGGTATGAAAGGCAATAAGAAGGTATGGAGCTAAGTTTAAGTCAATATAATAATCTTGAATTTTTACTATCCTTTCCTGTCCTCTATTTATTGTACCAGAAAGTTCCAAAAATCCCCTTTCTGTTTTTAATTGAAGTTTTATAAGACTTCTATATACTTCTGTCTCTTGAGTCCTTATCTCCTTTATTTTTAGTTTTCTTTCCTTCGCTAAGGTAAGGGCATTAATAAAATTTATAGATTCCATAAGGATAGGCTCTAAAAATCCCTTTACCACCGCAGCAGAAAGAGAAGTTTCAATTTTTTGGGAGAGTTCTCCACAGATGTGAATTTCTAATTCCTCAGGATTGGAATCGGTAAGTTGAGCTAAAAATCTACCAAGCTTTTCTCCTAATTTTACATAGGGCAATAAATCTTCACTTATTACAATAGGAAGATTAACTGCATTCAATACTGGCTCACCCTTAAAGTATTTTATTATTTCCTCTGCTACAATTAACGCTACTTTTTCTTGAGCTTCCTGAGTAGAAGCTCCTAAGTGTGGAGTCAATACTACATTATCCAGTGTTAATAATGGATTATTAGGGTCTATAGGTTCTTTACTGAATACATCTAAAGCACATCCAGCAATTCTTCCTTCTTTTAATGCATTGTATAATGCATCTTCATCTACAAGTTTTCCTCGAGCACAATTAATTAAATAAGCAGTAGGCTTCATTAAGCTAAGTTCTCTTTTTCCTATAAGATTTTCTGTTTCAGAGGTTAAAGGAAGATGTAAAGATACATAATCAGAGATTTTCAAAAGCTCATCAAGATTATCTACAAGCTCCACTTCCAATTCCCTTGCCCTTTCAATGGAAATAAAAGGATCATAGGCAACTACTTTCATTTTAAAAGCTTTTGCTCTTTTGGCTACTTCAGATCCAATTCTTCCAAGCCCTATTAATCCTAAGGTTTTGTTGTAAAGTTCATGTCCTATAAATTTTTTTCTCTCCCATTTTCCCTCCTTCAAAGAATAAAAAGCATGAGGGATCTTTCTACTTAAGCTTAAAATCAATGCAAAAGTATGTTCTGCAGCAGAAATGGTATTTCCTTCTGGGGCATTTATAACTAAAATTCCTTTTCTTGTGGCATACTCCACATCGATATTATCTACCCCTACCCCAGCCCTTCCTATAACTTTTAAATTCTTTCCCTCCTCTATAATATCTTTCGTTACCTTTGTTTCAGATCTAACCACTAATCCTGAGTATTCCTTTATAATTTTTAAAAGTTCCTCTTTAGATATTCCAGGTTTATAATCTACATAGAAAAATTCCTTTAATTTTTCTATACCCTGCTCTGCTATAGGATCTGATACTAAAATTTTTTCCATAATAATTATCCCTCCTAACCTTCTAAGAATACTTTCTCTGCTGATTCAACTGCCTTTCCCCTGATTTCATTATATCCCATTCTTTCTAATATAATTTCTATAGAGGATAAAGTAACAAGAATATCTGAAGGTTCAATATAACCTAAATGTCCAATTCTAAAGATCTTTCCTTCTAATTCTCCTTGTCCTCCCGCTAAAACTACTCCAAATTCCTGTCTTAACTTCTTCCTCATCTCGTCAGGGTTAATTTCAGGTGGAGGAATTACTGGCGTCACTGTATTAGAAGCATATCTCTCATCTACAAGAAGTTTAAAAATACCAAGAGAGGTAATCCCTTTTCTAACAGCGCTACCCAACATGATATGTCTTTTAAAATTATTCTCTAATCCTCTTGAAAGAATATTTTCTAAAGATTTTCTTAAGGCAAAAATCTGTGGAATCGCAGGAGTAAAGGGAGTTGCCCCCTTCTCTAAGGACTTTTTAGCCTTTTTAAGGTCCCAATAAAATTTGGGAAGTTTTGCCTTTTCATAATATTCCCAAGCCAGGGGACTTACGGTGATCATACTTATACCAGGGGGGGCTTCTAAAGCCTTTTGAGATGCAGAAACTACTACATCTATATTTAACTCATCAGTGGGAAGATCAATAGCCCCAAGAGAACTTACTGCATCTATCAATAATAATATACCCCTTCTTTTTACAACAGGTGCAAGCTCTTTTAAATCTAAGGTGACTCCTGTAGAGGTTTCATTATGGGTTAGAAAAACTCCCTTTGTTTCAGGATTTTCCTCAAGAACCTTCTCTAAATCATTAGCTTCGATTCCTTTACCTAAAGGGGGTTTTATTCTCACAACATTAAGTCCATAGGCAGAACATATTTGGGCATATCTTTCCCCAAATACTCCACATACTCCCACAACTACTTTGTCTCCAGGGGAAAAGAAATTTACTACCGAAGCTTCCATGGCGCCTGTTCCTGATGCGGTTAGTATAAAACAGTCATTATTAGTTTTAAATACCTTCTTTAAAAGCTCAGTTGTCTCAGATATTAATTTAGCAAAATCTGGTCCCCTATGGTTGATCATTTCTCGAGACATTTCCCTTAGGACATCATTGGGCACAGGTGTTGGGCCAGGAATCATAAGATAGGTCTTTGGCATAAAGCTTCACCTCCTATATAATTTACTTAGTTCATAGTATAATCTTATATTTTCTTTAATTTTTTCCAATTCTTCCCCTCTTACCTGTCGAACAATCTGGCCTGGGATTCCCAATACCAAAGAATCTGGAGGAATTTTTTTACCTTGAGGAATTAAAGCTCCTGCTCCAATAATACATCTTTCTCCAATTTCTACACCATCTAAAATTACTGCCCTCATACCAATAAGAGAATTATTTCCAATTTTACATCCATGAATTATTGCAGAATGTCCAATAACTACATTTTCCCCAATTTCAACGGGGAATCCTTTATCTACATGTACAATCGTGCCCTCTTGAATATTGGTATATGGGCCAACATAAATTCTATCTAAATCTCCCCTTAATACTGCAAAGGGCCATATACTTACTCCTCTTTCTAAAATAACATCACCGATGATTACTGCTTCTTCTGAGATATAAGTATCCTCGGAGATCTTTGGAATTTTACCTTGAAATTCTTTAATCAGATTTTCACTCCTTTCTGTAGGGAAGAAGTGTAATTTATAATGAGCATCCCTCTTATTTCGCCATTGAAATTTCTCTTTTGAGTTTATATTCTATATAAATCTTTTGAAGGTTGCAAGTTTTTTAATAAAAGTTTAATATATTAAAAAAGAAAGGAGGGCTTATATGTTAGAAGGGAAGAAAATTGCAGTTTTTAATGTGGCTAACAAGAAAAGTATTGCATGGGCGATTGCTCAATCTATTGTAAAATTTGGAGGAGAAGTAATAATAGGATATCAAAATGAAAGATTTAAAGATAATGTAGAAGAATTAGTAAAAGAACTTCCCCAAAAAACTTTATTAGTAGAGTGCGATGTTTCAGATGATGGAAATATAGAAAAAGCTGTAGAAGAAATAGAAAAAAATGTAGGAAAAATTGATGGTTTTGTCCATTCTATCGCATACGCTCCCACTGAGGCCTTAAAATCTCCTTTTTTAGAAACATCTAAGGAAGCTTTTAAAATTGCTATGGAGATAAGTGTTTACTCTTTTATCTCTATGAGTCGATTATTTCGAAGAATATTAAATTCTCCATCAAGCATTATTACATTAACATATTATGGTTCTGAAAAGGTAATTCCAAATTATAATGTAATGGGGATTGCAAAATCTGCATTGGAATCTTCGGTTAGGTATTTAGCATATGAGCTCGGAAAAGATAATATTAGAGTAAATGCTATATCTGCTGGGCCATTAAGTACCTTAGCTGCGAGGGGAATTTCCAGATTTACCGACATTTTAGAATATCATAAAGAAAGGGCTCCATTAAAAAGAAATATTGAACACAGAGAAGTTGGAGATACTGCAAGTTTTTTACTTAGCAATCTTTCCTCAGGAATTACTGGTGAAGTTATTTATGTTGACGCAGGATATAATATTATGGGAATTTAGGAGGGAAAAATGGAAAGGATAGGTGTGGCTCTTTTAGGGGCAGGAAGAATGGGACAGGAACATGCCAAAAATTTAAGTTCTCTTCCCAATGTCAAAGTGGTTGTAGTAGCAGATCCTATATTAGAATATGCAAAAAGGGCCCAAGTTTTTGCAAAGGCAGAAAGAGCTTCTGATGATCCTGAATCTGCAATATTAGAGCCTAATGTGGAAGCAGTAATAATTGTAACACCCACAAACACCCATGCCCATTATATAAAATTATCTGCAAAAAATAAAAGGGCAATATTTTGTGAGAAGCCAATAGCTCTTGATCTTCAGGAAACAGAGGAGGCTGTAAAAATTGTCGAAGAAATGAACGTTCCCTTTCAAATTGGATTTCAAAGAAGATATGACCCTTCTTATTCAAAGGCAAAGGAATTAATTGAAGAGGGAAAGTTAGGAAACTTAGAACAGTTCTCAAGCTTGACCCGGGATCCAGCTCCTCCTCCCTTGGAGTATTTAAAAGTTTCTGGAGGAATATTTGTAGACATGGCAATCCATGACTTCGATGTAGCAAGATTCTTAATGGGAGAAGTAGATGAAGTGGTAGCATGGGGAAATGTTTTAATAGATCCCAAAATTGGAGAATTGGAGGATGTAGATACTGCAATAACCTTATTAAGATTTAAAAATGGTGCCTTAGGAGTTATTGAGAATTCGAGAAGGGCAATCTATGGATACGATATCAGAGTAGAGATTCATGGAGAAAAGGGGAAAATTGTATTAGAGGATCTTCCTAAGACTCATCTCTGGCATTTTACTGATAAAGGACATTATGCGGATCAATACTATTTCTTTATGGATAGATTCAAAGATGCATATAAATTAGAAATTGAAGCCTTCTTTAAAGCAATTTCAGAAGGAAGAAAGCCTTCTCCAGGACCTAAGGATGCCTTAGAATCTTTAAGAGTTTCCTTAGCTGCTAAGAGAAGTTTTAAAGAAAAAAGACCAGTAAAACTTGAAGAAGTAATATAAAAAGCCTCCTGAATAAAAGGAGGCTTTTTTCTCTTCTTTCATTTACCTTAATAGAAATTTTCCATATGATATCTCTCTATTCCATGCTAAAAGAAATGGATAAGTCTGATACAAGGATCAGTATAATTTTGTATATATTTTAACCTCTCTTTAGAATATATAAAGGCTTTTTCCTTCCAAATAGCTTTTAATTCCTTCAGCTACTATATATCTTAGAATATAAACATCTTGGTAGCCACTTGTAGAAATAGGCTTTTTAAGAGCAACTTTTCCACTAAATGATTTTTCAGGAATAACTCCTTAAAACAATTCTAAATTTTTCATGAATTTGAGCTCTCTTTGATCTGAAGTCTTTACAATCAGAAGATTTTTAGAAATTATAATTCTATCCTTTTCTTTATGAATCACATTTGAGACATTAGTAGGACTTACCTTTGCCTCTCTTGCTATATCCTTTATGGTAACTATCTTTTCTTCATATTCTTATTTTCCCATTTTTTAAGGCTTGGATAAAAGCATCCACTACCAATGGATCATAAAGAATACCCTTTTTATCTAAAATTTCTTTTATTGCAGATTCTAAAGGCAAAGCAGGGCGATAAGGTCTATGAGAAGTCATAGCCTCAAATACATCTACTACCGCAATAATCCTTGCCTCAAGAAGTATTTCATCATCCTTCAATCCTAATGGATATCCAGAACCATCCCATCTTTCATGGTGCTGATATATTACAGGTGCAACTTCTCCCAATATATTTATCTTTTTGAGAATATTATATCCTATCTCAGAATGAATATTTACAAGTCTTCTTTCAAGAGGATTTAAAGCGGATGGTTTATTGAGTATTTCCGAGGGGATAGCAATCTTTCCAATATCATGAAGAAGAGCACATATCGCAATATATCTAACTTTTTCTTGAGGTAATCCCATTTCTCTTCCAATAACTACAGAAATTCTTGCCACCTTCTTTTGATGTCCTGCAGTATAAGGATCCTTTATTTCTACCAAATCTGATGCTATTTTTATTACCTGATAAAGGGATGATTTCAGTCTTTTTTCAATAATTACTTTTTCCTCTAACTCCCTCTTAAGAGATTCATAAAGTTTTGCATTTTCTAAGGAAAGAGCAAAAATTGGGATAAAAGAACTCATTTTTTCAATATCTTCCTTAGAAAAAGTATAAGCTTTATCGCTATCAAAACTTATGATTCCAGTAATTTCACCTTCATAGATTATGGGAATCATTAGAAAAGATCTTATCCAGGCAGTTTCTGGAATATAAACCCAAAAGGGATAATCCTTTGTATCCTCTATAAGAAGAGGTTTTTTAGTCTTTAAGACAGTATCAAGAGTATAAAAATCTTCTCTTCTCATATTAAAAGAACTCATAAATTTATCTGCTTTATATTTTTCGTATCCTCGAAAGGATAAATATTTTAGGGTATCATCTTCTAAAAGTCCTATACTTGCTGATGTATAAGGTATAATTTTCTCTAATTTTTCAAGGATCTCTTTAAAGAGTTCATTAATATTTCTTTTTGATATAAAGGAAAGGGTGAGATCTTTTAAAATCTTTGCCTCTTCTTTTTCCAAATATCCTTTAATAAGTAGGGCTAAAATTTTAAGAAACTCAATATCTTTATTATTAAGATCTCTTTCTATTCCCACCCCAGTAAGCATAAAAGAAAAATATGTAGTTTTAATAGGAATTGAGATTTTTTTATTTGAAATGACCTCTTCTTTATAAGTTAATCTATTTAATTTTTCTAAGGATATATGAATTTTTAAATTTCTTTTCAAAATTTTAGATATACTTTTAACAATATCTTCAAAAGACTCTTTTTCATTATTTTCTATATTTACATTTACCATAAAAATTCCCTCCAAATTTTCTTATATTAGGATAACATCTTTTATTAAATTATGCTACAATTTAATTAGATGGATAAAAAACTAAAAGGGAGGGCCTTATATGAGCAAATCAAGAATAGAAAATCTTATTAATTATTTAAATAAGGCTTTTCAAAAAGATGCTGGACTTTGGTCCCACTCAGTTTTAGATATTCTTGAAAAGGTTTCTGTAAAGGAGGCTATTTGGAAACAAAATAAGATACATTCTATTTGGGAAATCATAAATCATTTAATTTTTGGAAAGGAATATTTAGTAAATCTTTTAGAAGGAAAAGAACCAACCTCTGAAGAAGAATTTAAAACTCCTGAAGAAGTATCGGAAAAAGAATGGAAAGATATAGTAGAAAAATTGAAAAATTCCCATGAAAAGTTAATTACTCTTCTAAGTAACAAAACTGATGAAGACTTAGATAAACCCTTTGGAGAATATGGCACATTAGAAGAAAACCTTTATGGTGTTCTTAGCCATGATTGTTATCATGTGGGACAAATAGTTATTCTTCTACAACTTATGGGGATTGAGGTATAATTAAGAGATAATTTCCTTCTCCTTTTCCTCCCAATATTTAAATTGAGATGTAAACATCTCATAATAGATACCTTTATTTTCCATAAGCTCATCATGGGTACCCATCTCTACAATTTTCCCATTTTCGACAACAAATATCCTATCTGCATTTTGCACTGTGGAAAGCCTATGGGCAATAATAATAGATGTTCTCCCTTCCAATAATCTCTCTATCCCCTTTTGGAGAAGTCTCTCTGTATAGGTATCTATACTTGATGTTGCTTCATCAAGAATTAGAATTTTAGGATTTGCAATTAAGGTTCTTGCTAAGGAAATGAGCTGTCTTTGTCCTGTAGAAAGTCTTATCCCCCTTTCTTGCACATCGGTCTCATATCCCTTCTCAAGAGAAGTAATAAAGTTATGAGCATAGACCTTTTTGGAAGTTTCCACTATTTCCTCATAATTAGCATCAAGATTTCCATATTTAATATTATCCAATACACTACCTGAGAATAAAAAAGTATCTTGAAACATTACTCCAATTTGCTTTCTTAAGCTTTCTAATTTTATATCTTTTATATTAACTCCATCAATTAGAATCTCTCCCTCTTGAGGATCATAAAATCTACATATTAAATTTACAATAGTAGTCTTTCCAGCACCTGTATGCCCTACTAAAGCAATTTTCTCTCCAGGTTTTATTTTGAAACTTACATCATCTAAAACTTTCTTTCTTCCATCATAGGAAAAAGATACATTTTTAAACTCAATTTCTCCTTTAATATCCAACTCTAAAGCATTTTCCCTTTCCAAAATAGCAGGCTCAATATCCATAATCTCAAAAATTCTTTCAGCACTTGCCATACCAGTAATGAGACTGTTATAAAAATTGCTGAGATTCATAATAGGTCTCCAAAACATAGATATATAATTGATAAAGGCGATAAGAAGCCCTATGGTAATATTTCCAGAATGTATCATTTTTATACCAAAATAAAAGGTAATAAATGTCCCGATACCCCAAGAAAATTCCACTATAGGCCAGAACATATCATTAATCCTTACCGCTTTAACAAAAGCCTCTCTAACCTCCCATGCCAGCTCAGAAAATAGCTTTTTTCTATATTTTTCTGCTGTAAAATATTTAACCACTCTTATTCCAGAGAAATTCTCATGGGTGAAGGCGTTAAGAGTTGAATTTTTCTTTCTTACTACTTGCCATCTTCTTCTACTTATAACTTGAATTGAAAAAAGGGTTATCACTAAGAAAGGTAATGTACTTAAACCATATAAGGTAAGCTTTGGATTAAGATAAAACATTATACAAGAAGTAGCAATAATAGTTGCAATGTCAGGAATTAAATTTGTTATACTCATATTGAATAAATTAGTTAGAGAATTTACATCTCCTATTATTCTTGCTAATATTTTTCCCACAGGTCTTTCATCAAAAAAGTTAAAGGAAAGTTTTTGAATATGATTGTATAAGTCCTGCCTTATATTTAAAAGAACACTATGGGTAATATTGGCCATTCTCTCCGTTCTCCTTTTTGCTGAGAAAACAGATATTAAGTTTAATATCAAAACTATTATCCCAACAGAGATTAAACCCTTTGAATCTTTATTTTTTATATATTTATCAATAGCAAGTTTCATGAAATATGGATTCGCAAGATCTACTAACATTACTATAAATATGAAAAGAAGAACTATAAAAATTTCCTTTTTAAAAGGCTTTAGATATTTAAAAAGTCTCTTTAATATTTCAAAACTGACTTTTTCTTCTAATTTCTCATCTTCCCTTAAACTATAAGGCATCTATACCAAATCCTCCTCCATAAATACATAATTCCCATGCTGCTCTTGATATATTTCATAGTACTTGCCCTTTCTCCTTAATAGCTCCTCATGATTTCCCCTCTCGACTATTTCTCCTTTTTCAAGAATGATTATCTCATTAGCATCTTTAACAGCGGAAACTCTATGAGTTATAATTATCTTTGTAATTCCCCTATATTTTTTTAAAGACTTTTGTATAAAAAGTTCTGTTTCCATATCCAAGAAAGAAGTAGCATCATCTAATATGAGTATCTTAGATGGTCTTATTAAAGCCCTTGCAATTGTTAATCTCTGTTTTTGTCCTCCAGAAAGTCCTAATCCCCTTTCCCCAATTACCGTTTCTAAATTCTCAGGAAGATTTTTAACAAAATTATATGCCCTTGTATCCTTTAAAACCTGAAATATTTTTTCTTCTTTTATATTTTTTCCCAAGCAAAGATTTTCCTTTATAGTCTCGGAAAAGAGGAAAACATCTTGAGGAACATAGGATAAATTCTTTCTTAGAATTCTTAAATCAATACTTTTTATATCTATTCCGTCTATTAGTATTTCTCCTTCCCATGACTCATAAAATCTTCCTAATAAATTAATAAGAGTTGTTTTTCCAGCACCAGTAAGTCCCATAATTCCAAGGGTCTCTCCAGGCCTTACATGGAAACTTATATTTTTCAAAACGTATTCATCTTTATACTTAAAGGAAACATTCTTAAAGATTATATCTCCCTTAATTTCACTGATCTCTATGGGATCTCCCATAGAGATTTTTTCAGATTTTTCTCTAAATAGCTTTTCTATTTTTTTTAACGAAGCACTACACTGAGCAAGCATATTTACCAACCACCCTCCCAGTCTTACTGGCCAAACAATCATAGACACATAACCAGAATAGGCAACTAAAGTGCCAATAGACATCCTATCTCCAATTACTAATAAACCTCCAAAGGTTATAGCAAGAGCAATGGAAATATTTGTGAAGAAATCCATCCAAGGAAAATATTTTGCAAATATCTTTGACTGTTTTACATTTAATTCATAGTTTTTCCTATTCTCCTTGAAAAATTTCTCCATCTCAAATTTTTCCCTTCCAAAAGATTTAACAACTCTAATTCCTGCTATATCCTCTTGAGCAGTAGTATTTAATCTTACTCCTTGATCTGAAATTTCTCCATATACCTCATCATTCTCCCTTTCAAGTCTGTAAGCAATATAACCTACAATGGGCATGAGGCTAAGAATAATTAAAGTTAATTTCCAATTAATTATCATAAGAATAATACTTGCAACTATAAAGTAGAAAACCTGTTCTATAAAGAAAACTAATCCAAATCCAAAAGTAAACCATACATTCTCAATATCCTCCTTTATCCTTGACATAAGTTCTCCTGTATTTATCTTGTCATAGAAAGAAAAAGGCAAACTTTGAAGATGTTCAAAAAGATCCCTTCTTAATTCATAAGCAAGTCTTGAACCTCCTAAATCCATAAAATATTCCTTTAAATATCCCAACACTACTCTAGATATGGTAATAAAGATTAAGAAGAATAAAAGCTTAGGGAATAAATCTAATTTATCATCAAGAATTACTTTATCTATTATTTCCCTTATAATTCTGGGGTTAAACATATCTAAAGAAAGAGATAAAATTGCAGAGAAAATAGCAATAATAAAAAAATGTAAATTATCTTTAATATACCTTTTCAGCCTTTTCATAAATTCACCTTTAAATTTATTTCTTAGAAACATTTAATTATATATTTTTATATAAAAAAATAAAGCCCCCTGAAGAATTTCAGGGGGCTTAGGTATATATTAATTTATTGTTCTAACCTTAGATTTCCAAAGCTTGATGGGTTCTGCCAATTGATATTCTCCATTTCATTCCAAGCAATTATTCCAACCCTTGAACCTGAAGCATCAGCATCATTGATCTGTATATCAAATCCTATAACCTTTCCTGCCTCTAATTTTACTTCTTTCATCTTAACTTTCGCTTCTACAATATATCCAAAATCTGTCTTCTTTGTTGCAGTTTCAAAACGATCAGAAGATGCGTTAGTTCCAAAAGTTTGCATGTTATCAAAATTTACTCTATATTGAGCATCATTGGAATCGTAAGACAATCTCTTTGAATTATCCTCATCAATAAATATTTCAAGAGAATCTTGCTCCCATGGATTAGCATTAGCTTTATTTAGCAGTGAGTCATATACCTCTGCATATACATAAATACTTGTTTCATCCCATAATACTCTAAATTTTGCATAGGCAACTTTCCCCTTTTCCCCTTGTACATAACTATCTGTCACATATTCCGGAGTATTTCTCCATATATCATCCATATCTCCATCTATTATGGGAGTCCCCTTCTTTGCAACAGCAAGTTTTCCTGCCTCTTCAAGTTCACAGGTTCCATATCTTACAGTGTGGGACCTTTGTTGGTTAGAGGTATCACTCCAGCTTACAATTTTATCCTGATCTTTTATTGCAAAATCTATCCCTATCTTTTTACCCCTCTCAAGAGTTGTTCCAAAAATTACAACTTCTGCCTCAACTATATATCCCTTCTCAATTTCCTTTATAGCAACTCCTTTTACTGCTGGAGCAAAATTACTTTCAAATTTTCCATCTCGGTTAACTGTTAAATAGATATCATCAATTTGGAGATAAGGCGATTTTGCATTATTTTGATCAAAAAATACTGTAAAACTGTCATTAGCATCCTTTGAGGTATCATATATCTCTGTAAAGATAAATATACTTCTTGGTCCCCAAAGAGTCTTAACTGAAGCAATACCCTTTCCTTCGGAGGTTATTACAATAGGTTTGGAAATATTATATGCTTCATCTTCTTTTCCATCTACTACTGCCGTTCCCTTCACAATAGATCCCTGTTGGGTTAAAGGTGGTAATACCTTTGGCTCTACTAAAGCCCAATATGCTAATTTTGCCTGGTAATCTTTATCAAAAAGAAGAGGATAATCATTTCTACCCCTATTTACAGTAAGCCAAGAATAATCATCCTTTAATCCCCAGAAGGTTACATTTGTAACTATATTCTTATACTTCTTAAGCATATCAAATATTGCTTTATATCTATATGCTTGGCTAATCATTAGATTTCTTGGTGGTTTTAGATATTCAACCCCAGGTTCAGTATAAACACTCATATCAAGCTCTGTAATATGAATCTCAATTCCAGGAATTGTACTAAATAGCTGAATAGTATTTTCCATTTCAGAAACTTTTGGCCAGCTAATATTTATATGTCCTTGTATTCCAATTCCATGAATAGGAATTCCCTTTTCCTTTAAACTCTTTACTAACTTATAAATTAGCTCCCTCTTCCTAATATCTTCAGTATTATAATCATTGTAAAAGAGTTTTGCATTTGGATCTGCCTCGTGGGCCCAAATAAAGGCTTTTTCTATATATTCAGGTCCAATTATTTCATACCATTTACTTCTTCTATATCCATCTGGCTGAGAAGGATCTATTGCTTCATTTACAACATCCCAAGCATAAATCTTTCCTTTATACCTTCCCACAAGAGTTTTAATATGCTTTTCAAGCCGTTGTAAGAGAACCTCCTTAGATACAGGCTTCCCCTCTTTATCCATAAAGAACCATGAAGGTGTCTGTTGATGCCATACTAAGGTATGCCCTCGAACCTTTATATTTTTTTCTTCAGCAAATTTTACATAAGCATCAGCCTTTGTAAAATTAAATTCTCCTTCCCTTGGTTGAATTGCATCAGGTTTCATCTCATTTTCTGGTGTAATACTATTAAAATGTTTTGCTACCATACTTGCTTCTGTGGGGTTGGTTAAAACTGAGTAGGGAATAGCAGTTCCTATACTAAAATATTCCTCGTATAAGGAATAAAGAGAAGGAATTTCTGGTTCTGGATTTGCAGCTGTAGCCCTTTTATCCACAATCTTTATATCGTCGATAAAGAACTCTAAAGTAGCATTTGGTGATTCCACGTATAAAAGTAATTTTTCAATATTTACACCAGTAGGAACACTATATGAACCTGTAAGCTCTACCCAAGTATTATTGGGAACATTTTTCTGCCAAACAATAGTATCATACCTTGTATCTGCATCAACATTATATTTTCTCTCCATAGTAAGGGTTATTTTTTGGTCAGATCCTGACTTTTGATATACCCATACAGAAATACTATAGGTTCTTCCAGGTTGAAGTTTCTTTGATACATTCAATTGAGCTCCATGCCAACCCTTTGATCTACCCTTTGTGAATAAAGAATAATCTCCACTATGGGCAACTTCTTTCGATGAAAGAATCTCAACTTTATCTCCACGAGGCTCCCATCCTTCAGGAGTTCCTGATTCAAAGGTGGAATTTACAAGAAGACCTGGAACTTCTACCTTGTTGGGACCTAATACTTGAAATTTATCTACATAATAATCAAATCCTATCTCATTTGGAGATACAATAAAAAAGGAAGCTTTAGTCAATAAAACATAATAGGAAAGTTTAAATTCCCCTGAGACTTTTTTCCATGTCTTTGGCATTACGATTGCTTCTCCTACAAATTCAAATCTTTCTCCCATTAGATCTTTAACACATGCAATAATTTGAAAAGGTTGAGGAGATTTTCCAGTATGATATACCATTGCAGAAACTTGATATGGAATATCTGAGACTAAATTTCCTGTAAAATCTACTTCGCATCCATCCCATGTAGAGGCTCTATTTTCAACCTTAAGAGAATATTTCCCATCAAAAGCCACATCTTTAACACTCAAAATCTTAACTTTTTCTCCAAGAGGAGTAAAATTATCCAAGGAGCCATTCTCAAAACTCAAAATTGCAGAAAAATCTAAAGGATCAGAAGCAGAAATTGACAGTATACTTAAAAGAAGAAAAACTAAAGTGAGAATTAAAAATTTTTTATACATTTAAAACCCCTCCTTATTTATTTTAATTCTCTAAAGCATTGCGCAAATGTTTTGAAATAATTTTTTAAAAAGGAGATCCCAGTTTGGGATCTCCAATAATCGGGTTTATTCGAAATAGAACTGTTCTGGATAGGAGATTAATGGAGATCTTAATGGATCATCCCAAATTGCATACTCAGGTACATTTTTCATATTATTCTTTACAATAACTAACTGAGGTGGGGCTCCTACGGTCCCAATAATCCAGATATTTTTCCTATGTAGAGCAACAATTTCTCTAATAAGTTTATCTCTTTGCTTTGCATCTATAGTTCTATTTACCTCGTCCCAAAGATCATATATCCTTCTAATATCTCCAGTAGGCTCCTCTCCTGATGCTCCCTTTGTGGAATACCATTGAGCATATAACGGTGCCCATGGCCCATCAGTTATTGTTCCAAGAATTCTTCCAGGACTTAAAACAAAGTTAGAGCAACGATCCATGGTCCATACTCCAATTTCAATATCACCAGAATTACAATTGGTGGTATATAGACTCCTTTCGATTTGCCTCACAATGGTCTTTATCCCAATAGCTTCCCAATAGCTCTTAATTAACTCCATACATTGCATATTAGCATTTCCTGGATATGTTGTGAAATCAATAATTAATTCTATAGTCTTTCCATCGGGTCCAATCCTATATCTATCCTTTCCAACTTTCAATCCCATAGCATCTAAGATTCTTTTAGCTCTTGCTGGATCATATTGAGAATAAGTTTTTTCCCATACTGAGTCGTAATATGCTCCACCCTTTGGTATTGCTGCCTGCATTGGGGTTCCTAATCCAAAGTAAAGCATCTTGTTTATTTCGTCCCTATTTATTGCTAAAGATAAAGCTTGCCTAAATCTTATATCCTGGAATAATTTTCTCTTTACAGGATCTTTAACATTCTGGTTAAGATAAAGAGCGGGATCTGCTCCTACCCCAGAACCCCATCTCAATACCCTATATCCACCCTTGTCTTTATTTTGCATGAATAATGTATAATTAGGAAGTCTAATATGCCTTGTCTGCATATCTATTTCTCCTGCTATTGCCTTCATATTGATCATTTCTGCATCACTTACCAAGTAGTGAACAACTCTATCAATATAGGGTAATTGATTCCCCTCTGTATCTACCACTGGATAATAGGGATTTCGTTCCATTATGTAGACAGGTTCATTGGGACTTTTACTTACCACTTTCCACGGTGACATTGTGGGAAGTTCTGGATTTTGAATATAATCAATCTTAAATTGGAATAATTCATACCACTTTGAAAATCCTTCTTTCTTTGCCATAGCCTCCAACTGTTCCTTAGGAGTATACTTAGGATGGAACTGCTTCAGATAATGTTTAGGAGCATAATATCCAAGGGAACCAAAACGGTGATCTATAAACCATCCTTGTGCTGCAAAGTTATAAATAAATAATGGAGCTGGATTTTTAAAGGTAATTCTAAAGGTGTAGGTATCAATTTTCTCAAATTTTGCTTTCTCCCCTCCAGAGAGAAGAGCAGCAGGATATGTTGGAGTTAGTTCCTCGTTCAAAATAATATCCTCGTACCAGAACATTACATCATCAGTGGTAAGAGGTGTACCATCGGACCATTTTAATCCCTCTCTAAGATGGAAAGTATAAACTCTTCCATCAGGAGATACTGCATATTTATCCACAAGCCATGGTGTAGGTTTTACATCTCTACTCCAACGGAAAAGGTTATTAGCATCATAACACAATTTTGCAATTCCCCATCTATCTCCAGCACCAAGCCAAGCTCTTCTCCAAGTTCCCCCATATTTTCCAACCTTTTCCATAGGTTTCACAACTATAGGATTCTTAGGCAATCTCTGCTCTACAGGAGGAAGCTTTCCAGCCTTAACTAATTCTGTAAGCATTGGTGCCTCTTTGTATCTCTTTTGTCCTATCGCTACTTCACTTACTATTAATACACTTAATAAAAGGAAAATTAAGAGAAATCTCAAAACCTTCATATTTTCTCCCCCTTTTCTATATACTTAATACCCCTCTCAAACTTAACTCTTTGGAAAAATGACACGCTACATAATGTTTCCCTCCTATGTCCTCTAAATTTGGCATCACCTCCTTACATATCTCTTTTGCATAGTTGCATCTGGGATGGAAATAACATCCTGATGGCGGATTTGACGCGTCGGGTACATCCCCTCTCAATAGTATCCTCCTTATCTTATACTTCGGATCTGGCTTCGGTACCGCTGATAATAATGCCTCTGTGTATGGATGCTTTGGATTCTCGAATATCTCCTCTGTCTTCGCAAGCTCCACTATCTTACCTACATACATTATCGCTACCCTATCACATATGTACTCCACTACCCCTAAATCATGGGATATGAATAGGTATGTTAATTGAAACTCCTCTTGTAGATCTTTTAATAAGTTTAATACCTGTGCCTGTATGGATACATCTAATGCAGATACTGGCTCATCACACACTACAAGCTTAGGATTCAATGCTAATGCCCTCGCTATACTTATCCTTTGCCTTTGACCTCCTGAAAAGGCATGGGGATATCTCCTCATATATTCAGGTCTTAATCCTACCTTCCTCATTAAGTCTGCTACCCTATCATCAAGCTCCTTCCCCTTTGCTATCCCATTCACCAATAATGGTTCACCTATTATCTCCCTTACTGTCATCCTGGGATTTAATGAAGAATATGGGTCCTGAAATACCATTTGCATGTATCTCCTTACTTCTTTCAACTCTTCCTTCCTTAATTTCGCTACATTTATCGCTACCCCATCTAAGTTAAGAATAATATCTCCATCCGTGGGATCATATGCCCTTAAAATTGTTTTTCCTGTTGTGGTCTTCCCACATCCTGACTCCCCAACAAGTCCAAGGGTCTCTCCTTCTTTTATGAAAAAACTTATCCCATCTACTGCCTTTACTTGACCTATCTCCCTCTTGAAAAATCCTTTAGTTATTGGAAAGTATTTCTTTAAATTCTTCACCTCTAATAATATAGATCTTTCCATCTTTCTACACCTCTCAATATAGTAAGCAACTCACTTTATGCCCTGGCTTTACTTCCTTTAAATCTGGTACCTCTTTATCACATAGACCTCTTACATATCTGGAACATCTTGGGTGAAAGGTACATCCAGAAGGAAGATTATATGGGTCTGGAATTATACCTTTTATCGCCTTCAATCTTTCCTTTGTCTTTTTTCCCATTTTGGGAATGGATTCTAATAATGCTTGGGTATATGGATGTAATGGATCATAAAATAAATCCTCCACCTTTGCACTCTCAACAATTTTTCCCAAATACATTACTATTACTTCCTCTGCCATCTCTGCTATTACACCTAAGTTATGAGTTATAATCATTACTGCCATACCAAAAAGTTTTTGCAACTCCTTTATAAGTTCAAGAATTTGAGCCTGTATTGTCACATCTAAGTTTGTAGTAGGCTCATCTGCTATTAAAAGGGATGGTCTACAAGAAAGAGCCATGGCAATCATAGCTCTCTGTAACATACCACCTGATAATTGATGAGGATACTCATCAATTCTTATCTCTGGTTTTGGAATTCCCGCAACTCTAAGAAGTTCTATTGCAGATTCCCTTGCTTTTTTCTTATCCATCTTTTGATGAAGAATTATCGCTTCAATAATTTGATTCCCGATGGTATATACTGGAGAAAAGGAGGTCATAGGCTCCTGAAATATCATTGCTATTTCCTTTCCCCTTATACTCCTCATTTCACGACCCCTTGGATCAAGTTTTACTAAATCAATTACCTCAGTCCCATTCTCATCTTTATAAAAAAGAATATTTCCCTCGATTTTACTTTTCCCTCCTGTTAATCTCAGTATGGATAAAGCAGTAACACTTTTCCCGCATCCTGATTCTCCAACAACTCCTAAGGTCTTTCCCCTCTTAACCTCAAAGCTTATTCCATCAACTGCTCTTACTATCCCTTCCTCTAATACAAAATAGGTTTTAAGATTTTTTATTTCCAATAACTTTTCCATTTTTTGCCCTCCTTATCTTGCATAGGGATCTGCAGCATCTCTCAGCCCATCTCCCACAAAATTAAAGGCAAGTACAACTATAACAACAAAAAGAACAGGAATTAATAGCCAAGGAGAAAGGGCAACAGTTCTAAAGTTTTGGGCATCCTGTATTAATACACCCCAACTTATAGCAGGAGGTCTTATTCCCAAACCTAAAAAGCTTAATGAAGTTTCACCAATAATCATATCTGGAATAGCTAAAGTTATCGATGCAATTATATGACTTAAGAAGGAGGGAAGCATATGTCTAAAAATGACACGAGCTTCGCTGGCTCCTGCAAGTCTTGCTGCAGTTACAAAATCCTCTTCTCTCAAAGATAAAAATTTACTTCTAACTACCCTAGCCAAATTTGTCCATCCAATAAAGGAAAGAATTATTGTGATAGCAAAGTAAACTTTTACAGGAGACCAATTGGGAGGAACAGCAGCAGAAAGTGCCATCCATAAAGGTAAGGTTGGAACACTCATTATTACCTCAATTATACGCTGAATTATATTGTCTATGGCTCCCCCAAAATATCCAGAAATTCCCCCAATTATTATTCCAAAAATAAAGCTTAAAAATACCCCTACTAAACCTACAGTTGTAGAGATCCTTGTTCCATATATAAGTCTTGAAAATAGATCTCTTCCCATAGAGTCTGTCCCAAATAAAAATAGATGTCCTTCTTTAACTCCAAAAAGATGAATATTTGTTTTAAATAATCCCCATAACTTATATTCTGTCCCTCTCACGAAAAAGTATATAGGATATTTCTTCGATTTATCTTCTATATATATTCTTCTAAGAGTAACAGGATCAATTTCTAATTTGTAACCATACACGAAGGGTCTTAAGTGGAAACCTTTCTCATCTATAAATCTTATTCTTTGGGGAGGAGCAAGAATGTATCTTACATCATATTTATAAGGATCATTAGGTGCTACAAACTCTGCAAAAATAGCAATAAAATAAAAGATTAATAAAACTATACCACTTATAATTGCAAGTTTGTGTCTCTTAAATTTCCACCACATCAACTTCCACTGAGATGCCAAATATATTGCTTCTTCCTTTTCAATTAATACTTCTTCCATAACTTCATTTCTTTCTAGCTCTGCCATAACCTTTACCTCCTTATTCAAACCTTATACGGGGATCTACCCATGCCAACAAGATATCAGATATTAAAGTGCCTAAAAGAGTTAATAGACTTAAGAAAAGAAGAAAACTTCCTGCAAGATACATGTCTTGATTTTGTAGAGCGGATAAATATAAAGGTCCCACTATGGGTAAATTCAGCACTATAGAACTAATTAAAGCGCCAGAAACTAAAAAGGGAAGGGTCCATCCAACAGTACTTATGAAGGGTATCATAGCTATTCTTAAAGGGTATTTAAAAATCAGCTTCCATTCTCGCAATCCCTTAGCTCTTGCGGTTAGAACATAGGGCTTATTTAATTCATCAAGAAGATTAGCTCTAAGGGTTCTTATCAATCCTGCTGTTCCACTAGTTCCCACTATAATCACAGGAACCCATATGTGTTTCATCATGTCTATAAATTTAGCCCAACTCCAAGGGGCTTCTAAATATTCTGGAGAAAAAAGCCCCGAAAGATTTTGTCCAAAATATGCATATGCAAACCAAAGAATAATTAAAGCAAGCATAAAGTTTGGAGTAGCAAGACCAAGATAACCTAAAATTGCAGCAACATAGTCTCCAAAGGAATATTGATGGGTAGCAACATAAACTCCAATAATAAAGGATACTACCCAAATAAATATAACAGTGCAGAAGGAAACAACAAAGGTCAATACCAATCTTTCCCCTATTAATTCCTTTACTGGCCTATTCCATAAAAGGGAACGGCCAAAATCACCATGAAGCATATTCCAAATCCAAACAAAATATTGTTGCCATAGAGGTTTATCTAATCCATATCTTGCCTTTAAAGCTGCTATAGTTTCTAAATCCACAGATTCACCACTTTGTTGTAATTGGGCAATATATGAGGTTAAAAAATCACCTGGAGGAAGCTGAATAACTACAAAAACAAGAATAGAGATTAATATTAAGGTAGGGATCATATAAAGAAGTCTTCTGAGAATATATTGAAGCACTTTTTATCCTCCCCTCAATTTTTGTTTATATTTATTTAGTGTTTTTTCCTCCTTAATCAAAATCATTTACGCAACCGATTTGTATTTAATATTACCACATAAATCTTTCTATGTAAAGGGGAAGAGAAAAAGGGAAAAACTGATCTATAATTATTTCCATTTTTGGAAAAAACTCCTTTGGGATAAAACCTTATTGAATCTGATCTTCCAAAAAATCTAAGCTTGTAGAGAAAAGTGATTACAGGTCAGACTCAAAACCCCTTTACAACTTACCTAAAGTTTGGTATAGTATATTAAAACTAAACGGTTGCGTAATTGGTTTATCAATTGAGGGGTAAAAAAATTGAGAAGAAATTTAAAGATACCAACGATGAGGGATGTAGCAAGATTAGCAGGGGTATCTGTAAGCACCGTCTCTCATGTCATAAATAAAACAAGACATGTGGAAGAAGATACTAAAAAAAGAGTTCTTTCTGCCATAAAGGAATTGGGATATAGACCAAATATTGTTGCA
>CALHLF010000004.1 GCA_938034905.1 uncultured bacterium | reverse complement strand
TGCAACAATATTTGGTCTATATCCCAATTCCTTTATGGCAGAAAGAACTCTTTTTTTAGTATCTTCTTCCACATGTCTTGTTTTATTTATGACATGAGAGACGGTGCTTACAGATACCCCTGCTAATCTTGCTACATCCCTTATCGTTGGTGGCTTTTTAATTTTTTTCATTTTTTTTAGCTCGCCTCCTATTCTAGTTTCAGTTTCTTATTATATTTATTAAAAAACAAGTTTTTCTAATTGTAAAGAACTTAATTTATGTTATAATATTAAAGGCTTTAATATTATGAAAATCACAGTTAACATAATCTCTGAAGCTTTAGCTTGGGATGTTAAAGGGCAAGGGGTATATACTGCAAGCTTGTCCCTTGCAGAAGCTTTAAAAAGAAAAGAAGAGTTGGAAGTAAGTATAAATGGTAGAGGATTATATGATATTGCCCATCTTCATACCCCAGGTCCATATGCGGTAAGCAAAGGAATGATCTCAGGAAAAAGATTAGTAATCTCCGCTCATGTTATACCAGCATCTTTAATCGGAAGTCTTGTTTTAGTAGATGTTTGGCTTCCATTTTTTGTGCAATATTTGAAGTATTACTACAATTTAGCAGATTGTGTGATAGCTGTTTCTCCTAAGGTTAAAGAAGAATTAGAAAACCTTGGAGTAAAAGCTCCTATTTATTTTGTACCAAATCCTGTAAATTTAGAAAGATTCTTCCCTTCTTGGGAGAAAAGAGAAAAAATAAGAGAAAGATTGGGTATCTCTATGTCAGATTTTGTAGCAGTAGGGGCAGGACAAATACAACCGAGAAAGGGCATCGATGTATTCATAGAAACCGCTAAAAAACTACCTGATATAAAGTTTGTGTGGGTAGGAGGGCAACCCTTTTCTGTTTTTACTGCAGGATTTATGGAACTCCAAGAGAAGATTAAAAATGCCCCATCTAATATAATTTTCACAGGGATTGTCTCTTATGAAGAAATGCCTGATTATTACAATTTAGGGGATGTATTTTTCTTTCCATCTTATCAAGAGAATCTTCCTATGGCAGTTTTAGAATCGGCATCTTGTGGACTTCCTCTTCTTTTAAGGGATATACCCGAATATAAAGAGCCTTTTGGAGGGTTCTTTATCCCAGCAAAAAATAATGAAGATTTTTTGACATACCTACTAAAATTAAAAAATGATAAAAACTTTTATGCAGAATACCGGAGTAAAGCCCTTCAATTAGCCCAAAATTATAGTTTAGATAATGTAGGAGATAAAATGTTAGAGATATATAGAGAAACTTTAAATAATCCTCCAAGATACAAAAGAGATTGGATAACCTTAGAAAAGATTAGAAAAGAAGGAAGAAAAATCTGGAAATATTTAGGATATCCTAATATTAAAAGAAGGAGAGAAAGTATAAGATGGGAAGAATAAGAGTTAATCTTGTTTTTAAGCCAGGTATACCCTCTGCTCGTAGGAAAGGAGGAGGGGATCAAACTGCATGTTTTATGCTTTATTCTGCCCTTAAAAGAAGAGGGGATATAGAAGTATTTTTGAATGGATCCAAAAAAGATGAACCTTTTGATATAATACATTTTCATTCCTTTGGAGATATCTTTTTCAGATATGCTAAAAAGGAATATCAAGATAGAATTATATTTACCGCTCATGTGATTCCAGATACCATGATAGGAAGTGCGATATTAGCCGACAAATGGAAAGGAGTATTTACCCAATATCTTCTCCTTTTCTATAATCAAGCAAGGGTGGTTATAGCAGTGTCTCCTTTAGAGGCAGAAAAATTAAAGGAGATAGGAGTAAAATCTGAAATCGTAGTTATACCTAATGGAATAGATATTAGGAAATTTCGAAGGGATGAAGAATTAAGAATTAAAGCAAGAGGAGAGTATAAAATAAAGGAAGAGGAAATTGTTTTTCTTTCTGTAGGGCATCTTATAAAAAGAAAGGGATTTGATACCTTTGTAAAGATAGCAGAAAAATTTCCCCAACATAAATTTGTATGGGTAGGAGATATTCCTTTTTCTTTTCTTAGTGGGGGCTTTGCAGAAGCCAAAAAAATAAAGGAAAATCCACCAGAGAACCTAATTCTTCCTGGAGGAATGCCTCACGAAGAACTTCCAAAATTTTATAACATGGCTGATGTGTTCTTCTTTCCATCTCATCAGGAAAATTTTAGTGTAGCAGTCTTAGAAGCAGCATCTTGTGGACTTCCTCTTCTTCTGAGGGATTTACCTGAGTATAAAGAGCCTCTCTTTGACTCATATATTGCAGGGGATGAAGAAAGTTTTGAGGAAAAAATAAAACTTCTTATAGAAAATAGAGATTTAAGAGAAGAATATTCAAGAAGAGCTTTAGAACTTGCAAAAAAATACGATATAGATAGGATTGCAGAAGAAACTGTTAAGTTATATAGGAGAATATTAGAAAGTTAATGAAAATAGCCTTCTTTACCATTAACTATCTTCCAAATACTGGCGGTGCAGCAATATCTGTAGAAACTTATAGAAAAGCTTTAGAAGAATTGGGAAATGAAGTTTATGTATTTGCCCCCCATTATCCCCCTTGGTTTCCCCCTTATGATGATTCTGATAAGAGAGTTTTTAGATATCCTGCTCTTTTTATAAAAAAAGTAAATATCCACCCTATACCTCTTCCCTTTACTTTCTTTATAGAAAAATTTTTTAAAAATCAGAGTTTTGATATTATCCATACCCATCATCCCTATATTATTGGAAAAACAGCCTTGAAGTTAGCAAGAAAATACAAAATTCCTATTGTCTTCACATATCATACTCTATATCATAAATATGTTCACTATATTCCTCTTGTTCCTCAAAAGCTAAAAGAAAAATTAGCAATAATTACCAGCATAAATTTTACAAATAAAGTAGATTTAGTAATAGTACCATCTCCTGAGATAAAGGAGATGATTAAAGAATTTGGAACAAAAACAAGGGTAGAGATTTTACCTACAGGTCTTGATCTAACCTTATGGAAAGAGACAAATAAAGAAGAATTTTTGTTAGATAAACCCTGGAAAGACAAAAAAATTCTTATTTATACAGGAAGATTAGCAAGGGAAAAGAATATTGATTTTCTTCTTAAATCCTTAGCCCCTTTACTTAAAAGAAGAGATGATACTGTTCTTCTCATTGTTGGAGATGGGGATGAAAGAAAAAACCTCGAAAACTTAAAAGATAAACTCCTTTTAAAGGATAAGGTTTTCTTTCTTGGATGGTTTCCCAGAGAAAAACTTATAAATTTTTATTCTTCTGCTCATATATTTGTATTTCCTTCGATAACTGAAACCCAGGGACTAGTTACCTTAGAAGCTATGGCTGGAGGATGTGCTGTGGTTGCTGTCGATGCTTCAGGTTCAAAAAGCCTTGTTTCTGATGGTATTGATGGATTTCTAACTCCTTTAGATCCTCAAATTTTCTCCAAAAAGGTAGAGCTTCTTCTTGATAATCCCGAGCTTCTTAATAAAATGAAAGCGAATGCAAAATTAAAGGCGCAGAAATTTTCTGTAGATAACTTAGCAAGGAAATTGCAAGATTTATATAGAGAAATAGCAAAAAGAAGAGAAAAATAAAGAAAAAATACAAAAAATTCTCAAAATTTTGCCATAAACAGAATTTTTTGATTCTATTCTCCATTGAAGTTAAAATATGAATTCTATATATTTACATTTGGTTTAGCACTCACTTAATATGATTGCTAACAAAATTTAAAGAAAGGAGGTAATAACTGTGAAGCTAAGACCTATTGGTGATCGTGTTGTGGTTAAGGTATTGGAGCAAGAAGAAAAAACAAAGGGAGGGATTGTATTACCAGATACTGCTAAAGAAAAACCTCAACAGGGCAAAGTTGTCGCAGTAGGAACAGGAAGAATTTTAGATAACGGTCAAAAAGTCCCTCTTGAGATTAAAGAGGGAGATACTGTAATTTTTGCTAAATATGCGGGTACCGAAGTTAAGATTGAAGGAGAAGAGTATTTGATTCTCAGTGAAAGAGATGTTTTGGCTGTAGTCGAAAAATAATATAAAGAAGGAGGGAGATAGAAGATGGCAGCTAAAATTATAAGTTTAAATATGGAAGCACGAACAGCCTTAATTAAAGGATTAGACACTGTTGCAGATACTGTAAAAATAACTTTAGGACCAAGGGGAAGAAATGTTGTACTTGAGAAAAAATTTGGAGCACCAGTTATAACCAACGATGGAGTAACAATTGCTAAGGAAATTGACCTTGAAGATCCCTTTGAGAATATGGGAGCACAACTTGTTAAAGAAGTAGCATCTAAAACCAATGATGTAGCAGGAGATGGAACAACTACAGCAACAGTTTTAGCCCAAGCATTGGTTCATGAAGGATTAAAGAGTGTTGTTGCAGGAGCAAATCCTATGTATGTAAAAAGAGGTGTCGAAAAAGCTGTAGAAGCTGTGGTTGAAGAGTTAAAGAAAATTGCAAGACCTGTTGAAACAAAAGAAGATATTGCCCATGTAGCAGCAATATCTGCGAATAATGATGAGGAGATTGGACAACTAATTGCTGATGCTATGGATAAGGTAGGAAAGGATGGAGTAATAACTGTAGAAGAATCTCAAGGTATTGGAACAACCCTCGAAGTTGTGGAAGGAATGCAATTTGATAGGGGTTATATATCTCCATATATGATTACTGATGCGGAAAGAATGGAAGCAGTATTAGAAGAACCATATATCCTTATAACAGACAGAAAAATTAGTGCTGTAAATGATATTATCCCAATTTTAGAGAAAGTGGTACAAACAGGAAAACCCTTAGTAATCATAGCAGAAGATGTTGAAGGGGAAGCATTAGCTACTCTTGTAGTGAACAAGCTTCGTGGAGTGCTACAATCTCTTGCAGTAAAGGCACCTGGATTTGGTGATAGAAGAAAGGCAATGCTCCAAGATATAGCTATTCTTACCGGTGGAGAGTTTATATCAGAGGAAACAGGAATTAAATTAGAGAATGTAACCCTCAATATGCTTGGTAGAGCAGAAAAGGTAAGAGCAAATAAAGACAAAACAACAATCGTTGGAGGTAAAGGGAATAGAAAAGATATTGAGGCAAGAATTGCTCAAATTAGGAAGCAATTAGAAGAGACCGATTCAGAATTTGATAGAGAGAAACTTCAAGAGAGACTTGCGAAATTAGCAGGAGGAGTTGCAGTGATTAAAGCAGGAGCAGCAACAGAGGTTGAATTAAAGGAAAAGAAACATAGAATAGAGGATGCTCTCTCTGCCACAAAGGCTGCAGTAGAGGAGGGAATTGTACCTGGCGGTGGAGTAGCACTAATTAGAGCAATGAAAGCTTTAGATAACGTTAAAGTAAACAATGAAGATGAAAAGATTGGAGTAGATATAGTAAGAAGAGTCTTAGATGTACCATTAAAGCTAATAGCAAACAATGCTGGTAAAGAGGGATCAATTATTGCAGAAAAGGTTAAAGAAATGGAGGGTCCAGTCGGATATGATGCAGCAAGAGATAGATTTGTAAACATGTTTGAGGCTGGAATTGTAGATCCATGCAAAGTAACAAGATCAGCCCTTCAGAATGCTGCAAGTATTGCTGCTTTAGTATTAACCACTGAAGGTCTCGTTGCTGAGAAACCTGAAAAAGAAAAACAAACTCCACCACCACCTCCTGAGTACTAATACAAAAAAATCAAAAACCCCAAGGTGAAAACCTTGGGGTTTTTTTTATTTGGTGGCCCTACGGGGATTCGAACCCCGGTTTTTGGGTTGAGAACCCAACGTCCTAGTCCTCTAGACGATAGGGCCAATTATTTGGCTGGGGAGGATGGATTCGAACCATCCCTACCTGATCCAGAGTCAGGCGTCCTACCAGCTAGACGACTCCCCATTTCAACTTTATTTTAATAATAATAAATTTATAGGATTTGTCAAGATTTTTACAATATTATCCATATTGGGCAAAATATGCTATACTTTAGGAAGATCCAATTATTTTGGGAGGTGGTAAAATGAAAAAATTATTAGCTCTTCTTATATTTCTCATCCTAAGTCTTTCCTTTGCAGATACAAATTTAACTGTCTATTCTAGAAATTTTGCTCTTGTTTCCTTAGAAAAGAAAGTAAACTTAAAGCAAGGTATAAATTACATTCCCTTAGATGAAATTCCTGGAGATATTTCCTTTTCTTCTGTTTATATTAATCCTCAGAGAGGAAGTGTCATAAAGGAAATCGTCTATCCCAATTGGGCTATATGGGTTTATTCTGAAAAAGATATGGAGGAAATCTTAAATATATTTTACTTTATTCCCAACATATCTTGGAATTGTGAACATTTTTTATTAGTAGATGAAAAGTCGGTTCTCAATTTTAATAGTAGAATGATTATCCAAAATAATTCTAATAATAATTTTAGAAATATAAAATTATCACTTCTTGCTGGTGAGCCTCAGGTTATAGAACCTATATCTGCAAGAACTCTTTTAAAAGCAGAAATTGCAGAAGAAGTTCCCTCTGAGGAATTTATCGAAAGTAAAGGGGAGTATAAAATCTTCTCCTATAAGGAACCTGTAAATATTCTTGCTAAACAATATAAAATATTACCCTGGCTTGATAATAAAGATGTGATTTCCGAAAAAATTTATTTTTATGATTATCAAAGAAATGTAAGTGGAGTATTTATTGAGTGGCTATTTGAGAATTCAAGAAATAAAGGGTTAGGAATTCCCATTCCTGCAGGCAAAATTAGAATATTCTTAAAAGATATAGATAAAATTATATTCTTAGGTGAATCTTTTTTAAAAGATGTAGCTGAGGGCGAAAAATTCTCTATAATTCAGGGAATAGCCTTTGATATAAAGGGAGAGAGAAAAATATTAGAAAGTAAGGAATATACAGAAGCTAAAAATCTTGTTAGAGAAAGAAAGATACAAATAAAAATAAGAAATTCTAAAAAGGAAAAGGTTAAAGTGGAGGTAAGAGAATATTTAGAAGGAGATTGGCAGATTATTTCCTCCTCATTACCATATGAAAAGATTGATGCTAACAGAATAAAATTTATTTTAGAAATTGGCCCTAATGAGGAAAAAAGTCTAAATTATTTTTATAAGACAAAATTTCCAAAATAAAATTTATTTAAAGGGATAGAGCCTTTCATCTTTATAATTCAACCTATTATTAATTATTTCCAAAGAAAAATCATAAATATCTTTTACATGATATCCAAACCAAGAATTATAAAATTCAAAGGGATCAAGATGAAAGGCTCCTATTCCTGTTTTGTTTGCACCATAAACATCAATCATCATAAAATCTCCTACATATATAGCATCTTCAGGAGATAAACTTAGATTGCTTAACGCATACTGAAAAAATCTCTGATCTGGCTTTTCTATCCCCACGATTCCAGAATCAAAAATCTTTTCGAAAAATTTTCTTATTCCAGCAAACTTAATTTGCTCTTCTACTGTTCCATCTGAATTTGAAATAACAGATAAAAAGAAACCCTCCTCTTTTAAGTTTTTCAACCCCATAATTATCCTTGAAGTTGTATAGGTCCAAAGATAACCATTTTTCACCTTTCTTTTTGTTTCCATTATGATTTTCTCTGCATCTTTTTTATTTATTAAAAGCCTCTCTAAGGTATATAAAATACTCTTATGAATCTCCTCTTTATATAAAGAATGATTTTCCTTTAAAAGATTATCCAAGTTAAAATTTACATAAGAAAATTCCTTTAATAGATTATCTGGATCTAAAAAATATCCAAGCTTAAAAGCAACTTCAGAGATCACTTCAAAATTAGGAAAGATTATAGTTCCTCCAGCATCTAAAAGAATATAGGGTTTTCTCATAATCTTCTCCTTTCTCTAAGTTTTTTAATCATGATATAATTAAGTCATTATTATAAGTAAGTTATTAATTTTTATTTTATTCCTTATTCTTTCTTTTAATTTTATCATCTCCTATGAGATGATAAATAGAGTTACTTTGGTATTTTGTGGTGATATTTTTCTCCAGAGACAAATTCTCAATTCATATTATGATCCAAAGAGTAAAAAATATATCTTTCCTGAAGAAATATTTGAAGATATAAAAGAGGAAATAAAAGGAGATTTATCCTGTATAGTATTGGATACTGTTATCGCAGGGAATATTTTTAAACCCTCAAGTTATCCTATATACAATGCTCCCGTTGAAATCTTAGATATTCTCAAGGATATAGGTTTTAGCTTGATTATTACTGCAAATAATCACTGTTTAGATAAAGGAGAAAGAGGAATTATAGAATCCATTAAAAATATTAAGAAGAAGAATCTATTTCATCTTGGAACAAATCTATCTAATAATCCCGAAGAAAGAGTTTTTATTTTTGAGAAATATGGAATAAAATTGGGAATCTTAGCATATACGTATGGAACTAATGGGATATATTTATCAAAGGAGAGGGAATATATGGTGAATTATATAAATTCTGAAAAAATTACAAAGGATATTAATTTCTTAAAGGGTAAGGGTGTCAATTTTATAGTTCTCTACCTTCATTGGGGAGAAGAGTATAGAGAAAAGCCTACAGATTATCAAAAGCTCTTAGCTAAAAAACTGATTAATTCAGGGGTAAATCTTATTTTGGGAAGTCATCCCCATTGTGTTGGAATCATTGAAAAGATTAATGACAAGTATTGTTTTTATTCCTTAGGAAATTTTTTTGCAGATCAATATGGACTTAATATACCTAAAACAAAATTTGGCTTGATATTAAGAATTGATCTTTTTAAAATTAGGGAAAAAATAGATTATAAATTTAAGATAGTTCCAATATTTATATATAGAAGGATAGAAGGAGGAAAGTATAAATATAAAATCATTAAAGCAGATAACATTTATAATTATAGAAATATTAATAAAGAGGATATTTTATATTATGAGGATTTAAAAAGATTATTAAGGATTACACCATGAGGAGGAAAAAAAGAACTTTATTTCAAATTCTGACTTTAATCTTTATAAATTCCTATTATTTAGCTCCTTTGGGGAAATATATTCCCCTACCAATATTTAACTGCTACTCATGTCCCTTAGCAAGTTTTGCATGTCCTATTGGAACTCTCCAGCATTTTTTAATAATAAGACAATTCCCCTTTCTCCTCTTGGGGATTTTATTTATTTCAGGAATTCTTTTGGGAAGATATTTTTGTGGATGGTTTTGCCCCTTTGGAGCTTTACAGGACTGGCTTTTTAAGATAAAAACCTTCAAAATAAATGTTAGTAATAGACTTAGTAGTCCTATAAGATGGTTAATTTTTATTACTTTAGTGATTATTATCCCATATATAAGTCTAGAACCTTGGTTCTGCAAATTATGCCCCGCAGGAACCTTAGAAGCAGGAATTCCCCAGATTCTTCTTAAACCCCAATTAAGAAATTTAATTGGACTTCTTTTTACTATAAAAATCATTATTCTAATAGTATTTTTAATATCTAGTATTTTTATCTCAAGATCCTTTTGTAGATTTGTATGTCCTTTGGGAACCATTTTATCTATCTTCAATAAAATTTCCTTTTATCATTTAGAGATTGAATCTACGTGTTCTCAATGTGGAGCATGTAGAAATAAATGTCCTGTGAATATTGAGGTTTATAAAAATCCAAATTCTCCAAGTTGTATAAGATGTTTAGAATGTTTTGAGTGTGGAAAGATTCATGAAAAATTTTCTGTTTAAAGGAGTAAAGAGATGAAACTTACTTTTTGGGGAGCTGTAGGGGAAGTTACTGGATCCAATTATCTTCTTGAAAATGATAGAAAATATCTTATTGATTGTGGCATTTTTCAGGGAAAATCCGAAATGGAAAATTTTAATCCCTTTCCCTTTGATCCCTCCCAAATATCTGCAATATTCTTGACCCATGCCCATTTAGATCATTCAGGAAGAATACCTAAACTAATTAAGGAGGGTTTTAAAGGGAAAATATTTTCAGTTCTTCCAACCATTGAACTCTGTGAAGTATTATGGATGGATACTGTAAAATTGATGAAGGAAGAGGTGGAAAGGATAAATAGAAAGAATCAAAGATCAGGAAAGCCTTTGATAGAACCATTATATACAGAAAAGGAGGTGGAAATTGCTATAAAGCTCTTTGAGCCTGTTCCTTATGACGAAATTATAGATTTAAAGGATATAAAGGTAAGATTTAGAGATTCCGCCCATATCTTAGGATCAAGTTCTTTGGAAGTTTGGGGAAATAAAACAAAGATCGTATTCTCAGGAGATTTGGGACAATGGGAAAGCGTAATGGAGGGAGCTCCAGCATTAATTGAACAGGCAGATTATGTGGTTATAGAATCTACTTATGGGGAGAGGTTACATAAATCTTTGGAAGAAACAAGGGGAGAATTTAGAAAAGTAATTGAGGAAGTTATAAAAGAGAAAGGTAAAATTCTCATTCCTTCATTTGTCGTAGATAGAGCTCAAAGGATTATCTATGAGCTGATGCTACTGGAAAAGAAGGGTATTATTCCAAGAGATTTTCCAATATTTTTTGATAGCCCCATGGGTAAAAAGATAACAGAAATTTATAAAAAATATAGTAATCTTCTTTCTCAGGAACTTCAAAAATATTTTTTAGAATTAGAAGATCCCTTCTCCTTACAAAATTTAAACTACCTTTCCACAGTTGAGGAATCAAAAAACATTAACAATATAGAAACAGGAATAATCATTGCAGGAAGTGGAATGTGCACTGGTGGAAGAATTCTTCACCATATAAAGCACAATATTTGGAAGGAAAATACCCATATGATCTTTGTAGGATATCAAGCCCAAGGAACCCTTGGAAGAAGTATTGTAGATGGGGCTAAAAGGATTCATGTCATGGGAGAAGAACTAACAGTAAAAGCAAAGATCCATACTATAAATGGATTTTCTGCTCATGGAGACCAAAGGGATTTATTAAGTTGGGCAGAATCCTTTCAAACTAATCCTTTATTTATAATAACTCATGGTGAACCTAAATCAGCGGAAGCTTTATCTCTTCTACTTAAGAGTAGAGGATATGAAACCTTAATACCTTCCCTTGGACAAAGTATAGATCTAACCAAAAAAGAGCTCTATCCTGGAAAAGAAAGTCCTAAAAATGAATGGCAAGAAATCCTAAAGGATTTAGAGAATCAATTATCTTTAATAAAATCTCAACTTATAAGTCCTCCCTCTGGGGAGAGTTTGGAATTATTGAAGGCAACTTTAATTCTTCTTAAAAATATAAAGGAGATAAAGCATGATTAAAAGAATCTTAATATTAATATTATTCCTTTTTTTATTTTTCTCGAGAATAGATTCTCAGAACACTGGGGAATATGCATTATATATTGTAAGAAATTTAAGTAGTGAAAATTTTAAAGGAAGACAGGCAGGAACCTTGGGAAATGAAAGAGCTTTAAATTTTATAAAGGAAGAATTATTAAATATGGAAATACCCCATTCCCATATTTATATTCAAAAATTCCCCTTAGATGTTTATACTCTGGAGGAAATTCCTAAACTTCAGATTTATCTTAATAAAAAAATTTTATGGGAGGGAATTTTAAGAAGAGATTTTAGAGATATATTTACAGGATCTTATGATATACAAGGAAAAATAAATTTTGTTGGTTATGGATTAAATTTTAATGACTATAAAGATAGTAATGGGAAAATAAGTGTAGCTCAATTAGGCTATGAGAATCTTAAGGATAAGTCCTTAGATAGGATAGATTATAGGGTAAATTTAGCCTATATGAATTCTTCCTTGGCTCTTTTTCTAATTACTGATAAATCTAAGGAGTATATCGTCTTTCAGAAATCTTTATTTTTAAATAAATATCCTATACCTGTTATTTTTTTATCGATGAAATCATGGGAAGATATTAAGAAATATAACAGAGAAAATCATGAGCTTGAATTAAAATATAAGATAAAATATAGATTGGAAAAGAGAGATACCTCAAATTTACATCTATTAATTCCAGGAAGGGAAGATAAATATATTATTTTAAGTGCCCATATAGATCATGTAGGGGAGGATCCTGATAAAAGTTTTTTCCCTGGTGCTAATGATAATGCTTCTGGTGTAGGTGTGTTGATGGAATTTATCAAGATAATAAGAGAAAAAAATATTTTGCCAAAATATAATTTAATATTTTCCTTTTTTAACGGAGAAGAATATGGTTTAAAAGGATCAGATTATTATATTAAAAATCCTTTATTTCCCCTAGAAAAAACTCTATTAAATATTAATATAGATTGTGTAGGGAGAGGGGAATATATTTACTTGGCGTACAATTACATAGCAGAGGATTATTGGAAAAAATTAAGAGAAATCAATAAAAAAATAATCCCAATAGGGGAACATCATCTCTTGACTCAATCGGATCAATATAGTTTTGTAAAATTGGGAATACCTGCAATATTTATAACAAGAGCAAATGAGGATTTAACTATGCCAGATCTTCATCAAAGGACAGATACTTATGACAGAATATCTTCTCAAAGTTTAGGTGAAGTGATAGACTTATTAATAAAATTTATACATTAAAGAAAGGAGCCTGTAATTATGAGAAAAATTAATATATTGGATTTATTTATAGTTGTAATAGTAATCTTAGCGATATTAGGATTTTTCTTAGTCAGATCAGGAAAAACACCTATTGCAGAAGTTAGAGGAAAAGAGAGAGAAATAGAAATAGACTTTATAATAAGAAATTTACCCCTTGTAGATCATAATTTCATACTTCCAGGAGAAAAGGCATTTATAAGAATTAAAAATCAACCCTTTGCATGGGTGGTAGTAAAGGATATAAAAATATACAAGAAAAAGATTATAATTCCTGATTTTAAAGGAGGCTTTAAAACTATTGACGATATAAATAATCCATTTAATGTGGACTGTCTTGTCACCTTTACTGCAAGGGGATATGTAACTTCTGATTCTATAGTTTTAGGTACAAAGGTAAAAGTGGGGATGTCAATTACAATTGAAAGTTATAAGGCAGATGTTACAGGAGTTATCTCTGCAATAAGGGTGAAGGAAGAATGAAAACTCTTGAATCCCTTTGGCAAGAAAGTCTGATATTTAAAATCTTAGATAATATTGAAACAAAAATTAAGAAAATTTTTAAACCTATTGTATCTTCTTCTTTAATATTTCCGTGGTTAGACTTTATTTTAGAACATTATTTATACATTTTTCTATTTTTACTTCCCTTTTTGTCCACTGGAAAAATTGCTATTTTAATTTTTATCGCCTTTATCTTATGGGTATTAATTACTTTTTTATCTCCTGAAAGAAGATTTTTTAAAAATTTAGACAAATTTTCTCTTCTATTTTTTATTCTTTTAGGAATAAACATTTATGCTACAGGTTTTTCTCCTTATTTTACCTCTGCTTTAAAAGGACTTGCAAAATTCTTACTCTATTTTTCAATTTTCTTCATATTTAGGGATATTTTTGAAGATACATATAAACAGAAAAAAGCTATTCTTTCTATTCTTTTATCTACCTTTATTCTTTCAATATATTGTGTATATCAGTGGATTATTAAGGTTCCACCATTGGCAGGATGGGAAGATCCAGAATTAATTGTAGAAGGAGCAACAAGGGTATACGGTACCCTTTTAAATCCAAATCTTTTAGGTGGATATTTGATTTCAGTTTTTCCTTTTCTTTTTTCTGCATTAATCTTTTACTCTTATTTTAAGTCCTTTATATTTTTAACGATATTTATTTCAGCTCTTTCCATAATTTGGACCTATTCTAGAGGGGCATATTTAGGATTTTTAGCATCTCTTATAATTTTATTTTATGGAATCTCTTTATATCTTTGGCAAAGAGATAAAAAGATAAGGAAAAAACTTATTATTATATATTTAATTGTCGCCTTTTTAGGAATAGGTGCTATATTATCATCAAATTATCTTAGGGCAAGAATCTTTTCTATGTTTACCCTTTGGAAACATACCTCCAATATTACAAGAATCATGATATGGAAAAGTTCCTTTAAAATTTTCAAAGACTTCTTCTTCACAGGAATTGGATTGGGAAACGATGTTTTTCGCCAAGTATATGCCTTTTATATGGAGCCTAAATATACTGCTCTTGCTTCTTATAATTTATTCTTGCAATTGGCTATAGAAGGAAGCATCTTCTCCTTGATAGTATTTTTGATAATGGTTTATATTTTAATAAAAACTCTTATCACAAGTTTTAAAAATTGGGATTTTACAAAAAAGGTAATTGGTATTTCATCTTTATCCTCTATAATTGCACCACTATTTCACGGTCTTGTAGATACTATATGGTATAGACCATATCCTCAAATAATCTTTTGGCTTGCCTGTTCTTTTCTTCTAAATTTAAATAAGGATAAAAAAGAAAAAAAGGTTCTTGCCTTTAACTTAGGAGGATTAGGAGATCAAGTATTATTTTTGCCAGTAATTCAAGCTTTAAAGGAAAAATTTGGAAAAGTAAGAATCATTACAGAATCAAGAGGGAAGGAAATTTTAAAAATAGCAGGATATGAGGTAGAAGAGTTTAATCCCAAGAACAAGTTGGATTTATTAGAAACTTTTAAACTTTTAACTAAATTAAGAAATGAAAAATATGATATTTCTGTTTCTTCTGGAAAATCACCCTTTATACCTATATTTATGTATCTAACAGGAGCAAAGGAAAGAGCAGGATATAGAGAAAATCCATTAAGCTTTCTATATACCCATAAAGCATCATTGAAACGAGATGAATATATGGGTAAAGTTCACTATAGATTAGTAAAAGCTCTTGGAATTGAGAGGGAGTTTTCTCTTCCTAAGATTATTCTCTCTGAGGAAATAAATAAAGCATCAGAAAAGGAGTTAAATAAATTAGGATTAAAACCCTTTGATTTTATTCTTATTCATCCGGGAATTAGTAAGATGAGTATAAAAAGAGGTATTGATAGAAGATGGGAAAAGGAAAAATGGAAGGAACTTTGTATTAAATTAAAAAGAGAGAATATTCCTTTTATAATAACTATTGGTCCTGACGAAGAAGAATTTGGAAGCTCTTTAAGAAATCTACTTCCCAATGAAATATTTATAGCTCCAAAATCTCTCCAGGAATTTCTTTCCCTCATATACCTTTGCAAGGCTATGATTTGCTTAGATTCTGCACCATTACATTTAGGAGTTATCTTAAATAAGCCTTTAGTTGCCCTATTTGGACCCACTAATCCAAAGGAAATTATTCCTGAAAATAATATCTTTCAAGTTGTAAAGACTGAGCTTCCTTGCCAACCTTGTCTTTGGGAGAGAAGAAATAAGGTATGTGAGACTTTAGATTGTATGAAAAACATCTCTGTGGACAAAGTTTGGGAAAAACTTAAATTATTTATATAGTTCTAATATTCTTTCAATAATCTTCGTTGTAGAAAATTCTTTAAGAAGAGGGATAATATAGATTTTTCCACCATAACTCTCCACAATTTTTGCCTCAGGAAGGTTATTTATTTTGTAGTCTCCACCCTTTACATGAATATCTGGTTTTAATTCTGCAATCAAATTTTCAGGAGTGTCTTCATCAAAGAGAATCACATAATCCACCATCTCTAAAGAGGAAATTATCCTTAAGCGTGATTCCTCACTGAGAATTATTTTTTTCTCTCCCTTAATCTTCTTTACAGAGTTATCACTATTTATACCTACAATAAGAATATCACCTAAACTTTTTGCCCTTTCTAAAATCTCAATATGACCAGGATGAAGAATCTCAAAACATCCATTGGTAAAAACAATGATTTTTCCTTCTCTTTTTAGATTTTCCACAATCTTCTTAAGTTCCTCTCTACTCTTTATTTTTCTTAAAGAATACCCACCCATCTCTAATTTCTAAACTTTCAGGAATTACAGAAATAAGTTCATCAGGGCTTACTGTAGCAGTTCCCAATTTTTTTACTGTTATACTGGCAGAAAAATTGGATAAAACAGCAGATTCTAATAAATTTCCTCCCCCTGCTAATGCCAAAGAGAGGGTTGCCACTACAGTATCCCCAGCACCAGTAACATCTCTTACTGGAGAAGAGAGGGCGGGAATAAAAACTTGAGAATTAGGCTCAAAGAGGAACATTCCCTTCTCTCCTCGAGTAATTATAACTCCTTCTCCTTTAGTAATATCCCATAATTTCTTAGCACAGGTAATTAGATCAAAATTCTCTTCCATATTAACAGCAATCTGTGCCTCCCTTTCATTTGGGGTAATAATACTTGCTCCTTTATATTTCCTGTAATCTCTTCCCTTCGGATCTACTATTACCTTTTTCCTTTTACTCTTTATCAAGTTTATAACTTCAGAGGTCAACTTAGGTGTTAATACCCCCTTTGCATAATCTGATAGGATAAATATATCTATTTCTTTAATATTTTCCTCTATATTCTGAAAAACTATTTCCTCTATCTCTTCAGATATAAAATCTTTTACCTCTTTATCAATTCTTACCACCTGCTGATTTAAAGCAATAACTCTTGTTTTTTGAGTTGTGGGTCTATTTCTATCTATATAAAGTTTACTAATAATCCCTTTTTCTCGAAGGAGATTAATTATCTTCTCCCCTCCCCTATCCTTTCCAATTACTCCAAAAAGTATAGGTTCTCCTAAAAGACTTTTTATATTATTTGCTACATTACTAGCTCCACCTAAGAGAGAATACTCCTCTTCTACCTCTACTATAGGAACTGGCGCTTCAGGAGATATTCTTGATACTTTCCCTATTATATACTCATCTAACATTATATCCCCTAAGATTCCTACTCTCTTCCCTTTCCAAGCCTCTACGATTTTTAAAAGATTTTTATTATTCATTTTTTTTCTCCATCAAAAGAATCCACTCTGCACCTTCCAAAAGGTCTTTGGCATAAAAATCAGGTACAATCTCAGAGGAGGTCTTCCCAATTAGAATAGTTTTACATCCTGCTCTTTTTCCAGCCAAAATATCTGATTCTTTATCACCAATAAAATAGGATTTACTTAAATCAATATTCCAATCCCTTTGAGCTTGAATAAGCATTCCGATATTAGGCTTTCTACATTCTCCTTCTAAATAGGGACAATAATAGAAATCATCAATATATACCCCCTCCTTTGCTAAAGCTAAATAAACATAATTATTAAATCTTTCTACATCTTTTTCAGTATAATAACCCCTCTCCACCCCCGATTGATTTGTAACAACAATCAATAAAAATTTTTTTTGAAGAAGTTTTAGTCCCTCAACGACCTTTGGTAATATTACTAAATCCTCTATTTTATATGTATATCCCTTGTCTTCATTTATAGTTCCATCTCTATCGAGAAAGACCGCTCTCTTCTTTGAATTGAATAAATAATCTTCAACTAAATCACATATGATATGGCCAATAGCTATATGAGCTTCTTGAATATGAGGGGTTATATGAAAGGGAACTGTTAAATTAATATCAGAAATTTCTGCCATTTTCCCCCCATCTTTTCCAGAAAGGGAAATTACTATAGCTCCCAATTCCTTCGATTTTTTCAAGGCTTTTATTACATTTGAAGAACTTCCAGAGGTGCTTATTCCTATAACCACATCCTTTTCTTGAACCAAAGACTCGATCTGTCTCTCAAAGACCATATCATATCCATAATCATTAGATATTGCAGTAATAATTGATGAATTAGTAGTTAGAGCAATAGCAGGAAGAGATCTTCTCTCCCTCAAAAACCTTCCCACCAACTCACCTGCGATATGTTGTGCATCTGCTGCGCTTCCGCCATTTCCAAAAAGAATAACCTTCCTATTATTTTCATAAGCAGAAATAATAGCTCTTGCAGATTTTTCTATCTCCTCTATGAGCTTTTCCTCTACAAGCTCTATAACCCTTTTATGTCCTCTTAATCTTGCCTTTATTCTATCCTTCATATAAAATTACCTTATAGAAAACTACAATAGAATTATATCAAAGAATTAATTTAAATTAAATTTTAAAGTTAGTTTAACTTTTATTTAATATATAGGTTTTAAAATTTAAACTGAGGGAAAATATAATTAAGATATTAAAAATGCTTAGGAAAGAAAGTTATTCTAATAAGGTAAAGAAAGAATCTTTAAAATGTATGAGGAAAGTATTGAATAATGAGAAAAAATATAGGTGAAAGAATATTTAAAAATTTGACTCTTTTATCTAGTCTTATAATTATATTGGTAATGGGAGCTATATTTTATGAACTATTAATTGCAAGTATTCCAAGCATTAAGAGGTTTGGTTGGAGATTTTTAATAGAAACTATTTGGGATCCAGTGATAGAGCATTTTAGCGCTTTGCCATCCATATATGGAACTATAATAACATCTATTATTGCCCTTATTTTGGGATTTCCTATAAGTATTGGAATTGCCATATTTATTTCGGAAATTTGTCCCTATTATTTAAAACAACCCTTATCTTTTATAATTGAGCTTTTAGGAGCAATTCCCAGTATAATATATGGTATGTGGGGACTCTTTACTTTAGCCCCAATAATACAAATAAAGATTGGTCCCTTTTTAAACAAATATCTTGGCTTTCTTCCCTTTTTTCAAGGTTATCCCATGGGGGTAGGATTCTTAACAGCAGGTATAGTATTAGCTATCATGATTATTCCAACCATATCTTCAATATCAAGGGAGATTATTTCCGCAGTTCCTAAGGAACAAAGAGAAGGAGCTTTAGCCCTTGGAATGACTCAATGGGAGATGATATGGAAAGTAGTATTAGGAAATGCAAAATCAGGAATCTTTGCAGGAGGAATCTTAGGATTAGGTAGAGCCTTAGGAGAAACTATGGCAGTAACAATGGTTATTGGAAATTCCCCTAAAATTTCCTTATCTCTTTTTAGTCCTGGATATACTATTTCAAGCACTATTGCTAACGAATTTACAGAGGCCGTAGGGAAATTACATCTATCTTCCCTTATAGAATTGGCACTAATTCTTTTCTTTATAACTTTCTTTACTATTGCCTTAACTCGATATTTTATTATAAAAAGGATAGAAAAAAGATGAATTATAGGATAAGAAAAATATACTCTGAGATAATGTTGGGTTTATGTGTTTTTTCCTTCATATTAGGAGTTTTCTTTCTTTTTTGGATCTTAGGAGATTTATTTATAAAGGGATTATCTTCTCTTAATCTAAGCTTATTTATAGAACTCCCAAAACCACCAGGAATTCCAGGAGGAGGTGTTGCTAACGCAATAGTAGGAACATTATTATTGTCAATAATTGCAGGAATTATTGGAATTCCCATTGGGATTTTAGCAGGAGTTTATATTGTAGAATATGGAAATAATAGATTGGCATGGTGGACAAGATTTATATCTGAAGTATTAAGTGGAATTCCAACAATCATAATTGGAGTTTTTGTATATATATTAATAGTAATTTCCATGAAAAGATTTTCTGCATTGGCAGGTGGGGTAGCTTTAAGTATTATTATGATTCCTATTATCACAAAAGCCACCGAAGAATCTCTAAAAATGGTTCCAAATTCTGTAAGGGAGGCAAGCTATGCCTTAGGAGCTCCAAAATGGAGAACCATTATCAAAGTAGTCCTTCCTTCTGGGAGTAGTGGAATAGTTACAGGAATTATGTCTGCCTTTGCAAGAATTATGGGAGAAACTGCCCCTCTTTTATTTACATCCCTTAATAGTTCTTTTTGGAGTCTTAGATTAGATCAACCCATTGCCAGTTTAACGGTAACCATATATAATTATGCCACATCTCCTTATAAAGAGTGGCAAAATATTGCCTGGGCATCCTCTTTTATTTTAGCTATGATTGTGTTATTATTGAACATATTAGCTAAATACTATGCAAGAAGAAAAACACATTTTTAAAGAAGAAAAAAATTTAGAAAAATTAAGAACAGAAAATCTAAACGCTTGGTTTAGCTCTCTTCAGATTTTAAAAAACATAAATATATCCATAAAGAAAAACACCCTAACTGCAATTATTGGGCCCTCGGGATGTGGAAAAACTACCTTACTTAGGTGTTTTAACAGATTACATGAATTAACACCTGGAGCAAGAATTGAGGGAAAAGTATTCTTAGAAGATTTAAATATCTATGACAATAATTTAGATCCTGTTTTAATTAGAAGAAGAATTGGAATGGTATTTCAGAGACCTAACCTCTTTTACAACATGAATATTTATGAAAATGTAATTTCAGGATATATTTTGAACAAACGAAAGATTTCAAAAGAAGAATTAGATAATATTGTGGAAAAAAGCTTAAGACTTGCAGGTATATGGGATGAAGTAAAAGATAGATTAAAAAATCATCCATCGGAATTATCTGGAGGACAACAACAAAGAGTATGCATTGCAAGAGCTTTAGCTGTGGAACCAGAAGTCTTATTAATGGATGAGCCAACCTCTGCCTTAGATCCTATCTCCACATATAAAATTGAAGATACTATAAAAACCCTAAAAGATCATGTTACTATAATAATAGTAACCCATAATATGCAACAAGCAGCAAGAATTTCTGATGAGATTATCTTCATGTATATGGGAGAAGTTATTGAAGTTGGAAGAACCTCAGAAATTTTTACCAATCCCAAGAAGAAACTTACAGAGGATTATATTACTGGAAGATTTGGATAATTAATTATGAAGCTCCTTTAATTCTCCCGTTTCCATATAATAAATTCTTTCTGCAACATTAGTCACATGATCAGCAATCCTTTCCAAATATCTTGCTATCATTAGAAGTTTTATTCCCTGAGGAGCAGTCTGGGGAACATTTTCAATCTCTTCAACAATTTCATCATATATTTTGCGATAGGAATGATCTATTTCTTCATCCTCTTCCACGACTTTTAAAATAAATTCTACATCTCTATTAATAAAGGCTTCTAAAGAATCATTTATTATTTTTTCTACTAATTTAAACATTTGAACCAATTCAGGATTAATAAAAAGAGCAGAGCTTTTCATAAGATCTATAGAAAACTTTGCAATATCTACACAATAATCCCCCATCCTTTCAATATCGCTTATTATCTTCATTGCAGAAGCTATCACCCTCAAATCATGAGCCATTGGCTGTTGTAGAGCAAGCAATTTTAAACATCGATCTTCAATATCCCAATTATACTTATCAACTATATCATCCATATCAATAACCTCTTTGGCTATTTTTTCGTCTTTCTCTAAAAGAGCCTTTATACTACCACTTAGCATATCTCTTACTACCTTCCCCATCTCCTGAAGATCTTTCTCCAATTTTTGAAGTTCCTCTACAAAACTTTGTCTCACAAAATTAACCTCCTAAAAGTTTTGTAAGATTATAACAGTTTATAAGGGATAATTTCAATATAAAATAATATTTTTTAAGGAGGTGAGGTTTTTGAAAACAATGTTAAAGTTTTCTATAATTCTTCTTTCCATATTCCTTTTAATTTTAGCAGGAAGTCATGCCACAGGTAGTGGAAGAATATATTATGTAGCAACAAATGGGAATAATTCAAATCCAGGAACTATTGAAAAGCCATGGAAAACTCCTGGCTTTGGCTCAAGACAACTTAAACCAGGGGATACATTAATCATTCTTGGAGGAGAATATATACTGAGTGAGTATGATGATGATATAATCACCCCTACATCAGGAGAGGAAAATGCATGGATCGTTATAAAAGGAGATGCTCTTTAGTTTAGAGAGGGTATTGAAATCTTAGAAAAACCATCTTCTCATATTACATTAGAAAATCTATATATTCATCATATTGATGAATTTGGAATGAATATTCAGGATGTTGAGTATTTGGAGATATTAAATTGTAAAATAGAATATTGTGGCTTTGGTGCCTTAGGTGGTCCTTTAGGTAATTTTGGGGGATGGAAAAATGTTAAAATCAAAAACTGTAAATTATCTTACAGTGGACATTATTACCAAGGAGGAGATGGCTCAAGTAGACCCTATGATAGACCCGATGGATTTGGCATTGAACCTTCTGATGGTCCTATTGAAATAGTAGATACTATTGTAGAACATAACTATGGGGATGGAATTGATTCTAAAGCTGAGAATACTTATATTCATCGATGCATAGTTGCAAATAATTCCTGCGATGGAGTAAAAATATGGGGAAATAATAGCAAAATTGAGAACACATTGATATATGGAAGGGGAGATGGGAATCCTCAGGAAACTCCATGGGCAGCAATTGTTATTGACCAAGTAGAGAAGAAAAATTCAGTATTTGAAATAGTTAATGTAACCGTAGATGACTTTTTAGGTAAAAATTATCTCATGTATGTTCAATATGGAGTTGACATTTATATATTGGGGATTCTGTAGATCTTTTAGCAGAGTTTAATCTTTTTTATCTTCCAAAATCTGAATACTTACTTGAATATAAAGGTAATCAATATACTTCTAAAAATATAGAAACTTTAGGCAAAGGAAACATTTATGGAGATCCTTTATTTATCTTATCTGCTTGGGGAAATGAAGGAGATTACCATCTGCAGGATAAAAGCCCAGCAATAGATAATGGAACACCTAAAAATGCTCCTAATCATGATCTTGAGGGTAAACCAAGACCTCAAGATAAAGGATATGATATCGGTGCTTATGAAAAGTAAGTTTAATATGGAATATATAAAAATAGACGATAAATTAAAAATTAATGAAAGATGTTTTTAAAAAATTCTATTAAATCTTTTCTATGTTTATATAAAATTATGAAGAAATTTCCTATATAAAATAAAAGAATATATAGCTCTCCCTTGTACGCTTTAAAAATAACATAGAAAAGAAGTAATAAATATCCAATAAACACCCTGAAGGCATCTTCTCCTACTGTTGTATTCTTTGGTTTAATTAGAGTGAATAAGGTAAAAACACATCCTAATAAAGTAGGAACTTCCCATTTTGTAAGTACTGACCAAGCCCCAAAAGAAACAGCAACTGATTTTCCTCCTTTAAATTTAAGCATAGGGGAGAAAGCATGTCCTAAAACACCCGCTAAAACAGAAAGAGAAATTACATACTTATTTTCTATAATTCCTAAAACAATAAAAATAGAAATAGGAAGAGTACCCTTTATATAATCAAGAAATAGAGCTAAAACCCCCCATTTCCAACCAGCCACTCTCCAAAGATTTGAAGCACCAGGATTTCCATCTCTTACCTTTAAAAGATCTATATTTAGAAATTTTGCAATAATGTATGAATACATAATAGATCCTGAGATAAACTGCAAAAATATAACTAAAATATTAATCCACATAAATTTTCCTTCCTTTCCAAATAACTGTTTTTACAAAAAAAGACCTGAAAATCGAGTATAAAAATAACAACAAAAAGAACATAAAATGGATTGGATATAAAATAGCATCATAGAATTTATAATCTCCTAAATTTTTTGAAATAATATAAAACTGAATAACAAATAAAATATAAAAAAAGTTAAATAAGCTTTCTCTAAAATAAAAAATACTCCCATATATTCCATATAAATAGAAAAATATTAATAAAAAATTTAAAAAATTTATGGAAAAAGCACCTTTTGCCATATTCTTTGTAAAACCTCTGAACAAATCTAAAAATCCTTGATACATTCTAAATTTCACATGATCTCTTCCAAGAAAATTATTTACAGAAATACCCTTCTCTACACATTTTTTAGCTAAAGCTAAATCTTCAACAATCTTATTCTTTATCTCTTTATGTCCTCCTACTTTTTCATAATCAAGTCGAGAAATTAAAAGGCATGGTCCAAAAGCACCCTCTTTTTTACTCAACGCAAACATAGAAAAAATCGAAATCAAGTTAAAGGTAAAATTCAAATGCTCATAAAATTTTTCAAATCTCTGATAAGGCCAACAAGATATTAAACCTTTATATACCTCATAGTTTGATATCAAAACTTCTATAAAATTTTCCCTTGGCTCAACATCTGCATCAAGGAAAAGCAGTAAATAACCCTTCGACTCCAAATATCCATTCCATAAAGCCCAGTTCTTACCTGTCCATCCCTTTGGAGGATTTTCCTTTAATCTTATCACCTTCACTCCATAGCTTCTTGCTACCCCATTAGTATTATCTTCTGAGTTGTCATCAACCACTATAATCTCATAAGGTTTGTAACTCTGATTTTTCAAAAGAGAAAGAAGTTTCCCTATATTTTTCTCTTCATTCCTGGCAGGAATTATTATAGAGATTTTGTAGGAATTATTTGGAGTCTTTAATTTTTTTAAAAAGGTTAACCTTTTATAAAAAATGAATCCCAAGATCCAAGTTAATACGAATGAAAAATATCTTAGCATGAAAATTATTTTAAATTAACTTTCTAAAAAAATAAAGAGGGGGCAGATTTTAAGTGCCCCCTCCCTAAATTTCACTACATCAGTTTATCTTCTCTCTAACTTCTTGTGGCAGAGCCACCAATCAAAGCACTCAATTTCACCCTTCTTTGCAGATTCAAGTCTTGCCTTAGCAGTATTAACATCTTTTGCAGGTGGTATTATTACATGATCCTTTCCTACAACTTCGCTTTCTGGCCAATGGGCAGGAAGAGCCACACCATACTTATCAGAAACTTGCAGAGCCTCTAATGCTCTCAATATTTCATCCATATTTCTTCCTACCTCTTGTGGATAGTAAAGTATTAGTCTAATTATCCCTTTGTCATCTACGATAAACACTGCTCTTACCGTGTTTGTCCCTTTTCCAGGATGAATCAATCCAATTTTTTCAGCTACTTTTCCTAAATCATCTGCTATAATTGGAAATTCAATATCAACCCCTAATTTTTCCTTTATCCACTCGACCCACTTAATATGACTAAACACCTGGTCAATACTAAGCCCAATTAGTTCTGTATTTAGTGCCTTAAATTTCTCATATCTTTTCTGGAAGGCTACAAATTCTGTAGTACATACAGGAGTAAAGTCTGCAGGGTGGCTAAAGAGCACAAACCACTTTCCTTTATAGTCATCAGGTAATTTTTTTACTCCATGGGTTGTTAAGACTTCTATTTGAGGGAAAGGTTCTCCAAGTAGTGGTAATCCTTTTCTTTCTAAATTTTCCATAATCACATCTCCTAATTCAAAATTATAATTATTATCATTTGAAATGATAACATAAATGGAAAATTTTTTCAAGTATAATTTTTAAAGAAAATTAAGAAAATTATTTATAATTTACCAATAATCCCCTACATAAACTCTTTCACCATTTTCTCAAATACCTCTTTAGGATCTTTTACTTTTTTATATAACGGAATTCCCTCAAGTTGAGGTAATGATTCTTCAAAAGTTCTTCTTTCTTTTTTATAAATAACTCCAATAGGAATTTTATCTCCCCATTCTAAAGCTTTCTCAAAAGCTTTACCAATATCTGAGGCATCATAATCATCGGAAAGTTTATAGATCCTCTCAGAATACCATCCAAAAGTATTTATCTTATTAAAGGTTACACAAGGTTGCAAAATATCAAGAAGGGCAAATCCTTTATGTAGTATGGCAAGCTTCATCATTTCCACAAGATGATCTGGATCTCCAGAAAAGGAACGTGCCACAAAAGAAGCTCCACTTGCTATTGCAAGAGCTAAGGGATTTAGAGGGGGATAAATAACTCCTAAGGGTTGCACTTTAGTCTTCATACCTATATCACTTGTAGGAGAAGCCTGCCCCTTAGTTAAACCATAAATCTGATTATTATGTACAAAGACCTTTATATTTACATTTCTTCTCGCATTATGAATAAGATGATTTCCACCCTCTCCATAAGTATTACCATCTCCTGACTCACAGATTACAATAAGATCTTTGTTGGCTATCTTAGCTCCTACAGCCACGGGAATATCTCTTCCATGAAGCCCATTAAAAAGATTACATTTAAAATAATGAGGAGCTTTGGCAGCTTGTCCTATCCCAGAAACCATCAGTACTTTATATGCAGGTATATTTAAATCTGCTAGTGCCCTTTTTATACAGTTTAAAATAGACCAATTTCCACAACCAGGACACCAAGCAGGAATCTGATTATTATTAAACTCCTCTAAGCTTATCCCATTTCTCTTTTACCTCCTTAATTATAATCTCGGTGTAAAAAGGTCTTCCATCGTATTTAGTGATAAATTTGTCTACCTTAATAGAAGTTTCTTTTCTTATTAAACTGGCAAATTGTCCCTGATAATTTTGTTCTATAGTGTAAAGCCTTTTATACTTAAATTTTTGCAAAATTTTAGTAGGTAAAGGATAGACATCAGAAAAATGCAAATGTCCAAGCTTATATCCACCATTAATTAATTCTTCTACAGCCTCTTTAATGACACCATAAGTAGAACCCCATCCTATAAGAACAACTTCGGGATCTTCAACTCCATAATAGATAGGCTCTTCCATCTCTTGAGATAGAAGAGCTACTTTTTTCATTCTTTTTTCAACCATTCTTTTTCTTATTTCTAAATCCTCAGTTAAATGTCCTTCTTCATCGTGCTCATCACTATCAGTAATAACTAAACCTTCAGATTCTCCAGGAATAGCAAAAGGAGAAATTCCATCCTCTGTTATCTTATGTCTCAAGTAATTTTTGTCACCTTTAATCCTATAGGAGTTTATTTCAAAATAAGGAGTCAATTCATCTATAACTGCTTTAGAGTCAATAAGATGCTGATCTGATAATATAATTGATGGAATCTGATATTTCTCAGCAAGTTCAAATGCTTTTATAGTTTTATAAAAAGCATCTATTTGATCTCTGGGAGCAGTAACATATCTTGGAAACTCACCATGTCCAGCATGTATAACAAAATTTAAATCTCCTTGTTCTGTCCTTGTAGGAAGACCCGTGGCAGGACCAGGACGTTGTCCTATGTGAATAACAATAGGGGTTTCTGTCATTCCTGCGAGACTCAGTCCTTCTACCATAAGAGCAAAACCTCCACCAGAAGTAGTAACCATAGATCTTGCTCCTGCAAAAAATCCCCCTATTGCCATATTTACAGCAGATATCTCATCCTCTGCTTGCTCCACTACTATATCATACTCTAATTCATGCTCTGCTAAAAAATTCATAACAGAAGTTCCGGGGGTCATAGGATAAGAAGCAAGAAACTTACATCCAGAAACAATAGCCCCAAACCCTATTGCTTCTCCACCACTTAGAAAAATTCTTGTTTTTTTATCCCTCTTAAGAAAATCTCTACATTTTTTACCAGAATTTATACCAAAAGAGTAGCCTGCTCTCATTGCTTTTATATTTTTATCTACATCTTCAGGTTTGAAGTACTCAGATATAATTTTTTCCATCTCTTTCTCATCTCCATTAGTAAGTCCTAATAAAACCCCACAAACCACAGTGTTTTCTACAATTCTTGTTTTTGCTACCTCTAAAGCGATTTTTCTTAAAGGTACTTTAAAAATATTAGGATAATATTCCGTTTTTGTATCCTCATCACATATTATATGACCTTCTTCTTTTACTTCATTTCTATGAAGTTCTATAGTCTCATTGTTTAAGGCTATTAATATATCTATATAGAGATTGTCTATTCCTAAGATAGGTTTCTCTGAAACTCTTATTAAACTAAAATTGTGTCCCCCTCTAATCCTTGATTGGTAATCCTCAACAGTATAGACATAATATCCAACACGATAGAAGTATTTAGAGAGAACATAAGAGATAGTTTGGATACCCTGCCCTGCTTCCCCTCCTATAAGGATTTTACATTCCAAAGTTCTTACCCCCTTTTTGCTAATTATTATAATTTTCGCTAATTATTATAGCTTAAATGTAAACTTTTTCAATACAAAAAATTCGTAATATTTAAATAGGAAATTATTCTTTTAATCTTGCTTCTTTCTTCTAAATACTTTCTTCAATTAGTTAAATATTAACTTTGAGTTTCATCTACAGTTTTTATTTATTACAATTAAAGAAGGTTTTGTTATAATGTTAATAACTATTTCACATTAAAAGGAGATGGTCAATATGACAGAGAAAGATGAAAAAAGTTATCCACAGACTCAGTATGAGGTAATTGAAGAAGCAATTCTTTCCTTGAAGGATATTGGAGATAGAGCAGTAGAGATAAGAGGAGTTCCTTCTGGAATAGAAGGATTAGATGATTTGTTTTTTACTACTAAAATAGAAGGAGGAAAAACTAAAGTAGTTAGTTTAGGAGGTATACCTCAATATAGTGTTTTTAATTTAACAGGAATCTCTGATACAGGAAAAAGTCTAATGGGAGAACAATTTGCAATAAAACAAGCCTCCTTAGGGAATTCTGTTGCTTTTATTACTGTAGAATCTCCTGCCCATTTTGTTGCTACATCTATGAAGTCAAGAGCAATTTCTATGGGAGTAGAAGAAAATGTTATTGATGAAAATATTATATTTATTGATGCTGCTTCTTATTCAAAATTAAGAGAGGATATTCCCACATTATTAGCCACTCTTGCTCATGCTATAAAAAAATACAAAATAAAATTTACCGTTATAGACTCAATAACAGGACTTTATGAAGCAAAGGAAATGATGGCAAGAGTAATTGTTAGACAATTTTTCAATTTTATGAAAAAGTGGTATCAAACTGCTATTTTTATATCTCAGAAGCGATCAAGTCAAGAGGAATTTTCTGCTGAGGCTGCTGGTGGTTTTGCTATCTCCCATATTGTAGATGGAACAATGGTACTCTCTAAGGTATTGATAAGTAGCCAATATATGGAGAGAATGTATAAGAGACCTTTAGGAGAGTTAGTAAGGCTTTTTAGAATAGATGGATGTAGAATGTGTGGACATAGTACTAATACCTATTTGTTGGAGATTGATAAAAATGGTTTAGTGAGAATTAGTCTTTCTCTTAAAGAACTTTCTAAGGGGGTGAAAACAGATGCCAATACTTAGTGGGAATGAAATTCCTATAAAAGAAAATGAATTAGATGAAATTGCTATAAAGACCTTTCTTAGAACTTTGGAGATTTTAGGTGGACCAAGAAAGCTAATACTCTATAGGAATCTTACCTGGGTTCCAACTCTTATTGAAGCTTGCTATTCAGTAGTGCTTAGAGATAGATATATGAAAACAGAAACTGAAATTGCAGAGTTTCTTGGGTTAACAAAGCAGACTATTAGAAATATTTTAAAATCAGATCCTGATGTAGTTCTTGATATTCTTGAGGATGAAATGAAGAAGAAAGAAATTAGAACCCATGTTGCCGGGGGACTTGCTAAATTAGCCTACAAAAAGATTAAAGAAGAATTAGGACTTTAGTGATAAATGATAAAAGTAGGAGAAGAATATACGGTAAAAGTGGATCACAGCTATAAATTAGAGCTAACCAGAAGGAAAGGAAAACATATTTAAGAGCATTAATTTTCGTAGCACCTACCTTATGGCACTTTGATAGATCTCCAACTTGGTAATTTAAAACAAAGGGAGGTGTTTAAATTGAAAAACTATGGATGGCTCTTAAAGGATATTAAAAATCTTGAACTCATTGAGACCCCATATCCTGAAACAAAAGAAGATCAAATATTATTAGAAGTATTATATACAGGAATATGTGGCTCTGATCTTCACGCCTATCTTGGAGAGCACCCTTTTGTAAAGCCAGGTATTATTTTAGGACATGAATTTGTAGGAAAAATTATAGATAAGGGAAAAGCTGTAGTTAGCTTTGAAATAGGAGATTTTGTAGTGGTAGAGCCAAGTTTAACCTGTGGAAAATGCTACAACTGTATCCATGGAAGATATAATATTTGTAAAGAATTAGATGTAATAGGATGCACAAAAACCAATGGAGGATTCCAAAAATATATAAGTATCCCTTATTATAAAGCATATAAGATAAATGATATCCCCCTGAAAAAGGCAATTCTAGCAGAGCCTCTTGCAGTAGCCATGCATGGAGTAAGAAGATCCTCTTTTAAACCAGGTGACGAAGTCCTTGTTATAGGAAGTGGTCCTATAGGACTCCTCACGACTATAATTTTATCCCTTTCAAACCCTAAAAAAATTGTGTTAGTAGATCCCTTAGAAAAAAGATTGAATCTTGCAAAAGAATTATGTACTGAAATTATCGTTATTAAACCTCAAAATTTAAATAGCGGTCTATTCTCTCAAGAAGGACCTGATATAACCTTTGAATGTGTAGGTATAGACGAAACCATAAATATGTCTATTGAATTTGCAAGAAAGGGATCTGAAATTATTCTCTTAGGAGTTCCTAAGGAGATTTCAATGGCAAAATTTATTTATATCCAAGATAGAGAGCTCAATTTAAAGGGCTCCCTTATGTATACAAAGGATGATTACTTGATAGCTTTAGATCTTTTAGGAAAAAAGAATATAAATTACGAAAGATTGATAACTCATACCTATCCTTTTAGTAAGTTACCCGAAGCCTTTGAAAGTATATTAAAAAATAAAGAAGAATACTTTAAAGTAATAATTGATATTCAAAAAGATTAAGTTTATGATCTACAAAGAGGCGATTTTATGAGTTTAGATATATTGACAATTGGAGAGATATTAGTAGAAGTAATGGCTAAAAATGTTGATCAAGACTTTTTACATCCTGGAGAATTTTTAGGCCCTTTTCCCAGTGGAGCCCCAGCTATTTTTATAGATCAAGTAGCAAAATTAGGTTTAAGAGGTGGAATTTTAGGATGTGTAGGGGAAGATGATTTTGGCAAAAATGTATTTGAAAGACTTAAAAAAGATGGTGTTGATATAAGTTTAATAAAGAAATCTAAAGAATATATAACGGGGATTGCCTTTGTTACCTATTTCTCAAATGGAGAAAGAAAGTTCATATTTCATCTTCCTCATTCTGCTGCTGGTCAAATACATCCTGAAGATGTATCTGAAAAACTAATAAAAGATATTAAATGTCTCCACATAATGGGATGTTCCCTTGCTATAAATGAAAATGTTAGAAAAGCTATTGAAAAAGCGGTAGATCTTTCTTTTGAGTTTGGTAAAATGATAACCTTCGATCCTAATATCAGGGTTGAATTAGGATTATCAGAAGAATATTTAAAAACCATTAATAAAATTATATCCAAAACTTCCATTATACTTTCAGGAGAAAGAGAATTACTAACTATAACAGGAAAAAGAGATTTAAAATTAGCAATTAATTATTTAAAGGATATAGGGATTAAAATTGTTGTCCTAAAAAAGGGGAAAAAGGGAGCAGAGGTTTTTTACGAGAATAAAACTTTTAAGGTTGACCCTCTTGAAATTGAAGAAGTAGATCCTACAGGAGCAGGAGACTGTTTTGATGCTGGTTTTATAGTAAGTATTTTGGAAGGACGAAGTGTTGAGGAGGCTTTAACAAGAGCAAATATAATAGGGGCCCTAAGTGTTACTAAAAAGGGCCCTATGGAGGGGGTAGTAAGAAGAGATATCTTAGAAAAATTTCTCAAAGGTTAATTGCAAAATGATAATCTTCTAAAACTTTTTTAATCTCATTTCCAATTAAACTAATAGGATTATTCTTTATTTTTCCTTCTCTTACAAGAAAATAAGAGTCATAAAAATACTGATAAATAAATTTTATATCAAGACCTTCAGAAAAATTATCAAGAAGTTTATTTAAAGCTTTTTTTACTTCTTTATATTCCCAGTAATATCTTATCCTATCCAAAAGATTGTAATAAAGATCAATCTTCAAAATGTTATTATTCTTATAATAACTTCTCCAATATTTATTATCTTCTAACATTACCTCTAACAATATTTCTTTTATATTTGACTTACTTTTGTCTTTTATTACCTCATCTTCAATCAAACTTAAAAGAAATACAGCTCTTCTAAAAGCTGCTGTTAAAGCTGGTCCTACCTTTAAAATTCTAATTCCATCTTCTACCATACTTCTCAAAGCCTCTTTTGTCTGATAATCAGTAGAATGGGCTTCTACAAATAAATCTTCTTTTTTTATTTCTTCCAATATCTCCTTTGTCTTTTCCCTTTCATAAGGAAAGACCTTATCGTAACTAAAACCTATTCCAAGCATTATTACAAAACCAACTATTTTCTCCCAAATATGAGGAATATCTTTAAAATATTTTTTTAAGGCTAAAGAAGATTTCCGAAAATCTTCAAGAGTAGTAATTCCTTCTTCTTCTCCTCCACCAGCTACAGGAACATCGGTTCCCACAACATAAACCAGCTCAAAATTATTTTTCTTAGCAGAATCTTCTGCAACTTCTAATAATTCTCTTGCTCTTTCAGCAATAACTTCAGGACTTAATATCTGAGGATCATTTCCTAAAGGCATACTGCAATCCAAATGAATTTTTTGATACCCACTCTCTACAAAGGCTTTAACAAGCTCTTTAGCTTTTTTCATGGCAGAAAAATAGGGTTCATCTTTCCAGGGAAGAGGACCTAAATGGTCCCCTCCCAATATTATCCTATCTCTTTCTATATTTTTCTGTTTTATTAACTTTTCAATAAAATTTCTAAAATCATCAGGGGTCATTCCCGAATATCCCCCATACTGATTTACTTGATGGGGAGTTACCTCAATTAATATAAAATCATCTTTTTCCCTTGCAAATTCTATTGATGCTTCTATAACATAAGGGTTTGAACTACATATAGAGTAAACACCCTTTTTTCTTAAATATTCCTTTGTTAACCACATAAATTTTCTCACTCCTTAAAAAGATCTTTCAAATATCTTTGATGAGCCTCTATTAACTCTTCTACCATCGCAAAAATTTTGTTGGGAGATAATAAAGATGAGGCTACAGGATCTAAAAGAGCTGCATAATGAATATAATTTCTATCTCTCTCTACTACTCCCTTTACTGCTAATCTCTGAACATTTATCTGGAGAAGATTTAAACTTGCAAGTTGATCTGGAATATACCCTACATATAATGGAGAAATACCATTTCTATCTACATAACAAGGTACCTCTACCATAGAATCCTTGGGATAATTTTCAATTATTCCCTTATTCCTAACAATTCCATAGACAAGTTTTGGGTTATTTGTTTCTATCCCATGGATGATTTGAATTGCATACTCCTTAGATATATCATGATCTTCATCCCCATAATATTCCTTTATGATTTTATAAGCATCAATATTATTCCTCAGATAATAATCCTTAAAGGCCTCAAAAACCCTTTCGTTCTCCTCTACCCTTCTTATATATTCTCTTATTGGAACATAAAATTTTTTAATCGATTCTTCATCTCTGAGAAAGTACGGAACATATTCAGCGTTGTGCTCAGAAGACTCGGTAACAAAATAATGAAATCTCTTTAATATCTCAAATCTTACTGGATCTTTTTTCCATATTTCTTCCTTCTCCATAGCCTTAAAGAGTAAAGGATATAAATTTTCATTTTTTCTCTCAAAGACTAAAACCCAAGCCATATGATTTATTCCACCTACTTTATAATTAATCTCATTTATAGGTACATTTATATAACTTGCCAATTGTTCTATGGTATAGGGTATGGAATGGCAAAGACCTATATTTTTAATATCTGATATATCATTAATATACCACTGATTCATAGACATAGGATTTGTAAAGTTTAAAAATAAAGCAGAAGGAGCATATTCTTCAATAGCAGTAACTAAATTTTTCAAAAAAGGAGCTGTTCTCAAAAAACGCATTATCCCACCAATACCATGGGTATCTCCAATAGTCTGCTTTAATCCATATTTTTCCGGAATATCAAAATCAATATAAGTAGCTTCTTTTCCTCCTATTTGAACGGTATTTATAACATAATTTGATTTTTCTATGGCGTCCTTTAAATCCATATATCCTTTTATTCTCCAGTTTTTATTATGCTTTTCCCTTATATCTTCTGCTATTTTTGTAGCTACCTCTAATCTTTCTACATCAATATCCATAAGAGCAATCTCAATATTGTTAAATTCTTCATAGAGAGCTAAATCTCTAAGTAGATTTCTTGTAAAAACTAAACTTCCTGCTCCTATAAAACTTATCTTCATTTTTCATACCTCCACCTTTCTATTTAAGTCCACTAAAAGCTATTCCTTCAATGAAACTCTTTTGGGTAAATAAGAAAAGAATTATAGGAGGAAGAGAAGCAATAACTCCGCTAGCCATAATTACCCCCCAATTACTAAAATATTGTCCTTGAAGTAAAGCAATAGCTATAGGAAGGGTTCTTTTCTCAGGAGAAGTAATAACTATTAGAGGCCATAAAAATAGATTCCATCCATAGATAAAAACCAATAAACCAAAGGATAAAGTAATGGGTTTAGAAAGAGGCATCATAATCTGCCAAAAAATTCTCCAAAAACTTGCCCCATCAACAATTGCAGCCTCTTCCATCTCAATAGGTAAAGATAAAAAATGTTGTCTATAAAGAAATATTCCAAATTCGCTAAATATTTCTAATAATATTACTCCTGTAAGGGTATTTACCCATCCCAATTGCTTTATAATTAAGTATCTTGGTATTAAAAGTACAATTCCAGGAAGCATTATTACCGAAAGAAAGATCAAAAAAAGAACATTTTTAAAAGGAAAATATAATCTTGCAAAAGCATATCCTGCCAAGGAACAAAGAATAATTTGAGAAAAGACCAAAGAAAGGGTAACAAACAAAGAATTCAAAAAATATCTACCAAAATCGAGCTTAATAAATATCTCTTTATAATTATCTAATACAGGATTAAGAGGAATAAAATGAGGGGGAATAGCAGAAGCTTCTTCTATAGTTTCAAAAGATATTATCATCATAAACCAGTAGGGAATAAACATTATGATGGCTCCTAATATTAAGAGAAGAATAATTATTTTATCGCTTATCTTATTCATAATATACCCATCTCCTTTGAAGATTAAACTGAATAATAGTCAAGATGAGAAGAATAAAATAAAGGATCCAGGAAAGAGCAGTTCCATATCCCATTCTAAACCAATTAAATCCATTTCGATATATGTAGTAAACTAAAGTATAGGTTGAATAACCAGGCCCCCCTCTAGTCATAATAAAAACACTCTCAAACATCTGTACAGTACCTATAATCTGCATAATAATTACAAAAAATATAATAGGGGTCATAAGAGGAAGAGTAATACGGATTAAAATATCTCTTCTCGAAGCACCATCTAAAGAGGCAGCCTCATAATAGGTGGATGGAATATTCTGCAATCCTGCAAGAAAAAGTATAATATTATAACTTAAGCTTCCCCAAATTCCCACCAAAGCTAAAGAAAATAAAGCAATTTTAGGATCTGTTAACCAAAATATCTTTTTAATTCCTAAAAAACCTAGTATGGTATTTAAGAGTCCATACTCTGGATTAAAAAACCAAAGCCAGACAAAATTTATAGCCACAGAAGCAGTCACCGTAGGTATAAAATAAAAAACCCTTAAGAATCTAAAAAATTTTGTATCTTTATTTAACGCTACTGCGATAAGAAAACTTAATACTACTACTGTAGGAACTACATAAAGAGTATATAAAAAAGAATTCTTAAGAGAAATCCAGAAAACTTTATCCTGCAAAATCTTTTCAAAATTCTCTAAACCAATAAATATAGGCTCTGAAATAGCATCATATTTGGATAATGCAAGTTTAAAAGATATACCAAAGGGGACGTAATAAGCCAACAAAGCAAAAACCAAAGAAAAAACTATAAAAAGAAAAAAATAAATAGCCTGCTTGTACTTAGGAATACCACCCAAAACCCTCATAGCATAACCTCCAAAAAGGGGAGAGAAAATCTCTCCCCTTTTTTAAAATCTTCTTTACTGAGAAGCTTTACTAATAATATCATTTATCTCTTCAACAGCTTGCTTTAAACCCTCTTCTACACCCAATCGTCCAGAAATAATCTCTACTATATAGTAAGTTTCCCATCTATCAAACCATTCACTAGCTCCTATTGTCTGAGGCCATGGATTTGTATATTTCACAGAATCAATAAATACTTGGGCATCTTTTTCTTTTCCAAGCTTCTTAAAGCTTTGAACCCAGAGAAGATCAGTACCTTTATAGGCAGGAATTACTGCACCGGTTTTACCAAGAATCTCTGCTGCCTCTTTACTTGCCATCCACTTTACAAAAGTCCATGCTGCATCTAAATTCTTTGTTTTACTCCATATAACATTACCTAAAGAATCAGAAATATTAGCTCTTTTTCCCGTTTTAGATTTTGGTATCATAGCAACCCCAAAATTAAAGGCTTTTATATTCTCACTATAATATCCCATCATCCAAGACCCACCAAAATTCATTGCACTTTTACCTGCTATAAAAAGGTCGCCGGTTGTTATGCCAGGTTTAGGTGCAAATCCCTTTTCTGTTAATTCTTTAGCAAAACTCAATGCTTCCTTTGCCTGCACACTATCAAGTAAAACTCTACCATCTTTATCAACTAAATTACCTCCAAGAGACAGTATTAATGGAAATAAAAAGGCTTGAGATACAGATAAGGGTCCTCCATCAACAGTAACGCCGTATCTCAAAATATTTCCCTTTGCATCTTTCTTTGTCAACTTTTCTGCTACTTTTTTGAGATCTTCCCAAGTCCAAGTAGCATCAGGATATTTTAATTTAGCTTCATCAAAGGCCTTTTTATTGTAAAATAATCCAATAGTATCATAATCCCTCGGTAATGAATAATATTTCCCATTTACATTATGAAGTTTAAGCACTCCTGCTGGATAAACACTTAAGTCTATTTTCTCTTTCTCTATAAAAGGTGTAATATCTACAATGGCATTTCTTGCTACATAATCTTTTAAATAAAATCCTGTGTCCATTGTAAAAACATCCCAACAATCTCCACCAGCCATCATAGTCTGAAGTTTTGTCCAATACTCCTCCCATGGAACATGCTCAAGTTTAACTTTAATATTAGGATATTTCTTCTCAAAAGCAGATACTTGAGCTTTAATCCCATTAATTTGCTCACTCATCCAAACTCCATACCTAATAGTTACAACTTCCTGCGCTGATCCTACTATTAATAAAGTTAATATTAGAATTATTGTTAAAACCCCTAAAAATCTTTTCATTTAAAAACACCTCCCTTTAGTTTTGTTCATGTTATATCACTATTAATACTAAAAAACAATATTATTTGATTAATAATGATCGAAAATTGGCAACCAACTTAGATATAAAAACATAAATTTATCTTTACATAATCTTTATAAATCCGTATAATAATAAAAAATTCATTTTTGAATAAATTTGATTGAAAATGAAAGAATATAGGTTCAACAAAATATTACAAATTATTAGAGAAAGAGGATATCTTACAGTAAAGGAGATTGCTCAAGAACTCTCGATCTCAGAAATTACTGTAAGAAGAGACTTAAATTTTTTAGAAAAACAAGGACTTATCAAAAGGGTAAGAGGAGGAGCAACTGCTGTAAATATTACTTCTGAAAATTCTTTCTTTTTAAAATTGGAAGAGAATAAAGAAATTAAAAAGAAGATAGGAAAAAAAGCTCTTTCTCTTTTAAAAGATGGTAAAGTCATTGCAACAAGTGGAGGCACAACCATATATTATATGATTCAAAACTTAGATGAAAGCCCCCTAACTGACATTACTATATTGACAAATTCCATAACTACAGCCTGGGCAGTGATAAACTTAAGAAAAACTTTTAAATTAATTCATTCAGGGGGAACAGCAAAGGAAAAATCCTTCGAATGTATAGGAGGACATGTAATTAAGTTTTTTCAAGAGATAGGAAAAATTGACTATTATTTTTTAGGAGCCAATGGGGTAGATTTAAAAAATGGCGTAACCTTTCTTGATTTAGAAGAAGCAGAAGTAGCTAAAACTATAATATCAAAGGCAGAAAAGATTGTTCTCTTAGTAGACAGCTCTAAATTTAAATCTTCAGCTCCTTTCAAAGTATGTAGTTTAGAAGAAGTAAACTTTATAGTTACCGATTCTATTCCCGAGGAATTTAAAAATATTCCTGACTGGGATAAAAAATTTATTGTTTAGGAGGTAAAAAAATGCCATTCTTAGTAGAGAAAGAGATAAAGGAACAAATTAATGATCTCCCAAAAGTCTGGGAATATATAAATGATTACTTGAAGAAAAATGAAGTTCCACAATTTATCTATAATTCTGATATTATTTACTTTATTGGTTGTGGCTCATCTCTATATTTAAGTATTTCAGGAAGCAGATTCTGGACCTATAAAAATGGCATAGAAACAAAAGCTCTTCCAGGAGGAGAAGTATCTTTTACTTTAAAAGAAAATATAGGAAATTCAGAAACATTAAAAAAAGCAGCTATACTGATATCCCGTTCAGGAGAATCTACAGAGGTAATTAAGGCTGGAGAAGAATTTAAGAAATTGAAGATACCAACCTTAGGAATTACATTAGAAGAAAAAAGTTCTTTAGTAAAGATATCTGATACCTCTATTGTTCTTCCCATTAAAGAAGAGGCTGTAGTAATGACTAAATCTTTTACTTCCATTTTATTAACTTTGGAGCTTATCTCAAGTTTTATGAAAGGTGAAAGCCTAAATATATATAAGGATTTATTAAAAGAAACAGAAAGGATTATAAAGAAAGCTGAAGAATTAGCAAAGGAAAAAGATCATTATAATCATTACATTTTCTTAGGATTAGGAATAGAAGAGGGAATAGCAAGAGAATCTGCTCTTAAATTAGAAGAAATGTCTCTTTCAAAAATTGAAAGCTATTCTACTTTTGAATATAGGCATGGACCTAAATCCTTATTAGAGAGGGGCTTTTTAGTTTCCCTATATGAAAAGGATATTCCCGAAGAAAAAGATCTGATTGAAGAGATAAAAAATTACGGAGGAGATATATTAACCATAGGAGGAAGAAAGACCAATTTATTCATCTCTGAGATGCCAGAGAGTCTATTCCTAAAGGTTATATGGGGACAGGTTCTTGGATTATATATTGCAAAGAGAAAGAATATAAACGTAGATAGTCCAAGAAATCTAACTAAGGTTGTAAAGTTCTAAACTAAAGGTGATTTAAAATGTATTTTTTAGGAATAGATGGTGGAGGAACTAAAACAATAGCTTGTCTATTTGATGAAAAAGGAAATCTTGTTTTTAAAAATAACTCAGGGCCAACAAATATCTTAGAGAATGGAGAGGAAATATTTCGAAGAAATTTAAGGGAATTATTATCTCCTGTTTTAAAAGAGATTAATCCTAAATATATAAAATCGTGCTTTGGTCTTCCTGCTGTTGGAGAATTTAGGGATGATGTAAGAATTTTAAAAAATATCATAAAAGAAGAATTAAATTTAGATCCAGATATTATTGTAAATGACGTAGTCATTGGATGGGCTGGAGGCAATTTAGCTCAAGATAGTATTCATATAGTAGCTGGTACAGGAACTATAACCTATGGTAAAAAAGGGAAAAAAGAGATAAGAGTATCAGGTTGGGGAAGTATCATTGGAGATGAAGGAAGTGCTTATTATATTGGGTATAAAACTCTAAATGAGGTTAGTAGAGAATTAGATGGAAGGTCTAAAAGAAGTAACCTATCAGAGCTATTATTTAAAGAACTAAATCTTAAAGACTATCTAGATTTTATTGCCTTTATTTATGATCCCAATAAAGATAGGAGGTCTAATATTGCTTCTATTGCAAAAATAACTTATAAAATTGCTCTAAGAGGAGAAAAAAAGGCGATAAAAATTCTTAAGGAATCTGCAAAAGAATTAGCTCTTACAGTAATAACAGCAAATAGATATTTGAAAATAAAAAGACCAATAACAGTAACATACAGCGGAGGAGTATTAGAGAAAAATGAAATAGTAAGAGAAGAGTTTATAAAAATTTTAGAGACTAAAGGATATAATGTTAAAGCCCCAAAACTAAGTCCTGTACTTGGAGCTGTACTTCTTGCCTATATTAATTCCAATAAAAAGGACTCTAAGTTTATAGATAAACTCTTAAAACTTTACCAAGAGGAGGCGAAATCCCATGATTCCAATTGAAGTTATTATAATAGGCGCAGGAAATAGAGGATACGAAGCTTATGGAAAAATAATTTTGAGAAGACCTGATATCAAAGTAGTAGCAGTAGCAGAACCCAATGATATTAGAAGAGAAAGATTTTCAAGAGAACATAATATCCCTACTGAGAGACAATTTAAAACTTGGGAGGAGATCTTTGAAAAGGAAAAATTTGCTGATGGTGTAATAATTGCCACCATGGATAGAATGCACGTAAAACCTGCTATCGCTGCTATTAAAAAAGGCTATAAAATTCTATTAGAAAAACCCATTGGAGTAAATATAGAAGAAATAAAAGAGTTATACAAAGTAGCAAAAGAGCACAACGCTAATATAACTGTGGCTCACGTGTTGAGATATACATCTTTTTTTAGAAAATTAAAAGAACTTCTTCGAGATAAAGTTATTGGAGAACTTATAGGAATAAACTTAGTGGAAAACATTGGATTCTTCCATTTTGCCCATAGCTTTGTTAGAGGAAACTGGAGAAACTCTAACACTTCAGCTCCATCCATATTGGCCAAAAGTTGCCATGATTTAGATATATTAAACTTCTTAACAAATGAAAAATCCCAATATATCTCATCCTTTGGAGAGTTAAGATATTTCAGAAAGGAGAATGCTCCAGAAGGTGCAAAGGAAAGATGTCTTGATTGTAACTTAGACTGTCCCTATGATGCTAAAAAAATATATCTTATTGATTATACAGGATGGCCTGTATCGGTAATTTCAGAAGACCTCTCTTTAGAGGGAAGGTTAAAAGCTCTAAGGGAAGGGCCTTATGGTAGATGTGTTTATTTCTCAGACAATAATGTGGTGGATCATCAAACAGTCTCAATAAGATTCAAAAATGGGGTATATGCCTCTTTTATAATGACAGCCTTTACCAACAAGATAACAAGAAAAATATACCTATATGGCTCTCATGGAGAAATTTATGGAGATTTAGAGGAAAATAAAATACTAATTCAAAAATTTGGTAAAGGAGAGGAAATGATTAACTTAAATTTACCTTTTAGGGATTTAGTGGGACATGCAGGAGGAGACGAAGGAATAATAGAGGAATTTGTAAGACTATTAAAGGGTGAGCTAAAAGAAACTTTATCAAATTTAGAAGACTCCATAGAAAGCCATCTTATGGCTTTTTCAGCAGAAGAGGCAAGATTAAATAACAAAGTAATAAATATGGATGAGGTAAGAGAAAAATTTTATAGTTAATAAAAGTGGGTTCAGATCTTGAAATATAATATTATGTCAATCAAAAAAATTAGAAATTGGTTACAATAATTTTAAAATCCTTGTTTACTATATGAAGTAAAATAAGTAGAATGAAATAATTACATGAAGAAGGAGGAATATTTGTTTTTATGAAAATCTTTATACTTCTCTTAATATTATCTATTTTTATTTTTTCGATCAATTTTTCTTTAGAAGAAATCATAATCCAGGCAGAAAATGGAATCTTAAATGGCACTTTTGTGGCCAAAAATATTCCAGGATATCAAGGTACAGGGTATGTGGATGGATTTGACAAAGATGGTGACTCCTGCACTATTACAATAGAATTAAGGGAGAGTGGTATGTATGAGCTTATACTTGGATATGCAGCTCCCTATGGTTATAAAGAGAACTTTCTCTATGTTAATGGAGCATTTCAAACAAATGTAAAATTTCCTCCCTCTCAAAGTTTCACAACTGTATCTGCAGGACTTATTCCCTTAAAAAGCGGGAGAAACACTATAAGTATTGTAAAAAGTTGGGGCTGGTTTTTATTAGATTGGTTTAAAATTAAAAAAGCAGAAATTCCCAAACTAAATCCTACTAATAAATTAGTCACACCTAATCCTTCTAAAGAAGCTCAAAAACTTATGGACTATCTTCTAAGTATTTATGGAAAATATGTAATTTCCGGCCAACAAGGATATAAAGACTGTTTTTGGATCTGGACTGTAACTGATAAATTTCCAGCACTATGTGGATTTGATATGATGGATTACTCTCCCTCAAGGGTAGAAAGAGGAGCATCATCAAGAGATATAGAAGATGCTATAGATTGGTGGAAAAGGGGAGGAATAGTGCAATTCCAATGGCATTGGAATGCTCCAAAAGGATTATATGACATCCCCGGAAAAGAATGGTGGAGAGGTTTTTATACTAATGCTACCAGTTTCGATATAGAATATGCTCTAAATCATCCTGAGTCAGAGGATTACAAACTTATAATTCGAGATATAGATGCTATAGCTTCCCAATTAAAAAGACTACAACAAGCTGGTGTTCCGGTACTTTGGAGACCCCTCCATGAAGCCGAAGGTAGATGGTTCTGGTGGGGAGCAAAAGGACCCGAAGCCTGTAAAAAGCTATGGAAACTACTTTTCGATAGGTTAGTAAATTATCATAAGTTAAACAATCTTATATGGGTATGGACAACAACAGATTCTCCTGAAGCATTGAAGTGGTATCCTGGAGACGAATATGTAGATATTGTAGGGGCAGATATTTATCTAGATGACAAAAATTATTCTCCTTCTACAGGTATGTTTTATAATATCGCAAGATTATTTGGAGGAAGAAAACTTATTGCCCTTACAGAAAATGGCATAATTCCTGATCCTGATACTATGAGGGAACAAAAGGCTTATTGGGTATGGTTTATGACATGGACAGGTTTCCAAAATAATCCAAATAAAAATGAGTTATCCCATATAAGAAAGGTATTTAACCATGAATATGTAATAACCTTAGACGAATTACCTAAATTTAAAGAGGAATAAAAATAGGGGGCCTTTTTAGGCCTCCTTTTATTTATATTTTTCTGATATAACAATCAATCTTCGAGAATAAAGAGTCAAAGAGCTACTATCATATCCCCCAAAAAATTTAACTACTCTTAATCCTACATTTTCTAAAAGGATTTTTATCTCTGTAGGAGTATAAACTCTTATAAAGAAGGGTTTTTCTTTTATTTTTCCATCTCTTACTACAATTCTCCGATCATATATCCGTCCAGTAGTTATATCAAAGGAATTAAAGTCTATCATATAATTTCCATCTTTTTCCCTAACTACATAAGGGAGAAAGTTTTTAAGAATAAAATCCCTATTCCCTATATCTAAGAGAAATTTACCTCCCTTTTTTAAGGCTTTAGAAATCTCAAAGTGGGGTCAGATCTTGAAAATAATATATTTATTTAATGCAAGATCTGATCTTAAAAATTACTTAATTTTTTTAGATCGTATAGGATGTCTTAACCTTCGGAGGGCTTTTCCTTCAATTTGTCTAATTCTTTCTCTTGTCACATTAAATATCTTCCCTACTTCCTCTAAAGTCCTTGAGACCCCATCCTCAAGTCCGTATCTTAGTATTAATACCTTCTTTTCCCTATCCGAAAGAGTATCTATTATTTTCATAAGTTCTTCTTTAATAAACCTTAGCTCTATTATCTCCTCAATATCATTAGGATCTTCAATTAAATCTTGAAGAGTATAATCATTCTTTTCATCAATGTAATCACAATACATAGAAAGATCTTCAATCTCTTCACCAGATAATTCATTTAAAGGCACATCTAAAGGGAAAAATTTAAATTCATAATTTTTCAGCTCTTCAAGTTCCTCTATTTTAATCCCTGTATATTTAGACAGTTCCTCAAGAGTAGGCTCTTTTCCATACTTCTCTTTAAAGACCTTAATACTTTTCTTCATGAAATTTATCTTTTCAAAGCAGTGAACAGGAATTCTAATAAGACTACTTTTATCGGCTAAAGCTCTTGAAATTGCTTGTTTTATCCACCAAGTTGCATGGGTAGAAAATCTATTTCCTTTTCTCCAATCAAATTTCTCTATCGCTTTTATTAATCCAATATATCCTTCTTGAATAAGATCTAAAAATTCTAAACCCCTTCCTTTATATCTTTTGGCAATAGAGTAAACAAGTTTTAAATTTGACTTAATAAATTTTTCTCTTGCCTCCTCATCACCTTTTTCAACTCTTCTAGCGAGCTCTATTTCCTCCTTTGGGCTCAAAACTTTAGATTTTGCTATCTCTCTGAAATGAACTTCCTCTGAATCCTCTAAAGATACCCTTTTTATTTTTTCTTTTTCTTTTTTTAGAATATTTTCAAGAGGAGGCTCTTCCTTTTCTGCTTCTAATTCTTTTAAAAATTCCTCTATCCTTCTAAAAAGCTCTTCTTCATATAAATCATAATCAGGCATATTTAAAGCTATTTATTCCTATGTTCCATTAAGAACTTATAACCCTCTTCCGAAAGTTCCCAAATACCTAAAGGTGAATTCCTCTTTAATAATCCTTTATGGACAAGATCTAATCTTGCCCATTGAGCAGTTTTCCTCCAACGGATACTTCCAGATTGCAAAATTCCATAGTCGTATTCATTTAAAATGTCCTTCATTTTTTCTCCTACTTTATCGAGAACTTCTTTTACAGTTCCTCTTCCCCCTAATTCATAAAGACTTTCAAGAATAGGAAGATAGTATTTTTCTAGTGGTGTTATTCGACCTTTTGATAGCTTCTTTTTATTAGTTTCTTCTCTATTAATTTGGATTTTTTCTTTATCAGATATAACTTTCTTAAGTTTTTCCTCTAAATTTTCTATCTCCCTAAGTATAGATGAAATATCTATACTAAAATTCCTGATTTCTCTATCAATTTCTAATGCAATTTTTTCAAGGCCATTAATTATCATTTCAATTATTTTATAAAATTTATCAGTTTTATATTCCTCTAAAGGGGAAGATTCCTTTTCTGATGGTGGCTTTTTAAGAATTTCATCTATCTCTGCAAAAAGTTCCTCTTCAAAGAAACTATCGTCCAAAGTTTACCTCACCTCCACAGCTGGTAATTCTTCTTTATATTCTGGATCAATAATATGTAATTGTTTCCTAATTATTCCCCTTTTTTCAATAGAAGGCTTTAAACAAAATCTCTCAAAATCTCTCTTATCAATATCATCAGTCTTTCTAACATGGGGAAATAGTAATCTTAAATAAGCAGAAGCAAGTCTTTTTATAGCAGTAACATCCCTTGTATCAGCTTTAGGGGGTATTTTTATGAGATCTTCCACTATGGCAGAAAATTCTAGACAATTCCTCAAAGAGTGAAGCACTTCAGAGAAATATTCCACATTTAAAGTATATCCTTTTATTTTCATACCCTCATGGATTCTTGGTAATTTCCATCCTTCAATGAAGCCATGGAATCTATCAAATAATGCTGATTCTTGAAAAATTTCAGGAAACTCTGAGAAATAACTCCTATTTATAGGCTGCATATTTGAATCTAAAGGAATATTTCCAAGTAATACCATTCCTGCATTAGAAACTCCAGTTACATTTGCAATA
>CALHLF010000003.1 GCA_938034905.1 uncultured bacterium | reverse complement strand
TCTCTTCTTCTAAGGGGAGATTGAGAAAAGTAAAACTACTCCAAACTAATTCCATAATTTCTTTCCTCCTCAAAAGGATTTATCAAATAAATTTTAACACAAACTTGCCTCAAAAAATAAACTATGCTAAACTTATCGGGAAGTAATATAAAAATAAAGGAGGTAAGATGGAAAAAATGAGGAAACCAGAGGAAATAAGACAGTTAATTCAAGAATTAAGTGATTATAGACGTTCTAAATTACTAAACAGTTTTGGGCCTGAGTATATAAGAAGGGAAGTAGCTCAAAAGATTATATATATCCTTCGTTGGGTTTTAGAAGATTCTTCAGTTAATATAAATTTAAGAAAAGAGAGAGAATAAAGGAGGTAGCTTTGCCAAAAAATTCTGGAAATAAGTTTGATTGGGAAGAAAAATTAATCTCCCTTTATTATACTGCTTTAGAAAAATATATTAATGGAATTTCTTTGTCTCCAAAATTAAAAGAGGAATTGGGAGAAGAATTTGAAGAAGATGATTTTTTGATTTTAGCGGAGTTTTTAGTGTCCCTAACAAAAATGTTTTTACATCAACAGGGTTGGCTTCACTTGAATGAAGAAGACTGGGATTTTCCTTTCCCTTCTTCCCCCTATATCCACTAAATTATCCAAAATTCTACAATGAACAAGGATATAGAGAGAAAATTAATAGCAATATTAGAAATTCTTAGTACTTTTAATGAACCTATTGGAGCTACTTATATCTCAAATAAATTGTTGAAAAAGGGAATTATCCTCTCCGAAAGAGGCGTAAGATATCACTTAAGAATAATGGATGAAAGAGGATTAACAAAGGTTATAGGAAAAAGGGGAAGAATTATTACAGATAAAGGTAGAGAAGAATTAAAGAATGCATTAGTAGCTGATAAGATAGGATTTATAATCAATAAAATATCAAGCTTAGCATTCCAGACATCTTTAGATATCAATACTGGTAAGGGAAATGTCATATTAAATATCTCCTATCTTCCTCGAGAAAAATTAAAAAAGGCATTAAACATAATGAACCAGGTATTTAACAAAGGGTATGGAATAAGTGATAGAATTGTTGTTTTTGATAAAGAGGATGAGGAGATATTTCAAGGAATTATAGTTCCGAAAAAAGAAGTAATTATTGGAACAGTTTGTAGTGTAACTATTCATGGAATTTTGATTAAAGAAGGTATTCCAATAGAAGCAAAATTTGCTGGGATATTAGAGGTCAAAGATAATATCCCAACAAGATTTTTAGAAATAATAACCTATGAAGGAACAACCTTAGATCCATTGGAAATTTTTATTAGAAGTAAGATGACATCTATTCTTTCCGTAATTAAAAATGGAACAGGGAAAATTTTAGCTACATTAAGAGAAATACCTTCTGTTGCCTTAAGTAAGGTAGAAGAGATACTATTAAAAATTAAAGAAATAGGATTTCAAGGAAATATATTATTGGGTAAACCCAATCAAGAGATATTAGGAATTCCAATTGCATCTGAGAAAGTAGGTTTAGTAATTGCTGGTGGATTAAACCCCTTAGCTGCAGTAGAAGAGGCAGGAATTGAAGCAAAAAATAAAGCTATGGGAATTTTATACGAATATTCAAAACTTATCCCTATAAAAGACTTTCTCTCTTAATTTTAAATACTTAGAAATAAAAAGAGCCAAAAATCCTTTTAACAAATCAAAGGGAATAAAAGGAAAGACTCCTAAGATTAATGCTTTATAATAGTTAATTTTCATAAAATACATAAGCCAAACACTTCCTAAGGCATAAATAATCAACAATCCTAAGCTTATTCCTAAAATCTTCATAATATCCTTATTATTTTTAGAAATTAATGAAATTAAAGGAGCTGATATCAAAAATCCCCATAAATATCCACCTGTAGGTCCTAATAGAACATCAATTCCTCCTCTTCCCCCTGCAAATACAGGAAAGCCAATTAATCCTAAAACAAGATAAGAAAGAACAATAAAAAAACTCTCTTTAGGTGCAAATATAAGGGAAACAAGAAAAAGAAAAAATACTTGTAAAGTAAAGGGAACCCTTGTAAAAGGAAGAGTTATACTTAAGTAACTTCCTATAACTAAAAAAATAACACCCATTGAACATAAAGAAATTCTCTTAGCACTCATAGATTCAATATCTCCTCTAAGGTAGGAAGAGTTTCTTTATGACTATCCCATAATAACTTCTTTTTCTGAAGAAAATCATACTTCTTTTCAATAATTCGTTGGTTTAATAAGGGATTTGGGCTTCCTAAGGTCTTTTTAAGATAAATACTTTTCTCAGGAGAGAACAATTCAAGAATTTCTTCTGTAAACAGAGGAGAAAATTTTTGCCATTCTTCTAAGGTTAAATCCTCTAAACCTTTTCTATTTTCCTCACAATATTTTATAATTTCTCCAACTATTTTATGGGCTTCCCTAAAGGGAATTCCCTTAATAGTTAAATACTCTGCAACATCTGTAGAAAAAAGAAAGGAATTTTTTGCCAATTCATACATCCTTTCTTCCTTAAACTTTAATTTTGGCAAGAATCCTATAAGAACTTGAAGTGCCAATTTTAATTGATCAAGGGCATCAAAAATCAATTCTTTATCTTCTTGTAAATCTTTATTATAACTCAAAGGTAATCCCTTCATAACAGCCATAAATCCTAAAAGGTTACCCAAAATTCTTCCTGCTTTTCCCCGGATATGCTCTGCTAAATCTGGATTCCTTTTATGGGGCATCATACTACTCCCAGTAGAATATTCTTGGGGTAATTCTATAAAGGAAAACTCTTGGGTTGACCATAAAATAATTTCTTCAGAAAATTTAGAGAGATGCAAAAAAGTTAAAGAAATAACAAAGAGTAATTCTATTACAAAATCTCTATCAGACACTGCATCAAGACTATTCTCTGCTACTCTTTCAAATCCAAGAATTTTTGCAGTATATTCTCGATCTAAAGGAATTGTGCTTCCTGCTAATGCTCCACACCCTAAAGGTAAAACATCTATTCTCTTATAGCAATCTTCAAGTCTTTCCAGATCTCGTTGAAACATCTCATAATATGCTAAGAAGTAATGTCCTAAGGTCACAGGTTGAGCATGTTGAAGGTGAGTATATCCTGGCATTGGTGTATTAAGATATAATTTAGAAAGACTCAAAAATTCTTCCATTAAGGAAATTAATAAATCCGCTATCTTACAAGACTCTCTCTTTAGATACAATCTTAAATCTAAAGATACCTGATCATTTCTACTCCTTCCCGTATGAATTTTTTTCCCTAAATCTCCTATACTTTTTGTAAGATTCTCTTCTATAAATGTATGAATATCTTCTGCTCCTTTAATAATATCTAAATTATTTGAAATTCTATTCCAGAGTTTTATAATTCCCTCTTTTAATATCTCCCATTCTTCTTCTTTTATTATTCCAGCCTTCTTTAAGGTTAATAAATGAGCACAGGTTCCTAAAAGGTCATCTTTCCATAATCTTTTATCAAAGGATAGAGAAAAAGAAAATTTTTCAAAAGTCTTATCTAAAGCCTTTCTCCATCGACTATCCCACAAAGGCATCTTCTTTCACCTGAAAATAATCTTGTAAAGCCCTATAATCTATCTCATCATCCATATTTTTTAATATTTCTATAATTGCATTAAAAGTATCCTCAGAAACAATACAAGGAATACCAAGATCAAAACATGCTCTTCTCCATACCCCATCTTTCTTTCCTATACTAATCACCAGGTCAAATTTTTCTTTTGTTAACGTAAAAATTTCATCTTTTTCTGTATGTATTGGAGTAAAAAGATCATTAACAGAATTTTCAACAATATAAAGTTTAATACCTCTTCTTAAAAGATATTCCCAATTTGTATCAAAATAAGTAGTAACTAAAAATTTTCCACCATATAAAGGAATTTTTATTCCACTAGCAAGAAGTGCTTTGTATAAGGCTTTTTCCCAAGAATAATCAATTCCCATAACTTCACCCGTTGATCTCATTTCAGGACCCAACTCAATCTCTGCAGATTTTATTTTTGTAAAAGAGAAAACTGGAGCTTTAACTGAAAAATGTTTTGGATGAGGATATAATTCATTTTTAATCCCTAAATCTTTAAGTTTGTATCCTAAGGAAATCTTTGTAGCCCATTTTACCAAAGGTAATTTTAAAGCTTTACTTAAAAAGGGTACTGTTCTTGAAGCTCTTGGATTTGCCTCAAGAACAAATACATTATTATCTTTATCAACAACAAACTGGATATTTAAAAGTCCCCTTACCTTTAAAGCTAAAGCTATTTTTTTCGAATACTCTATAATTTTTTCTTGAGCTTTAGAAGAGAGAGAATATGCTGGAAAGATTGCAATACTGTCTCCTGAATGAATTCCAGCTCTTTCTACATGCTCCATAATTCCAGGAATAAATACATCCTCTCCATCACAGAGAATATCAACCTCTGCTTCTTTTCCGAGTATAAATTGATCCATCCAAAGAGGCAATATTAAATCTCTCCTATTAAAATAACACTCCAATTCTTCAAGATTATCTATTATGTGCATCGCCCTTCCACCTAATACATAGGAGGGTCTCAACAGCACAGGAAATCCAATTTCCCCTACAACATTTTTAGCTTCTTGAAAACTTCGAATATAAAACCCTTTAGGCCTTGGTATTTTTAATCTATTAAGGACTCTATCGAATTTTTCTCTATCCTCAGCAAGATCTATGCTTTCTTGAGATGTACCTAACAAATAGAAGCCCTTTTTAACAAGATTTTTTGATAAATTTATAGCAGTTTGTCCTCCAAATTGGGAAAGAAAACCTAATGGCTCCTCTTGTTCCAAAACATTTATAACATCTTCAGTAGTTAAAGGTTCAAAATAAAGTCTATCAGCTATATCAAAATCAGTACTAAGGGTTTCTGGATTATTGTTTATCATGACTGAGACAAGTCCTTCTTCTTTTATAGACTTTACTGCTTGAACAGTACAGTAATCAAATTCTATTCCCTGACCAATTCTTATAGGACCGCTACCCAAAACCACCACTGATCTTTGAGGAGTTTTAATAACTTCATTTTCTTCTTCATAGGTGGAATAATAATATGGAGTTTGTGCGGAAAATTCTGCAGCACAAGTGTCAACGATTTTATATACAGGAAATATTTTATGAATTTTTCTATATTGAAATATTTCTTCCTTTGAAGCATTAATAATACAGGAAAGGTCATAATCTCCTAATCCTATACTTTTTAGAAATCTTAACTCACTTGGAGTGATATCTGATAAAGATTTCCCCTTGAACTTATAGGAGATTTCAAGTAAATTACAGATCTTTGATAGAAAAAAATAGTCGATTCCTGTTAAATCATAAATTTCTTTTACAGAAAATCCCCTTCTAAATCCTTCAGCTATAAGAAAAAGTCTTCTGTCATCTGCATTTTTTAAGTAATATTTTATTTCTTCATTGGAAAGATACGAGAATTTATCAGAAAAAAGACCCAATTCCACATCTAAGGAACGAACAGCCTTTAGTAAGGCTTCTTCAAAAGTTCTTCCTAAAGCCATTACCTCTCCTGTTGCCTGCATTTGAGTTCCAAGGGTTCTATCTTTAACTTTAAATTTCTCAAATCCCCAACGAGGTATCTTTACTACAACATAATCTAAGGCAGGTTCAAAAGCTGCATAAGTCTCTTTAGTAACAGGATTTTTAATTTCATCTAATGTCAATCCAATAGCAATCTTTGCGGTAATTCGTGCGATAGGAAATCCTGTAGCTTTCGAGGCTAAAGCACTGGATCTACTTACCCTTGGATTTACTTCTATCACATAATATTCTAATTTTTTAGGATTCAAAGCAAACTGGATATTACATCCTCCTTCAACCTTTAGACCAGATATAATTTTTAAAGATGCAGTTCTTAACATTTGATATTCACAATCATTTAATGTTTGGGTAGGAGCAACTACAATGCTATCTCCTGTATGAATTCCCATAGGATCAAAATTCTCCATGCTACAAACGGTTATAACATTTCCTTTAGCATCTCTCATTACTTCAAACTCAATCTCTTTCCAACCCACAACACTTTTCTCTAAAAGTGCTTGTCTTACTGGACTTAAACTTAAGCTTCTTAAAAGAAGTCTTTCAAAATCCTCAATCTTTTCTACAATTCCTCCACCAGTACCACCCAAAGTGTATGCTGGTCTTATTACTAAGGGAAGACCAATCTCTTCTAAGGCATTTATTCCTTCCTCTAAACTACGAACTATCACACTCTTTAAAACAGGCTCTCCAATTTCTTCCATTTTTTTCTTAAACATTTCTCTATCTTCTGCAAAATTAATAGACTCTAAGGAAGCCCCTAAAAGGGGAATCCCTAATCTCTCTAAAGCTCCTGAAGAAGCAAGCTCCATTGCTAAATTCAGACCTGTCTGTCCCCCTAAGGTTGCAATTATCCCATCAGGTTTTTCCTTTTCTATTATTCTTTCTACTACCTCTGGAATTAACGGTTCTAAGTATATTCTATCTGCCATTTCCCAATCGGTCATTATGGTGGCAGGATTAGAATTAATCAAAACTATTTCAATTCCTTCCTCTTTTAATGCTCTACAAGCTTGGGTTCCAGAATAGTCAAACTCTGCAGCTTGTCCTATTATTATGGGACCAGAACCTATAACTAAAACTTTATTAATATCTTTTCTTTTAGGCACAATCTCTCCCTCTCAATCTAATAAATTATAAAATTCATCAAATATAAATTTTGTATCTTGAGGACCTGGAGATGCCTCAGGATGAAATTGGACAGCAAGTAAAGGAAGACTAACATGCTTTATTCCTTCTAAGGTTTCATCATTTAAATTATAAAACCAAACTTTAAAACCAGAGGGTAATGTATCTTCCTTTACTGCATAACTATGATTCTGGGAGGTTATATAGACTCTCCCTGTCTCTAAATCCTTTACAGGATGATTTGCTCCTCTATGTCCAAATTTAAGCTTATAGGTTTTTGCACCCACACTTAATGCTAAGAGTTGAATTCCAAGGCATATACCTAAAATAGGCTTTTCTAATGTCAAAATATTTCTTATAGTTTCCTGAGTGTAGGGTACATTGTTGGGATCCCCCGGCCCATTAGAAAGAACTATTCCATCAGGGTTAAAATTCTTTACATCCTCAAAGGAACTCCATGCAGGAAAAATTTTTATCCTATAATTATATTTTAAAAGTTCCCTTATTATTCCCTCCTTCACCCCAAAATCTAAAAGAGCAATCTTTTTATCCCCCTCAGGATTAAGTTCATAAGGAACAGAAGTGGTAACCCTTCTTACTAAATCTAAATAATTAAAATCAAGTCTTTCCAATTTCTTTGCAAGAACAAAGGGATCATTTTCAATAGTTGAGATTATTGCTTTCATAGTTCCAAATTTTCTTATCTCTTTTACAATTTTCCTCGTATCAACTTTATGAATAGCAACTATATTCTGCTCAGAGAAAAATTCCCTTAATGAAACAGGACTCTCCCAATGAAATTTATAATCATTTAACTCCCTCGCTACAACTCCTTTACAAAAAGCCTTTTTACTTTCTAATCTTTTTACATCAATTCCATAATTTCCAATAAGGGGGTAAGAAAAAACAATTATTTGATTTGCATAGGATGGATCAGTAATAACTTGAGGGTAACCCACCATACTTGTATTAAAAACAATTTCCCCATAACTTTCCCCATCCACACCAAAACTTTCTCCAATAAAACTATGCCCTGTTTCTAATACTAATATACCCTCCTTTGATCCCATTTTCCTCCTCAAACTCAATTTATTCCTAAGGATTATATATTAAAAAATAAATTTTAGCAAAAGTTATTTTTATCTGACTTCTTTGCATATAAATATGAAGGCAAGCCAAAAATTTTAATAAACCCTACTGCTAATTCATTAGAAAAAGTACTCTTTTTATCATAAGTTGCCAAATCATAGTCATATAAGGAATAAGGAGAATACTTACCAACAATTGAAAAATTTCCATAATCAAATTTAACCCTGACTTTCCCCGTAACCCTTTCTTGGGTCTTTTCAATAAAACTTTGAAGAGCCTCCCTTAAAGGATCGAACCACAACCCATAATAAATAATTTGAGAGTACTTTTCTTCAATTATTCTCTTAAAGTGAGAAAGTTCTCGATGATGAACTAAACTTTCTATTGCAGAATGAGCCTTAATAAGAACAAGTGCAGCTGGAACTTCATATATTTCCCTTGTTTTTATACCTACTAATCTATTTTCAATATGATCAACTCGTCCTATTCCATACTCTCCTGCTACTCTATTTATTGTTTCTATAATCTTAATAGGAGACATTACTTCTCCATCTAAACCTACAGGAACTCCCTCTTCAAAAGATATCTCCATATACCTTGGAGGAAGATTTGGCTTTATTTTTGTCCACAAGAAAATATCCTCCGGTGGCTCTAACCATGGATCTTCAAGAATTCCCCCTTCAATACTTCTTCCCCAAAGATTTTCATCAATACTATAGGGATTCTCCCTTGTTACAGGAACAGGTATATTATTCTCTATTGCATATTCTATTTCTTCTTCTCTTGTAAAATTCCATTCTCTCACTGGAGCTATAACCTCAAGATCAGGTGCTAAGGATTTTACTGCAATATCAAATCTTACTTGATCATTTCCTTTTCCTGTACATCCATGTGCTACATATTTCGCATTATTTTCTTTTGCTACCTTTACTAAATATTTTGCAATTAAAGGTCTTGAGAGAGCCGTTGATAATGGGTAAGTTCCTTCATAAAGGGCATTAGCCTTTAGAGCAGGAAGAATGAATTCTTCTACAAATTCTTCCTTTAAATCCCATACATAAGCTTTTTCAACCCCTAATTTTTCAGCTCTTTCCTTTACTTCATCAAGATTTATTTTTTGTCCTAAATCTACTGTTAAAGTTATAACCTTCATATTATATTTTTGATTAAGCCATTTTATTGCTACAGATGTATCTAAACCTCCTGAATAGGCTAAGACAACTTTCTCCATGTTTTCTTTTTCCTCCTTAAGATTTAGTGTTTGAGAATTATATCATAAAGAATAAGAAAATGGAATTTTAGAAGTCACTCTCTGCTTCAGGATAAGAACCTAATATCTTAAAGGATAGACATTCTTCCTTTAATAGTTCTAATGCCCTTTTAACCTTTTCCTCCTCACAATGTCCCTGAAAATCTACAAAAAACAAATACTGAAAAGGAGAAGATTTTACCGGTCTTGATTGTATAAGGGTCATATTAATTTTAAAATCATGAAGGGGTTTTAAGGCCCTAAAAAGAGCTCCTGCCTGGTGTTTTACAGTAAAAATAATAGAGGTTTTATCCTTTCCAGAAGGGCTCAACTTTTCTCTTCCCAAGATTAAGAAGCGGGTTCTATTATACCAATTATCTTGAATATTTTTTGCTAAGATCTTTAATCCAAAAATTTCACTGGCTAAGGAACTTGCTATTGCTGCACCCTTTGGATCCTCTTTTGCTAAAGAAGCACCATAAGTTGTACTACTTGTTGAAATCTCCTTAACTCTTGGAAGATTTTCCTTTAACCACCTTCTACATTGAGAGAGAGCTTGGGGATGAGAATATACTCTTTCAATTTCCTCTAAAGAATCTTGTAAAGATAAAAGGCAATGTTGTATAGGTAAATATACTTCACCGATTACTCTCAAAGTTGTTTCCACTAAAAGATCCATGGTAGTTCCTACAGTACCTTCTAATGAATTTTCTATAGGAACAACCCCATAATCAACCTCATTATTTTCCATAGCTTGAAATATACCTTCTACTGTAGGAAGAGGAATAAACTTTGATCCTTTTCCAAAGAATTTTATACCAGCCTGATGAGTAAAAGTACCTTCTGGCCCTAAAAATCCAATTTTGATTTCTTTTTCTAAATTTCTTATATAACTAATTATATCCTTAAAAATATTCGCTATTGCAAAATAAGATAGAGGCCCATTATTTAGTTTTTCTAACCTTTCAAGGATCTCTCTTTCTCTTAATGGATCAAAGGAAGATAAGTTATTTTCCTTTTTAATTTTACCAATTTCTAAAGCTAAAAGGGCCCTCTTATTTATAAGTTCCAATATCCTTTTATCAATTTCGTCTATTTCCTTTCGTAATTTTTCTAAATCATCCATCATAATCTCTCCCCTAAATTTTTCATAAATTGTAAAGAAGAATTTTGAAAAAAGCAAGTACTTCTAAAATTTAATCTACATTTTTTGAAAAAGAAAGCCCCTTAGATAGAATTTTACGTAAATCTATTTTTTAACTTCAGAAATCTTTATCTTTACAAAATAAAATTCTTAGTATATTATTTTCTATGTGTATTTAAAATCGGTTGCGCAATTGTATATTGAAATCTCATAAAAAAGGAGATGATAAAAATTAAAAATGCAAAAGTTTTAAGAAAAGGGATTTATTTTCGTGAACTAAATATTCTCTTAGCTCTTATAATTTTAAGTTTTGGTATAACTATTATTAACCCAAGATTCTTAAGTTCCTTTAACCTACAAATTATTGCAAGGCAGGTAGCAATTTTTGGTCTATTAGCTATAGGAGAAACCTTAGTCATCATTGGAGGAGGAATTGACTTATCAGTAGGATCCTTAGTGGCTTTAACAGGGGTACTTGTAGCGCTATTTATGAAAAACGGACTAAGCATTACTATCTCTATATTAATAGTACTCTTAATCTCTTCCCTTGTGGGTCTTTGGCATGGCCTTTTTGTAACAAAACTTAAAGTTCCTCCCTTTATTATTACCCTTGGGACATTAACAGCTGCACGAGGACTTGCTTCTGTGATTACAAAAGGATGGCCAATAATTGGATTACCTGAAAGATTCTTCTTTATTGGACAAGGAGATATCTTTGGTATACCCTTTCCATTAATAATTCTTATCCTTTTTGCCTTCATAGCTTTCTTTATTACAAAATATACTGTTTTAGGAAGACAGCTTTACGCAACAGGTGGAAATATTGAGGCAGCAAGATTATCAGGAATTGATGTTGATAAAAGAAGAATATTCACTTATGTCTCAAGCTCCTTCTTAGCAGGAATAACAGGGATAATAATAGCCTCAAGATTAAGTCAGGGTCAAGCTGGAGTTGGAGGAGGATACGAATTGAGCGCTATTGCTGCTGCAGTAATTGGAGGAACTTCTCTTTCCGGTGGTGAAGGCACAATATTAGGTACCCTTATTGGAGCTGCAATTATGAGTGTCATATACAATGGATTAATCTTATTAGAAATATCATCATATTGGCATGATGTAGTTATGGGTTTAGTTATAGTTACTGCAGTAACCTTAGATATTTGGAGAAAGAGAAAAAGAATCTAAAGGGAGGTGAGATAAATTTTAATTTTCTCTCCCAAAATTATTTAAAAGGAGGAAGATCCCATGAAAAAGCTTCTTTTAATTATTCTTCTTTGTTCCTTTGCTTTATTTTTCTCCATAAGTTATTCTAAAGAAATTCATGTAGCAGTAATTGGAAAATCTGTTCATCCCTATTGGGCAGAGGTTGAATTAGGAGTAAAAAAGGCTGCACAGGATCTTGGTGTTAAGGCAACATTCTTTGTCCCTCAAAAAGAAGATATTCCTGCTCAAATTGCCCAGATGGAATCCTTCATTGCTATGGGAGTAAATGGAATAGCTGTAGCTCCCTCAGATCCAACGGCAATTGCACCAACTATTGAAAAGGCGATGGCAAAGGGAATTCCAGTAATCACCCTCGATACTGATGCTCCTCAAAGTAAAAGATTGGTTTATATTGGTACCGACAACTATTCTGCAGGAAAAATTGCAGGACAGGTAATGTCAGATCTTTTAGGATTAAAAGGTGGAAAAGTAGCAATAGGAACGGGATCTTTAACAGCAATGAACTCTTTAGAAAGAATGAGAGGCTTCATGGATGGAATAGCAGGAAATAAAAGGATCACTGTGGTAACAAAACCTGCCCTCTGTGATTTTGAGGATACTGGAAGAGCAGTAACCTTGGCAGAGCAAGCATTACTCACTTATCCAGACCTTAGAGGATTCTTTGGAGTTTATGCCTTTAATGGACCTGCAGCTGCAAAGGCAATAAAATCTGCTGGAAAAGTAGGACAAGTACTAATTGTTTGTTTCGATACAACCCCAGAACATATGCAACTTATAAAAGAAGGGGTTATTTCGGCAACCGTCGGACAAAGGCCATATATGATGGGTTATAAGAGTGTAGAAGTCTTATTTAAGATGGCTACAAAGGGTGTAGATACAACTCTAAAGGAACTCCCAGCAAACAGAATTATTGATACAGGAGTAGATGTTGTTGCAGCAGATAAATATATTAAGTCAATAAAAAGTGTTCCTGCTCTTACTGTAGAACAATATAGAAAAAGATTAAATGAATTGGGAATTCCTGTTCAAGGCTGGTAAAATATAAAGGGGAGGGGAATCCCCTCCCCTAATCTTTATGGAGGTTAAGCTATGGGACAAGAATTGATATTAAAGATGGAAAAAATATCTAAAGCCTTTCCTGGTGTTCAAGCGTTATCAAAAGTAGATTTAGAGGTATATAAAGGAGAAATTTTAGCTTTAGTAGGAGAAAATGGTGCAGGAAAATCTACTTTAATGAAAATACTTACAGGGGTTTATACTAAGGATGAGGGGAAAATTATATTTAAAGGAAAAGAGATAGAACCTAAAAACCCTCACCATGCTCAACAATTAGGTATTTCCATGATTTACCAAGAGTTCAATCTTGTTCCAAATTTGGATATAGCTACAAATATATTTTTAGGAAATGAACCTAAGAGGGGAAAATTTTTAAAAGTTTTTGATATTAAAAAAGCCTTTAAGGAATCAGAAAAGCTATTGGAAATGATAGGGTTAAATATTTCTCCAGATATTTTAATCAAAGATCTTACTATTGCTCAGCAACAAATGGTAGAAATTGCAAAGGCTTTAGCATTAAAATCTGAGTTAATAATAATGGATGAACCCACTTCCGCATTGGCAGGAAAAGAAGTTGCAAAATTATTTGAAATAATGAAGAGATTAAAAAATGAGGGTATTTCAATAATATTTATAACTCACCGCTTAGAAGAAGTCTTCCAAATAGCTGATCGTATAGTAGTGCTAAGAGATGGACAAAGGGTGGGTGAACTTACCTGTGAAGAAAACAAAATCGATGAAGTAATAAAATTAATGGTAGGAAGGGATGTAAGAGTATCACCAAGGATAGAATCGAAGGTTGATAATGTAATTCTTGAAGTGAAAAATCTTTCCTCCCATGCTATAAAAAATATAAATTTCTCACTAAGAAAGGGAGAAGTTTTAGGAATAGCTGGGTTAGTTGGATCTGGAAGAACAGAGATAGTAAGAGCTCTCTTTGGAGCAGATCCCAAAATCTCTGGGGAAATATATATCGATGGACAAAAAGTTGAAATTAAATCTCCAAAGGATGCAGTCCAATTAGGAATTGGATTAGTTCCAGAAGATAGAAAATTACAGGGACTTATTCTTAGTATGGCTCTTCATGAGAATCTTTCTCTTCCAAGCCTTCCTTCCATGTTTTCTAATGGAATAATTAATTTTAAAAGGGAATATAAATTAGTAGAAGATTTTGTGAATAGGCTAAGAATAAGAACTCCACATATTTTTCAAGTAGTTAATAACCTTTCTGGAGGAAATCAACAAAAAGTTGTAGTTGCAAAATGGTTAGCATTAAAACCTAAAGTCCTAATTCTTGACGAACCAACAAGAGGTATAGATGTAGGAGCAAAAGCAGAAATTCATAATTTAATAAGTGAATTGGCAAAGGAAGGGATAGGAATAATACTTATATCCTCAGAGCTTCCAGAAATTCTTGCTCTTTCTGATAGAATAATTATTATATCAAAGGGAAAGATAACAGGAGAATTAAGGAGAGAAGAAGCTAATCAAGAGAAAATTATGCAATATGCAATAATCTAAATTTTCCCTTTTTCTCCAATATACAATGATTCTATACTTTCAAATACAGGAAACTTTCTAAGAATATTTAATGATTCCTTCCATATATTTTCTAAGGCTTGAGACTCTAAATTCTCCTCTCCTATTTTACGAATAATATCTACAGAATTTTTAATAAAACCCTTTATTTCCTCCTCAGTATATTTTCCTAAATTTTTATAAAAATATGGCCAATAGGGCTTTAAATTTCCTACTAAATTTTCAAAAATATATTTTACCTCTTGAATATTATTCTCAATAAATTCCTGCCAAGCATTTTCTAATTTCTGATCAATGTTTTCCTTCTTGTATCTACTAAAAATTTCCATCCAAAATCTCCAGAAGGTATATATCAAGGCCAATTTTTTGTCTTCTTCAAAGGAAACAATCTTTTTATCCCTTAATAACTTTCCAAGAACACTTTGTGTTCTTGATTTTTCAAAAATTGAATCATTAATAATATCCTTAAAAGCTTTTTCTCCATCAAAAAACCAAGAGAAAAATTCCTCTTCAAAATTCTCATATTTTCCCACAAAGAGAAATATATGATTAAGATTTTTTTCTATGAAATCAATAACCTCAAAAATCCTTGCTGCATCAAGTACCATATCTATTCTTGTTCTACCTAAGGAGAAAAGAAAGTTTATAGATTCTCTTGAAAATTTTTCAATGATCTCAGGATTATATTCTTTCAGATGTCTATAAAAATAATGCCAGGAAACTTTCTCCTGTAAAGTTATATCTCTAAAAATTTCCTTTACTTTGTCTTCCTTTCTATTTATAAAGTTTTGCCATTCTCTTCTAATACTTCTTTCACTTATTGCTATCTTAGGATATTCCTCTAATATATGTAGCCAATATCTCCAAAAAATGTATAGCCAAAATAACGAAAAATCTTCGTTTACTCTTAACAATTTTTCTTCCTTTATTAACTTTCTAACCAGCTCTATAGTTTTAACCTTTCCCAATGAAGCCTCATATGCTACTTCTCTCACAGTCTTTAAACCATTAAAAGAGGAAGTTATAGCCTCTTCTTCTAAGGATAGTCCATCAACTTTAACAGGTAATAAAATTACATCTCCAAGATAGTCCATAAGATCAATATATTTTGCAGCACTTATTAATATTTCAAAGGGGTCGATATCTAAAATATAAAAAGGAGCTTTCTCTTCAGGAAAGAAAATAAAATTTCCCTTATTCCATAAGGCTAAATCTAATAAGGCATCCATATTTTCTAAGAGTCCAGTTCTTGAATAAACAATTCTTCCATCTTTAAAAAATACTTCTGCCTTTCTTTCCCCATCTTCTACTTGAAATCTTCCTGTTTTTCTTCCCGAGGATAAAAGTTGAAGAACCTCCCACAGAGGCAAACTTATTAAGTCTCCTCTTATTCCCATTTTTTTATCCTCCTTTAAAAGAGTTTAACGGAGCAACCCCATTTTCTTCTTTCTATATTGATCAAACATTATAGCTAAGATTATTATAGCTCCAATAGCTGATGGTTGCCAATATGCAGGAAATCCAAGGAGAACCATTCCAGTTCTTAAAACTTGCATTATAGCAGCACCAATAAGAACTCCTAGTATTGTCCCCTCACCACCAGTAAGAGATGTCCCTCCAATTACAGCAGATGCAATAATATCCAATTCATATCCGGAAGCAGCAGTAGGGGCAGCAACTCCGAGTCTTGCAGTCATAAGAAGTCCTCCCACAGCAGTCAAAAGTCCACATAAGGTATAAACCAACAATTTTATTCTACCTGTATTAATTCCCGAAAGACGAGCTGCCTGCTCATTACCTCCCACCGCATATATCTTATATCCCCAAACAGTACGATTTAGAAATAGAGAAACTACTATTCCAAGAATTATCATAACAACTACAGGAAGAGGGATGCCAATTCCTAAAATAGGGATATCATATTGTCCCCAAAACATAAAACTTCGAGGTAATTCTCTAACAGGCCAACCCCCAGTTAAACCGTAACAGAATCCTCGAGCAATACTCATAGTCCCTAAGGTTGCTACAAAGGGAGGAAGATTTGCCTTACTAACTAAAAGACCATTAATAAAGCCTACGAAGGCTCCGATCAATAATCCACCTAAAATTGACAAAAAATCACCTAAATTCGCTCTAAGCATCATAGCTGTAATTAACCCAGAAAGTGCCATAACAGAACCCACTGACAAATCTATTCCTCCTGTAATAATAACCATACTTATTCCAAAGGCACTGATTGCAATCCAAGAAAAAGCTCTAAGAATATTAAAAATGTTCGTAGAGGTTAAAAATGTTGGAGTGGCAATACTTAAGAATAAAGATAATATAAATAAGATTAATAAAATTCCAATTTCCTGAATTCTTTGGAATTTAAAAACTTGAGTTAAAGGTCTTCTTGAAACTCTATTCCTCATGTTATTCCTCCTTAACTATAATTAGATATATAATGTCCTGAAGCATATGCCATAATTTTCTCCTGAGTTGCTTCCTTTTTAGATAATTCAGCGGCTAATCTTCCCTCACTCATAACCAATATTCTATCACTCATAGCTAAAACCTCAGGCATTTCTGATGAAATCATTATTATACCTATACCCGACTTTGCCAATTGACTCATTATTGCATGTACTTCCACCTTTGCCCCCACATCAATACCCCTTGTAGGTTCATCAAGAATCAATACCTTTGGATTCAAAGACAACCATTTTGCTAAAACTACCTTCTGTTGATTTCCGCCAGAAAGATATAAAGCTTTTTGAAGTAAGCTTGGTGTTTTAATATTTAACTTTTGAACAAACTCTCTTGCAATAGAATTAAGCTTTTCTTTATTGACAAAAAGTAAATTCACCAATTTTTCTAAAATGGGAATACCTATATTTTCTCTAACTGCAAGTTTAAGAATTAATCCTTGATTTTGTCTATCCTCAGGAACAAGACCTATTCCTAATCTCACAGCATCTTCAGGAGAATTAATTTCTACTTTTTTCCCCTCTAAATAAATCTCTCCATTATCTTTTTTATCTGCACCAAAAATTAATCTTGCCATTTCTGTCCTTCCAGATCCAACCAATCCTGCAATTCCTAATATTTCTCCTTTATAAAGTTTAAAACTAATATCTTCAACTACTCCCTTTTTTGATAAGTTTCTTACTTCTAAGACTACATCCTCCAATTTTGATTCTTCCTTTCTAAACATTTCTGCCAATGGCCTATTTACCATAAGATAGATTACCTTTTCTGGTGCTATTTCCTCTTTTTTCATCACCCCTATCAATTTCCCATCCCTCAATATTGTTATCCTATCTGCAATTTTAAATACCTCTTCTAATCTATGAGATATGAAAATCACAGCTATTCCCTGAGATTTTAATTGATTAATAATTTCAAATAATTTTTCTACCTCTTCAGGCACTAAGGCAGATGTAGGTTCATCCATTATTATTATTTTTGCCTTAAAAGATAAAGCCTTTGCAATCTCAACCATTTGTTTTTCTGCTACAGAAAGATCCTTTACAAGACTCTTAGGAGATACATGAGCTCCTACAATTTCTAATATTTTCTCTGCTTCTTCCTCCATTTTTTCTCTATTTATAAAACCAAGTTTACCTAAGATTCCCTTTTCTCTTGGCTCTCTATTGCAGAAAATATTTTGGGCAACAGTCTGATTGGGAGTCAAATTAAACTCCTGATAAATAGTACTTATCCCTAATCTTTGAGCATGATATGGATTTTCAATCTCAATTCTTTTACCATCAAGAAATATTCTTCCTGTATCTTTTTTATAGGCCCCGCTTAAAATTTTCATCAAAGTAGATTTTCCCGCACCATTTTCCCCTACAAGTCCCATCACCTCTCCAGGATATGCCTCAAAATCTACCATATCTAAAGCTTGAACTCCTGGAAATGCCTTTGATATGCCTTCCATTCTTACTATTGGTTCCATGAGGGATTTTCACCTCCAAAATATATGGGGTACTGGTAGAGTTTCCAGTACCCCTAAATTACAAATTTTTAAAAATTTTAGAAGGGAGGAGGTAAAGGAGTCTTGAAATCTTTCAATAACCATGCTCTAATCATTGCATCAACATTCTTCTTTGTCACTATATCCATTCCACTATCTATCCAATCTGGGAATTTTTCTCCCTTTACTACCCTACGATATAATATATCTATAGTATCGTAACCCCAACCCCAATACTTCTGTCCAACTAAGCCACAAAGATATCCTTCTTTAAGAAGCTGTAATTCCACAGGTAGAGTATCAAAGGCTACAGTAAATACCTTTTTAGCCTTTGCTGCCTTCTCCCATAAAGGCATAGAGCCTCTCTCTGCAAATAATGGCCATAATCCTACAAAGAACCAGCCTCTTAATTTAGGATATGCCTGCATAACCTCTTCTACAACCTGCACACCCTTATTAATATCATCATAACATGCCACAGTAGTTACAATCTTAATATCAGGATATCCCTTTATTTCATATCTGAATCCCCTCATTCTCTCTTCTAAGTTAAGAGCTCCAGGAACACCAGTAAGCATTGCTACGTCTCCTTTTGTTCCCATTGCTTTTATTAATAATTTTGCTGCCCATCTTCCACCTTCATAGTTGTTAACCCCAAGATATGTAAATCTCTTACTCTTTGGAGAGTCAGCATCCCATGTCATCACTGGAATTCCAGCTTCTACTGCTTTATTAATTACATCAATTAATGCAGTTGGGTCATTACAAGATATTCCAATTCCATCAACTTTTCGAGCAACAACATCTTCTACTACTCTTGCTTGTTCCGTTGCATCAGATGCGACAGATCCTACATATAATATCTCAAATTTATATGGCCCTTGTTTAGATAATTCTTCAGCTCTCTTAAAGGCGCCATCTCTTCCTAATTCAAAAACTGGATTATTTAAAGCTTTGGGAATCCAAGCAAAGACAAGTTTTTTTGGCTGTTGGGCAGTAGCAGACATTAAAAGAAAGATAATTAGTAAAGAAACAATTAAAACAAACCTTTTCATAAAGATACCTTCTTAAAAGATTTTTGGAGGAGAAAAATTAAGGTTTTACTCACCTCCATTATTAAATTTTAATTAATTTTAACATGAAATTTTTGTTAACACAAGAATTAAATTCTCCCTTCAAGAAACTCAAAAATTTCATTCCAACTTGGAGTTTTGAAGGAGGCTCCTATCTCCTTAACACAGAAGGCACCAATTAAATTACCTAAAAGACCGCATCTTTTAATATCCCAACCCAAAAGAACTCCTGCTAAAAATCCAGCAACATAAGCATCTCCTGCTCCCGTAGTATCCTTCACCTCTACAGGAAATATTGGAATATAATATTCCTCTTTACCGTTAGTAACATAGGAACCTTTCTCACCCATTTTAAGAGCAATAACCTTTACTCCTTCATTTAAAAAAAATTTTGCAATATCTTCAGGATTTTCTTTTTTTGTCATAGCTCTCGCCTCTTCTAAGCTTGGGAGAAAATAATCCATATATGGAAGGGCAGAATAAAGATTTTTTAGCCAATTTCCCTTTGCATCCCAAACAGTATCTAAGGAAGTAATCAATCCCATTTTTTTAGCTTTTTCCAATAGAATACCTGTTGGTTTTCCATCTAAGGATGGGAGTACATTAGTTCCAGCAATATGAAGAATTTTTGCTCTTTTTAAAAATTTATCAGGAATATCTTCTAAACTTAAATTAGAATTTGCTCCTAAATAGTGCCAAAAGCTTCTCTCTCCTTCCCTTGATATTGCTACCATAGTAGCGGAAGTTTTTAACTTATCATCTATTTTAACTCCACTGGTATTTATACCATAAGTCTTTAATCGAGAAATAATAAAATCTCCAAATCCATCCTTCCCTACCCTTGCAATTATACCTACTTTAAACCCAAGTTTTGCCAAGGCAATTCCTGTATTTACTGCACATCCCCCAGTATTGAGGGTTATTTCTTCTAATAAAATTAATCTTCCCTTTTCAGGTAAAAAGTCAATAGGCTTTCCTAAGACATCCGCTACTGCAATACCTATGCATAATACATCCAAATTATTTTTGATTTCCATAATATTTTTCTACAAAATTAGATAATTTCTTGAAATAATCTCTCATCAAGGGATACAAAGATCTATAAAGTTCATATAAGTCTCTATACAACTCTGCATTCTCTTTTTTTGGTTCATCTTTACTTATAATTTTTATAGCAGTCTCACATGCAGATTCCACACTTTCGTATACTCCAACCCCAACTCCTGCAAGAAGTGCAGCTCCATATGCAGCTCCCTCTGTGACATTTATTGTTATTATAGGACTATCGAAAATATCTGCTAAAATCTGTCTCCAGAGAGGACTTCTTGCTCCTCCACCAGATACCCTAATTTCTTTTATTTCAATTCCTAAGCTTTTAATTAGCTCTAAGGAATCTTTCAATCCAAAAGCTACTCCTTCAAGAACAGATCTTACAAAATAAGGCTTTTTATGTCTTAAAGTTATTCCAACAAAAACTCCCTTTGCCATCGGATCTGGGTATGGGGTTCTTTCTCCCGTGAGATAAGGAAGAAATAATAATCCTTCAGAACCTGAAGGAACTTTTTCTGCAGACATCGTTAAAAATTCATAGGGATCTTTTTCTGTCCACTTTGAAAGCTCCATCTCAATTTCTCCAAAGGAATCTCTAAGCCATCTAAAGGAACCTCCTGCAGATAACATTACTCCCATAGTATGCCATTTTCCCGGAACTGCATGACAAAAAGTATGAAGTCTTCCCTCCTTTTCTCCCTCAGGTCTATCTAAATGAGCAAAGACAACACCTGAAGTCCCAAGAGTTACAGATACTATTCCGGCTTTTACAATACCAGTTCCCACCGCTTGAGCAGCTTGATCTCCCCCACCACCAACCACTGGAATTCCAGAAACTAATCCCAATTCTTCTGCTACACTAGGAAGGAGGGTTCCTGTAATTTCAGGAGACTCGTAAACCTTTGGCATCCAATCCTCTGAAATATCAAGTAAAGAAAGCATTTCTTTAGACCATTTTCTGTTTTTCACATCAAAAAGCAGAGTTCCTGAAGCATCAGAAACATCTGAAGCATATTCTCCTGTTAGACGATAACGAATATAATCTTTCGGAAGAAGAACTTTCTTTACCTTAGAATAAGTTTCAGGTTCGTTATCTCTGAGCCATAGAATTTTAGGAGCAGTAAAGCCTGTAAGAGCAAGATTTAGTGTTAAATCGAGAAGTTTACTGATACCTCCCACTCTTTCTACAATTTCATCACACTGCTTTACAGTTCTTTGATCATTCCAAAGTATTGCTCTTCTTAAAACATTTCCTTTAGAATCCAAAAAGACAGATCCATGCATTTGACCTGTAAGTCCAATTCCTTTTATCTCTCTTGGAGATATAGATGATAAACTTATAATTCTTTGAATTGATTTTTTGGTTGCTTGCCACCAATCTTCTGGCTCTTGTTCAGACCAACCTGGATATGGAGTATAAAGAGGATATTCTTCAGTCCATGATTGAATTACATTTCCTTCTTCATCAATAAGTAAGGCTTTAGAACCTGTAGTTCCCACATCAATTCCAATTAACAAATTTACCACCTCTTTCCCATTTTTTTAATATATTTTAGTAAATCGTTTTCTTTATTGTCAAGAACAATCTTTATTCTATAAAATTCCTAAATTTTTATTCAAATACTTTCTCTCTAAGAAATAAAAAGGCTATTAAAATACCTAATAATCCTAATAAAAGAAGAAAATAAAAGATATATAGATAACTTCCAAATATATCCCTTAATATTCCAGAAATTAAAACACCGAATATTGCTCCTACGCCGTAGGCAGTGAAAACAATCCCATAATTTTTACTGTAATGTTTCTGCCCAAAAAATATTATGGTGGAAGCTGGTGCAATGGCAAGCCATGCCCCAAGATTCAACCATAAAAGGGAAAAAGCTAATATATACGTAAACAAATTATGGGAGATTAACATAAATATAGCTGAAATAATTACTAAAATATAGGATAAAATTGAAGACTTTAAAGGAGAAATTTTATCAGTTAACCAACCAAATAATGGTCTTCCTAAGGCATTAAAGATGGCAAATAAAGATATTAAACTTGCAGTGAATTTGGGATCTAATTTTATCAATTCTTCACCTATAGGACTTGTTATTCCAATAATCATTAATCCTATTAAAGTTCCTATCATATAGCATATCCATAGACCATAAAATTTTTTAGTCCTCAGCATAGACTTTGTACTTAGATCTATAGAAGCTATATTTTTATTATTATTCTTTACTAAAAAATTCTCTTTTGGAAACTTGAAAAGAAAACCTAAGATTATAATCAATATTAAAAAGATAAATCCCAAAATTTTAAAAGTCTGAAAAGGTCCATAAATATCTATTAGATAGCGCGCTAAAGGAGCAGTAATAAGAGGAGATAATCCAAACCCTGAAATAACAAATCCCATAGCTAAACCCTTCTTCTCAGGAAACCATCGGGAAATCACCGCTATTGGTACACCATAAACTATTCCCACACCCCCTCCTCCTAAAACGCCATAGGTTATACTCATAAGATTAATATCCTGAGTAAATCCCGAAAGAATCCATCCTAATCCTACCCCTATTCCCCCTACTGCAATTATTAGATTAGGAGAATACTTCTCTATAAATCTTCCAGAGATAGCCATTAATATAGAGAACAAAGCTAAAAAAATCATGTAGGGAAATCCACTTTGAGTGGCTCCTATATTTAATAAGTTTTCTAGAGGTTTTCTAAATATACTCCAAGAGTATACTGTTCCTAAACATATATAAATAATTATTCCAGCAGGAATAAGAGTCCATCTCTTCATCTTTTACTCCTTTTTTATAGCCTTAAAGGGACAAACTTGGAAGCATATACCGCATTTAGTACATTTTTCTTGATCAATTACATAGGTTCCATCATAATCTTTGAATATTGCTCCCACAGGACAATTTCTAAAACATATAGAACATTTTTTACATTCTTCTCTTATCACTTCATAATGTATCAACTTAGTACATACCTTAGCAGGACATTTTTTATCTCTTATATGAGCAATATATTCATCCCTAAAATATCTTAAGGTAGTAAGCACAGGATTAGGGGCACCCTTTCCAAGACCACAAAGGGATGTATTTCTCACTACCTTTGCAAGTTCCTCAAGTTCCTCCAAATCCCTCATCTCTCCCTTCCCATCTGTTATCTTATCTAAGATTTCCAACATTCTTTTTGTTCCAACCCTACATGGTACACATTTTCCACAAGATTCATCTTGGGTAAAGGAGAGGAAGAATTTAGCTACATCTACCATACAATTGTCTTCATCCATCACAATTAACCCACCAGAACCCATAATAGCTCCAAGAGAAGTTATAGATTCATAATCCACAGGAGTATCTAAGTATTCTGCAGGAATACATCCACCAGCAGGTCCTCCAATCTGAACCGCTTTAAACTTCTTCCCTCCAGGAATTCCTCCACCTATATCATACACAATCTCTTTAAGGGTTATCCCCATAGGAACTTCAATTAAACCTGTCATATTAATCTTTCCAGCTAAGGCAAAAACTTTTGTTCCTTTACTCTTTTCTGTTCCTAAACTTGAAAACCAATTTGCCCCCTTCAAAATAATTTCAGGAATATTTGCCCAAGTTTCCACATTATTAATTACAGTAGGTTTACCCCAAAGACCTGAATTCACTGGAAAAGGTGGTCTTGGTCTTGGCATTCCCCTCTTCCCTTCTACAGAAGCAATAAGAGCTGTTTCTTCACCACAAACAAAAGCACCAGCACCAATTCTAATCTCAATATCGAAAGAAAAATCTGTCCCTAAGATATTTTCCCCTAAAAGTCCATAACTTTTTGCCTGTTCTAAGGCATAGGTTAATCTTTTAATAGCAAGGGGATATTCTGCTCTTATATATATAAATCCTTTCTTGGCACCTATAGCGTATGCTCCAATAAGCATTCCCTCAATCACCGAATGAGGATCACCTTCTAAAATACTTCTATCCATGAAAGCCCCAGGATCACCCTCATCTGCATTACAGATAATATACTTTTCATCTCCTTTAGCCTTTCTTCCCAATTCCCACTTAAGTCCTGTTGGGAATCCTGCCCCTCCTCTTCCCCTTAATCCTGACTTCTTAATCTCATCAATTACTTCTTCAGGTTTCATTTCTGTAAGAACTTTCCCTAATGCAGAATATCCATCTCGTGCTATATATTCTTCAATATTAAGAGGATCTATAAATCCTACATTCCTTAGAGCAATTCTAACTTGATTTTTAAAGAAGGGAAGTTCATTAATATTGGGAAGAGGTTTTTTTAATTCCACTTCTTTTACAAGAAGTCTTTCTACAATTCTACCTTTAAGAAGATGTTCCTGAACAATATCCTTTGCATCTTGAGGTTTCAAATGAATATAAAATATCCCCTCAGGATATATGACCATCACTGGTCCTAAATCACAGGTTCCAAAACAACCTGTTTCAATTATCTTAACTTCTTCAAAAATATTAGCATTTTTAAGCTCTTTTTCTAATGCAGACTTAAAACTCTCTTCACCTGCTGATATACACGCCGCTCCAGCACATATTAAGATGTGTGCTCTTTTTGGCATTTTAAAATTCAACCCTCCTTAATAATAAGACTACTCAGAGGATAAAACATCCTCCATAACAATTTGTCCATTAATAACATGTTGAACAATAATTTTTCTTGCTTTTTCAGGAGTTACATATTTATAAAGAACCTTAGGACTGCCTACCTTTTGTACTGAAATTAAAGGTTCATATTCGCATAGTCCAATACATCCTGCTTGAGTTACTACAACATTTTGAAGATTTCTTTTCTCAATCTCATCTAAAATAGCAAGAAGAGTTTCCCTTGCTCCTGCTGCAATTCCACATGTTCCCATATGAACTACTATTTTGTCTTTGCCCTCTGAGGTTCGAGCTTGAAGTTCTGCTTGAGCTTTCTCCTTAATTTTTTTTAATTCTTCTAAAGTTAACTTTTTCATATCATCTTACCTCCTAGGTTTTTTTCAAGATATAAACGTAGAAAAGAAAGAACTCGAGGGTGATTTATAGGAATTTCCCCAAGCTCCTTCTTAAAATCTTTCGTAGAAAATTCGAAATTTTTATCATCAAAAATAAATTTAAAATAAAAATCAACATTAGGACAAGTTGCAATCAGAGCATACATTGTATCAGCAATATTCCCTAAAGGGGGCAGATCTAAATGGGAAACAGGCAATATGGCAATAATTTCTGTTCCCTCTCCCATCTTGGAATTAATTTCTAAGTTTCCCCCACAATTATTAACTACCTCACTAAAAAGGGCCAATCCTAATCCTACTTTTCTTGTCTTCCTTGTAGTTGTAAAAGGATTCATCGCTTCCTTTAATATCTCTTCAGGCATACCTTTCCCATCATCCTTTATTATTATTTTCAAAAACTCTTCAGTTTTTACTATTTCCAACAATATATTTTTTGCTCCTGCTTCAATAGAGTTTTCTAATAAATCCAATATATGAAGAGAAATCTCCTTCATGGGTTTTCCTTTCTAAAATCTTCTAAAAGCTTTTTTAAATTATTTGGTGTCAATTTCCCATAAACTTCTTCGTCTATCATCAAAGCAGGTGCCATACTGCAAGCCCCAATACATCTTACTAAATCCAAAGAAAAGTATCCATCTTCTGAAACTTTTCCTTCCTTCAACCCCATTTGTTCTAAAGCTGTAAGAAGATCTGCCGCTCCTTTAACATAACATGCAGTCCCCATACAAAGCCTTATCACATGTTTTCCTTGAGGCTCTAATCTAAAATAGGAGTAAAAAGTTGCAATGCCATATATTTCACTTAAAGGCACCTTTAATTCCTCGGAAATTAATTCTAAAACCTCCTTTGGTAGAAAACCAAATTTTTCTTGAACTGCATGAAGAATCATAATTAAAGAGCCCTGCACACCAGAAAACTTTTCTAATATTTTCTCTATTTCATTTTTTGCATACTCTGAAATCTTTAGCTTCACTGCCATTTTATACCTCCACTTTGTTCTTTATATTATTCTTCTTGATAGCCATCAAAAAATTCTCCCATGAAAAATTCTCTAAAAGTAAAAAACTTTTTGGTTTCATTATATCATTAATATAATGAGCATCAGAAGATATTATATATGGTTTATTCTTTAATTTTGAATGTTCTTTAAAAAATTTTATTGGATTTCCCCTTCTTGAAAATTCTATAATATCATACTCTAAAGACTCAGGAATAAAACCTAAGGTTGAAATTACGCTATATATTGTTCTATCAATATGAGCAAGGATACTTATCCCTTCCATTTCTTTAATTTTATTTAATATTTCCTCTATAGATAAGGATACAGATGTTGCCAATAACCTTTCTTCTATCCTTTCTACTTCTTTTTTCTCATTTACTACTACTTGAATTCCAAATAGATTTTCGTTATTCTTTAAATTAGGAAGGTATTTCCATAATTCCCTTTGAAAATCTAAAGCAGATGAATAGTCTTTAAAAATTCCTATAATATGTGCCTCTTCCCTAGATTGAATCTCAATTCCTGGTAAAATGAAAATTCCCATTTTATCTCCCCAGTATTTTACAGAAGGATAGTTCTCTACAATATTATGATCAGTTATAGCTAAAATATCAATCTTTTCCATCTTTGCCTTCTCTACTATTTCCCTTGGCGTCATACTCCAATCTCCACAAGGAGATAAAACAGTATGAATATGCAAGTCTATACCATACCATTTCAACAACTTTTTCCTTCCTCTCTACTCCCTTTAACTATAGCACCCTTTATTCCATTTTGAAATAATATTCCACTGGTCACAAAAACTATATTTTTTGTCCTAACCAAGATAATTCCCTTCTCTTTTGCAAGATTTATAGTTTCCTCAGGAACTAACTTTCCTCGTGCCACAATAATCATAGGTATATCCAACATCTCTGCAGTTCTTACTATTTGGGGATTAGTAATTCCAGTAATTAATACCACATCCTTATTTTCACATTCTACTAAGGCAAGAACATCACTCATTAAATCTGCAGCAAATCCTCTTTTAATTTCCACTTGTTCAATAATTTCTTCTCCAGCTAAAACTTCACCATCTATAAGTTTTACAATATCTCTTGCTTTCATATTAAAGCCTTTTTTCTTCTCCTCTTATTCCAAGTTTGTATAATTCTCCTGCAATTTCAAAAGCAGATTTCTCTGTTACATATAAATTAATTTTTTCCTCTATCGCTTTTTTTATGGTCTCTTCATTAGGTTTTTGCCCAGATACAAAAACAATACTTCTTATTCCGGTAAGAACTGCAACAGCAATAGTGTTTAAATGGGTCTGAATAGTTAACCAAATAGAATCTTCAAGAGCATGAGCCATAACAAAAGATAAAAGATCACAAACAATTCCATATTTAATATCTACATCTCCGTTTGGAGAAGAAATAACCTGAAAATTTAAAATCTGGGCAATTTCTTTACTCTTCATAATCTTTTTCCTTTCTCTTAGGAGTGATAGAAATAGATCTCCTTGAAATTTCTTCCATTTCTTTTGCCATTTCTCTTAATTTTTCTTTTAAAATAAATATACAATCATAAATTTCAGCGTTTCCCCTTACTATATCCTCTGCTAGGGATGCACATGAGGGAGATCCGCACGATCCACAATCTAATCCAGGAAGCAATTTGACAATTCTTCTCATTTCTTCCATCTTTTTTAAAGCCTTACTCATATCTTCATCTAATTTCCATATGGGCCTTGGAATAATTGCTTTATTTAACAGAATATCTGCAATATTTATTAAATTATTAATTTCATTAATAAAATTTTTATCTTCCTTAACCTTTTTACTCCAATATGAAATTCTTTTTTCTGCCAAATATTTATTCTCAGGATTTAAAACCCCTCCCACACACCCTTCTTTACATGCCCTTAATTCAATAAACTTAATATCTTGAAATCTATTTCTTTCTAAATCTTCCAATACCTTTACAACCTCATCTATTCCTCCCACTGAAATCGCTTCCTCCTCTGAAAGAAAAGAACTTTCCCCTCCTAAGACTCCCCATAATATTCCTGGCATATAAATATAAGATATTAAAGATTCTTCTTTTCCAATATTCTTCTTTACTGCAAGATATACATTATCAACACCTAAAACATAATTAAAATTAGAAGGACTTGAATCAATAGGTTCTTTTATGGCAGAAACTTCTGCAGGACAAGAAGCTATATACACAAGATTTGGTTCTTTTTTTTGATATTTTCTTTTCCAAATTTTTTTTATAATTTCACCCATAATCTCATAGGAGAATTTAAAGGGAGAAAGATGAGGAATTAAAGTTGGAAATCTTACTTGAACCAACTCAACTATAGCAGGACAATAAGTAGATATTAGTGGAAGATTTTCAGTAGAGGAGATATATTGTTTTAATGCTTGATGTAATAGATATATTGCAAAAGTAGTATCCCAAACTTCCTCTGCTGAAAAAGTTTTCTTTAATGCCATCTGTATTTGTTCTAAAGAATATTTTGTGGGAAATTGAGCATAAAATTCTGGAGGAACAACAATCACTAAATTTTCTATAGAAGCAATACTTTCTAAGGTTTGGGTAAAGGCAAAAGGTGCATGATGAGGACAAACTCTTATACATTCGCCACAATCAATACAACGCTGAGGGATAATTAAAGCTTTTCCTTCTCTTACCCTCATAGCTTCGGTAGGGCAATATCGAATACAATGAATACATCCCTTGCACTTTTGAAGATTTATAGCAACAGAATGAATAATTTTATTATTCATTTTTTATCCAAATAGATTTTAGAGATCACCTTTGTTCCCTTACCTACAATGGACTCAATTCTAAGCTCATCAGAACAATTTTTAATATTGGGAAGACCCATCCCTGCACCAAACCCCATTTCCCTTATATTATCAGGAGCGGTAGAATATCCCGGTTGCATTGCCAATTCTATATCTGAAATTCCAGGTCCTTCGTCTTCTGCTATAATCTCTATAATTTCTGGAGTTAAGAACACTTTAAGAACTCCCCTATAAGCATGAATTACAATATTCATTTCTGCTTCATAAGTTATAATAGCAACTCTTCTAATTATTGAAGGCTCAACTCCTAATTGCTGTAATACTTTTTTTACTGTGCTGGAGGCTATTCCCGCTGAAACAAAGTCTCCTCCCAAAACAGGATACTCTAATATCAAAGGTTCTAACTCTGACTTTTTTTCTATTTTTACCTCCTTTTCCTCTATCGCCAAAAGTTTAAGCACAATATCCTTTGTGCTTAATATTCCTAAAACCTCCCCCTCATTATTTACCACGGGAAATCTTCCAAAACGATATTGTCTAAAAAGTTTTAAGGCAGTATATAAGTTATCCTCAGGATCTAAATATTTAGGGTTCCTAACCATATATTTTTCGCAAGGGGATTTTAAATCTCCAGAGGCTAAAGCGGATATAACATTTTCTACAGTAACTAAGCCTATAATTTTCCCCAGATCGTTTACCACTGGTACCCCATCTATTCTCTTTATCCTCATAATTTCTTGGATAGATTTCATATCATGATAGGGAGTTACCATCACAATATCAGTATTCATAATTTCTTTCACTTTAACTCCCTCAAAAAATTCCTTTGGTATCCTCAAAGAATCCCTTCAACCTTCCTCCCCTTCAATCCTGCAGAGTAAAGCCTTCCACATGCTTCATACATAGGATATTTTGTTCTTAAAAGAGGAATATTTATCTTCTTAGCAAGTTCTATTGTTTCTTTTGGAGGCATTTTACCCCTTACAAAAATTATAGCAGATAAATCTAACATCTCTGCTGTTCTTATTACCTGAGGAGTAACAAGTCCTGTCAATAAAAGAGCCCCCCCTTCTCCTAAGAGTGCCAAGGCATCACTCATTAAATCTGTAGCACCTGCAAGATTTATTTCTCTATTTAACTCCTCTTCGCCTATAATTACCTCTGCAGAGAGAATTTCCTTAATTTCTCGAAGCTTCATTTTTCAAAACTCCAATCGCTCTAATTTAATCATATAAATTTTATTATTGTCAATAATAAAAATCATTAAACTTTTATTAAAAAATCTTTTTATAGGTTCATAGGTATTAAAGAATTAAAATCTTCAACGGTTCCATCATCTAAGCAACATTCTATTATTTTTCTCCCTAAGGGATCCAATCTATTATCTAAAAACCTTTTCACTTCTTTTTTAAAAAAGTTCTTTAATATTTCTGCTCCTATTCTATAACCTTCTTCTTGAACCTCTGGCTGAAGATCAACTTGTAATAATCCTTTTAAAATATAGTTTCCCTCAAATTTTAATGATTCAAGAGCGTATCCTAATAAAGAACATTTAGCAGGAGTAAGTTGTTGAGGTCTTAATCTTGCAGATCCTCTTTTCGCAAGATATTCTCTCACAATCCATTCTGGCATGAAGCCAACTTTATATGCTCCTATATATTGATTAGGAATTAATATATAGAGGGTATCAGTATAAGTAGTAATTTGTTTTAGAAGTAAATTTGCATGTTTCACCATTTCTCCAGTAGCAAAAGGCCAATAAGAACCAACACCTTCACTAGATAAAGCCTCTGTCTCTATAATGCTTGGATTTGCATATCCCCTTGGACTTACTAACCTCCATAACCATGCTAAAGCAGGAGGAAGGACATGAAATAATCCAATAATACCATAAGTTGGTTTTTCCTTTAAACAAGGAGGAGTCCTAACCCCAAAACTTCTGACATCAACAGTTACTGGTTCATTAATAATATTAGGTATAAACTTACGAGGTAATATTACCCTTGGATTAGGACAAGGTTTATTGGGCTCATCCATAATATGTTCCCATATTAAAGCTGTGGCTCCAGGATAAGCTTCAATATTTATAAAAACTAAAGGCTCTGGTGGGTGGATACATATGGATTCAAGTATTGGATCTACACCATATTTTCTAATATTATCTAAACGAACAAACCACCCTTGTTCTGCATCTTTTACAACCATCTTTCTCTTATTAGTTTGAATTTTAGGATGAACTAAGGCAATATCATCGGTTACAGGGAATATCTCACAAGATTCTTTTATTTCTAAATATATTCTCTCCTTAGTTTTAATATTTTCAGCCAACAAAACTCTATTATCCTTTTCACGATGCATTTGTTGAAGCATCTCACTCTTCCCACCCCCAGAAGCCCCTTCATGTACAATAACAAGTTCATTATCATATGGTGTAACAATTTTTACTGTAGAAGCATGAATACTTACCCAACCTTCGATTTCTCCAATATTAAGAAGAACTCCATATATTCCTTTTTTAGCGCTGGGGCCAGGATAGAGATTATAAGAAAATATCTCATGTAAGTTTTTCTTTCTATTATGAACTACCACTTGTCTACCTGAGAAATATGTATGCCGAAAAATAGGAGCAACATATACCATCGCTCGAGGTTCAAAATTTTCTCTCAATTTAGACATAGGGATAAAGCCTTGAATATCAGCTAAAGCTAAGGCAAAAAAAGCAGTGTTTTTAGGAGCTATAAGTAAAGCAGGATAACCCAATTCCTCTCCTCCTGCTATAAAAGGCATTAATATAAGTTCTTCATTTTTTAACCATTCAAGGGTTTTTTTCCTTAAATTTTCAAAATCCTCTCCATACAAGTCCTTAAATCGAGGTTTATCTGTAGCTGCATCATCCCCAATAACCATACTATCAGGATCTCTTCTTCTCATATAAATATCAGGATAATTAATCACAATTCCATTTTTACATTTTGTAACTATAGCCTCTACAATTTCTTCTCCTTCTTCTGTTTTAAACTTTACTTCGAATAGGACTTTATCTTTTCCTCCCAAAGCCATTTCTAAAAATTCTTCTCTTTTTTCAGGTATAATTATCCCCTTACAATTTAAAATTACATCTCTTATTTCTTCATCAAGAATAAATTTTTCAGCCAAATACATATCTTCTGTCAACCTCCTATTGGGAATTTTAAGATAAATGTTCCTCTCGTCATTGAAGATTATTATCGTAATAGATTAACAAAACTGAGGAACAAATTCAAGAATTATTTCTGAAATCTTCTCAAAATTCTCCAATAGCTTATGATGTATAATTATCTCAAAAGGATAAATTTTAAGGAGGGCGCATAAAATGTCTAAAAAAATTGCATTTATTGGAGCTGGAAGTTTTGAGTTTACAAGAAATCTTGTCAGAGATCTTTTAACTTTTCCTTCTTTTCAAGACGCTACTATTGCCCTAATGGATATCGATGAGGAAAGACTCAATTTCTCAAAAACTGCAGTGGAAAAGATAATATCCGCTGGAAAATATTCAGCAAGGGTTTTAGCCACGTTAGATAGAAAAGAAGCTTTGGATGGAGCAGATGCAGTTATAATTACAATACTTGTAGGGGGAGTTCAAGTTTGGAGACATGATATTGAGATTCCTAAAAAATATGGGGTAGACATAAATGTAGGAGATACAAGAGGTCCCGCTGGAATCTTTAGAGCCCTAAGAACTATTCCTGTTATGATTGAAATAGCAAAGGATATTGAAAAATATTGTCCCAATGCAATAGTATTAAATTATACGAATCCAATGGCAATGCTTATTAGAGCAGTGCAAACAGTCTCAAAAATTAAAATCGTTGGGCTCTGCCATAGTGTTCAGGGAACAGCTATAATGCTTGCAAGATGGATTGGAGCTCCTATAGAGGAAATAACATATTTCTGTGCAGGTATAAATCATCAGGCATGGTTTTTAAAGTTTGAATGGAGAGGCAAAGATGCATATCCTTTAATTAAAGATGCTATTTTAACAAGACCTGAAATTTATAATGAGGAAATTGTAAGAAACGAAATGTTTTTACATCTTGGCTATTACGTAACAGAGTCTAGTGGTCATAATTCTGAATACAATGCATGGTTCAGAAAGAGACCAGATCTTATAGAGAAATATTGTATACATGGAACAGGCTGGAATCCAGGAGAATGGGGATTTATTCTAAAGGAATATCTTAGAAGAGAAAATACATGGAAAGACGAAATAAAAAGTTGGATTGAGAAAGAACCTGTAAATCTTAAAAGAGGACATGAATATGCAGCATATATACTTAATGCGTGTCTTGGAGATGGAACTCCCTTTGAGTTTAACGGAAATATAAGAAATTTTGGACTTATAGATAACCTTCCCTACGGAGCCTGTGTAGAAGTTCCTATGATAGCTTCCAAGAGAGGATTAGATCCCTTAAAAGTAGGATCTTTGCCTCCTCAACTTGCAATCTTAAACTATATAAATTCCTCATGTGAGGAACTTGCTGTCGAGGGTATCCTTGAGGGAGATCCTAACAAAATTTATTATGCTATTTGTTATGATCCTCTTACCTCCGCAGTTCTTTCTCTTTCTGAGATAAAAGAAATGTTTAGAGAAATGCTTGAAATTAACAAGAATTATTTATCTCAATTTAGAAATTCTGATTTTTAAAGATAAAAAGCCTGCCATCTTAAGATGGCAGGCTACCTTTAGTAAAATTTACTTGACTAACTTTAAATTACCAAAACTTGATGGATTCTGCCAATTTATATTTTCTACTTCATTCCATGCTATTATTCCTACTCTACTCCCAAATATATCGGCATCATTTACCTGTACATCAAATCCTATAATGTCTCCTTCATTAAGTTTCTTACTCTTCATCTTTATCTGTGCTTCTACTATATATCCAAAATCTGTTCTCTTTGTAAAAGTCACAAAATAATCTTTAGATCCTCCAGTTCCAAAGCTTTGACGATTATCAAAACTTACTCTGTATTGAGCGTCATTGGAATCATAAGATGTTTTCTTAGCATTATCCTCATCTATAAAGAATTCTATAGAGTCTTGTTCCCACGGATTAGTATTATCTTTGTTCAATAGTGAGTCATAAACTTCTGCTAAAACATAGATGCTATCTTCATCCCATAATACTCTGAATTTTGCATAAGCTACTTTCCCTTTTGTCCCCTGAACATAACTGTCAGTTAAATATTCTTCAGTATCTTTCCAAATTTCATCTAATTCTCCATCTATTTTAGGCTTTCCATATTTAGCTGTTGCCAATTTACCTTTAACTTCTTGAGCATTAGCAAAAATAGAGATTAAGAAAACAAAAAGAATCAAGAGGGTAATAAATTTTGACTTTTTCATGATAACCCTCCCTCTCTTTAAAATTTTTAGAAAATTATAATTAAAAAATTTTTAATTGTCAATTTTTAAATAAAATCTATAAAAGTTTTTAAGTATCTAAGAAGAAAATAATAAGATACATAGAATGTAGCAAAATTATTTAAAAAGAGGGAGAAAGATAACTTTCTCCCTCCAATTTCCAAATAAATTTTAAATGTATATCCTTTACTGTTCTTCTAACGTTTTCTTAGAAGTTAAAGCATCTGCAACTTTCTCTAATAATTCCCTTATAGGAAGGTTTTGAGGACATTTTGGTTCGCATTCGCCACACTTCTGGCAATTTTCAGCTCTTTCTTCAGGATTCATCCCATAATTATATTGCCACCATGGTGCTCCCCAACTATTATATCTTACCCCTTCATTGTAAAGATGAAAATTTAGAGGAATATTTACCCCATAGGGGCAAGGCATACAGTATTGACATTGGGTACAGTCGATAGCTTTTATCCCTAAATAAATATCTCTAACCCTCTCAATAATCTGAAGCTCCTCTTGGGTTAACAATCCAATTTCAGCTTTATCAGCAATTTCAATATTCTCTCTTACCTGCTCTAAGGTGCTCATTCCAGAAAGAAGCATAGAAACTTCCGGATGATTCCAAACCCAAAGAAGAGCCCATTCTACAGGGGATCTTTTTATTTTATAATTCTCAAAAAGTTTTTTCGCTTCCTCAGGTGGATTAACTAATCTTCCTCCCCTTAAAGGTTCCATAACAATTACAGCTATTCCTTTACTTCCTGCATATTTCAAGCCTTCCTTTCCTGCCTGATAATTTATATCCATGTAATTGTATTGAACTTGACAAAAAGTCCAATTGTAAGCATCTACTATCTTTTTAAAAGTTTCCAAATCATCATGAAAAGAAAATCCTAAATATCTGATCTTTCCTTCTTTTATCTTTTTCTCTGCCCATTCTAAAACACCTAAATTATATACATTTTGCCAGGTTCCTTTGGAAAGAGAGTGTAAAAGATAAAAGTCTATGTAATCTGTATCTAATTTTTTTAACTGTTCGTTTAATAATCTATCAAAGTCATCCTTAGAATTTACTAACCACACGGGTAATTTAGTAGCAAGATATGTCTTTTCTCTATACCCTTCTTTTAGTGCTTTCCCCACTAAAATCTCACTCTTTCCTCCATGATATCCATAAGCAGTATCCACATAGTTTACTCCATGATCAATAGCATATCTTATCATTTCAATTGCTTTAGGTTCATCAATTTTTGAATCATCCCCTCCAATAGTCGGTAATCTCATGGCTCCAAAACCTAAAATAGAAACTTGAACATCTGTTTTTCCAAATTTTCTATATTTCATCTATATACCTCCCTTTCTAAAATTATTTTTTAAATTTTAAATAAGTAATAAGCTGTAATATACAATAAAAATATTTTTCTTCGATATTAAATCACCTTCCTTTCTTTTTAAATTATAAATCTTAGAGTTAACTCCAAATCAAGAAAAAAAATATATAATCTGCAATCACCTTTCACTCTCTTCAATATAAGAAGAGAAAAAGATTTCTTTGCATTATTCCTTCCTTGAGATTAGATCTTTGGATTTAAATTTAACTCCAAGAAATAGTAGACTGGATTCAAGGATAAATTAATAGTACAAAAGTATAAAAAGAAAATCGATATGGCATATCCAAGTTTCAAATCCTGTATTTGAAGGAAAAAACTTAGTAGAATATCCTATTCCAACCTTGACATAGAGCTCTCCCTATGGATATTTCTATTTCTTTTCTTTTAATATCAATGCAAAAGCCTCAAAATCTCTAAGAGAAGGGATATTAATTCCTATATACATAAGTTCATCTCCAAAATACTCTTTATCTGTCTCTTCCACGATATATTTTTTGTTAGGATCAAGACCATCTAATTTTAATTTTTTAAAGGATGGATTAGGCTCTGCTAATATATTTACATAAACTACAAAGGCCTCTTTTTTATCTGGAGTCACATACATCCAAGAAGCAGAATTTTCTTCGAAGGGACTAATAAGTCTATAAAGATCTCCTTCAAAAACTATATGCCATATCCTTTTATACATTTCTATCTGTTTTTTAATTAACTCCTTTTCTTCTTTTGAAAGTTTTGTAAGATCCATTTCGTATCCAAATACTCCTGACATTGCTACATATCCCCTTGTCTTAAGGGAGGTAATTCTTCCTACTTGGTGATTTGGCACTTCAGAGACATGAGCACTCATGCTACTTGCAGGATAAACTATACTTGTTCCCCACTGAATTTTTAATCTTTCTATAGCATCAGTATCATCACTGGTCCATATTTGAGGCATATAATATAAAATGCCTGGATCATATCTTCCTCCCCCACCAGAACATCCTTCAAATAATATATATGGAAATTCTGAAACCAATTCTTCCATCATATCATATAAGGCGAGAACATATCTATGAAATACTTCCTTTTGTTTTTCAGGAGGTAGTGCAAGAGATCCCACTTCTGTTAAAGGTCTGTTCATATCCCACTTTATATATTCTATTGGTGCGTTTCTTATTATCTCTTTCATCATTCTTAACACTTCTCTTCTTACCTCTTCTCTAGTGATATCCAACACATATTGATTTCTACATGGAGATATAGTTCTTCCTTTTACTTGTATACACCAATCAGGATGTTTTCTATAAAGTTCACTATCTGGAGAAATCATCTCTGGTTCAAACCAAAGTCCTAATTTAAGTCCCATCTCATTCAATTTTTTCCCAAGACCATCAAGGCCATTGGGTAATTTTCTTCTATCTACATACCAGTCTCCCAAGGAACTTGTATCATCATCTCTCTTCCCAAACCATCCATCATCAATAACAAATAGCTCTATTCCAATCTCCTTTGCTTCCCTTGCCAATTCTAATAATTTCTTCTCATTTACATCAAAATAAACCGCCTCCCAAGTATTGATTAAAATTGGTCTTCTCTTATCCCTATAAATCCCTCTACAAAGCCTTTTTCTGTAAAGCTTATGATATGTTCTAGACATCTCTCCTAATCCTTGAGGGGAATAAACCATAACTACCTCAGGTGTTTGAAAACTTTCTCCACTTTCAAGGATCCATGTGAATTCAAAGGGATTTATCCCCATAGAAACTCTTGTGGTATTATATTGATCTACTTCTATAAAGGCAGAAAAATTTCCACTATATACAAGGTTAAATCCATAAACATCTCCAACTTTTTCATCTGCATTCTTTGAAAGGAGGGCTATGAAGGGATTATGTTGATGGGAGCTTTCTCCTCTTGAACTTTCAATTATTTGAATCCCATGAGTAAGAGGTCTCCTTTCTACATATCTTTCTCTTGCCCAAGATCCCCATAAATGTAAAAGATCAAAATCAGAATGATAAAAATCAACAGAGACGCTTGAGGCTCTTAATATTTTTAATTTCTCTTTACCTTCATTTATAAATTTCACACTTCGAGTTATCACATTAAAATCTCTATATGCAGTATAGATTAATATTACCTTTAGTTTTATTAATTCATCGAACAATTCAATTTCTAAGGTTTCAGCTTCATTCTCATCTTCCACATAGGTGGCAGGAAGTCCATTAAGTTTTGGTTTTCCTTTATAAATTTTAAAAGTTTTAAATCTCAAGTGGGTAATTCTTGAGCCATCCTCTTGTTCCACCTGATAAGCAGGATGTCTAAAATCAGATGTTCCATAGGAAGGATACTCTAAAGGCATTCTATCAAGAGTATAAGTTTTATCCATAGGATCTGGATTTGCTCCAAAAGGAGATGTTATCAATACTTCGGAAAAATCTGAATGATTTAACCTTCTTCCCCAATAAAGATGCACTAAGTACTTATTCTTAAAAATTTTCATAATATAACTCGAATCCTTAGCGATTAGATGAAATATTTTATTATTATCATCAAAAATAATAGGCATTATACCACCTCTTTCATAGTAAAAATTTATATATTAGAATATACAATTAAAAAGTACAAATTTCTACTAAGAGGAATGAAAATGAGAAGGATTAAAGGAACTCTAAGTTTATTTTTATTACTTCTTTCAATATTCTCCATCTCTTATTCCTTTACCTTTGCAGTTATTGGAGATAGAACAGGAAGACCTATGAAAGGAGTTTTTGAGAAAAATCTTTTGGAAATTTTAAAAACTGATGTAAAATTTATTATTCAACTGGGAGATATTTTAGAAGATAGCAGTCCTGAGCAATATAATTATATTCAAAATCTTCTTAAGAATTTAAAAATTCCCATTTATCTTGTTCCAGGAAACCATGATTTAAAAGGTGATCCCAATGGGGAAAAATTTCAGGAATTCACAGGAAAACCGCTATATTACTATTTTGATTATGAAAATGCAAGATTCATTATTCTAAATAATTCCTCAGGAAGAATCGGAGAAAAACAAATGGAATGGTTAATCAGTATTTTAGAAGATACAAAAGCAAAATATAAATTTGTTTTTATGCATCAACCGGTAATCTCTCCAAGTTTTTTCTTTTTATTCCATAAGGCGGACCTTATAGAATCCAAAAAACTTATGGAGGTTTTTGAGAAATATCAGGTAAATTATGTTTTTTCAGGGCATATACATATGTATTACAGAAGAAAGATAAATGGTGTAATTTATATAATTTCTGGAATAGGAGGAGCTACCCCTTATGTATCTCCAGAAATCGAAGCGGGGAAACCTCACTTTATATTAATAAACCTCTCAAAAAATGGAATTATAGATAAAAAAATTATTATTGAGAAATGAATGATAAAATTCCTTTTCAATTTATCATTCACCCTCGGCCCAGGGAATAGCTGTCATATAAGCTAAATTAGCCTGTCTTGTATCTAATCTTGAATGTTGAACTATAATTTTCACATCACTTTCTACCTTTATAGCAAAGGGGATTTTTCTTTCTAACTTAACACCTAAAATCTCTTCTGATCTATCTAAACGAACATGCCAAGTCCTCTCAGCAGGAACAACAATTTCATTAGACTCTACAGGATCTTTATCTTCAAAGTAAAAGGTAAATTTTACCTTAGCTGGTTTTTTATTGACATTCAAAATACAAGTAGACTCATGACTGGGAAGCTTAGAATCTCCTACGGATGGAAGATATGCGTCAGGAATAAACCAAAGTTTTGCACCAGTCTCTCTATCCTTCAAGATTTTACCTCCTCTCTATAATTATTAACTATAACTTCCTTCTATTCCAGATCACCAAAACTATACTTAATATAATTATAACTAATAAAATTAATAAATATAAAATTAAGGGAGTTATTTTGGGTAAAAATTTAAATGTGGCTTTTTGCTCAGCTAAAATTTCTGAATAAATATTTCCTAATTTTGTTATTAAAGTAATCTGTCCATTTATTTTATTTATATTTTCAACTCTATTTAAAAAGCTATTCAACCTTAATAATGAATCTTTCTCTGCATAGAATATGGAATATAATTTACCTTTAAAGGGAGAATAATTTGATTGAAATATTATATCAGTATTGAAACCATCAATATAAATATTTAGTTCTTTTTTCAATCTAAATCTTTCTTCGTAAGGGATAATCCAAAGATAGTTTTCTATATCTTCTATTCTATTGTCATTAAATTTACCAATAAAAATAATATCTTTCTTAGAAACCAAGTTTTCGTCTATATTTTTCCCATTTAAAACCCTGAAACTATACCTTTCTCCCATATTTTGCCCTATTTTACCAATTAAAGTTGCTAAAGAAGTAATCTCATAAGAGTTTATTTTTTCACCCAGCCATATATAAATATCTTTAGGATTTCCTCTAAATAAATTTTTTAGATTGGGATATTCCTCCTCATTATTTTTAACAAAATGGATTAAAGAAGATCCATCAATTTTAGTCCATGCAACTTCATCAAATCTCTTATCACAATCTACATTTCTAAGGTTATGATAAACTTTTATATCAATAAGCCATTCTTTTTTATCGAATTCGCTCTCTGGAAAAAATACTTTTAATCTTCCATTTTCTAAATTTTTACCATTTAAAGACTCACTTTTTACAGGCACACCATTAATATAAACAGTAAGTATTGACTTTTCATCTAATGCTGGAGAATGACTAAAATGAAGTTCTATAAAAGAACCCTTATCGATTTTATCAAATCCCATAGGAGACTTAACAAGAAAGGAACTACTTTGATGATATGATCCCGTGATAACTAAATTTTTAAAACCTAAATCAATTAATTTTATTGTATTCTTACTATCTTTTAAATATTTCTTTTCTTTTAAAGTTTTAATAATAACAGGATTTTTCTCAGATAATTTTATTTGTTTTTCATTGATAATATATTCTGCTGCCTTCCATATACCCTCCCCTTTTCCTGTTACATATAATCTTAAACTGTCTTTATTAGATATATAAACTAAACCATCATTCTCTTCCAGACTCCTAATAAAATCTTCTTTTTTTAGGGATTCCCACTTATTGATCCTTCCAATTAAGATTTGGTTTTCGTTCTTTCTCTCAAAAGGATTATCAAAGGATACATTATAGGATAAATTTTTATATCTTTCTATTAGAGCAAGATTATTTGCTAAGTAAAACAAGACTTCAAGCTCATCATTATCAAAACTTTTAGGAAGATAAAATACAAAATTACATATATTTTCGCTTTTTAAGGGATCAATAAAGGGATAAGGAAAATATGAAATTTTATAAGGTTTATCAATAGTCTCAAGATGTAAAATAGAGTTATTATGTAGAAGAATCCAATTAGAATCATTATCTAAATCTTTACACATTCCTTCAATACTTCTTTGCCTTGTAGATATAGTTATTTCATTATATCCTTTTTTAATTTTTGAAATAGGAAGCTTCAATTTTATATTAACTAAATTTTTATTTGGCTCTACCACATTTTTAGACATTATAGGATATCCATTCAAATAGATAGTTATTAAGGATAAGTCCGAGATTAAAGTCTTAGAGTAGGAATAAATTAGATTTAAATAACAGTTATTAGTTAAATTTACCCCTTCTGATATATAGAACCAATAAGAAAACCTGTTTAAAGGAAGATTTAGCAAAACATCCTCTCTACATATAGACATATTATAAACATTTATCCTATTATTTTGAATCACAGCATATGTAGGCATGGGAATAAAAATTAATAAAAAAATTATCAAAAAAATACTATTATTCATCATGCTGAACTCCTTTCTGTTTTATACCATTTCATTGTCTTACCCGTTAATCTATCTCTAATAGTAAAATAAAAAGCTCTCAAGACTACATATAACCATAATTGACAGTAAGTGAAATACATAAGACATATGAGTAAGAAATTTTCAAAATTGCCTTCTCCCCTTTCCAAACTTAAGGATATAAAAGTTTCTGTAATAAACAAAGCATAAGCTAATATCCATATTACTAACAAAGGCCCACCTACACTCAACTTTATCACCCTAAAAAGTCCCAATAAGAAAATAAAATCTGAGATCAATATACTTGAAAAACCTATAATGTAAATATAGGTAAAATATATTAAATCAAAAGCTATCTTACTTTTTAAAGAAAATATATTCCTTAGATAGGTAGATATTACTGATATATTTCCTCTAGCCCAACGTGTCCTTTGTTTTATCCAGATTTTCAATCTTTCTGGCTCCTGTTCCCAGGTGACAGCAGAAGGAAGCCACATTATACCATAACCTTCTTGATATATCCTTATGGTCAATTCTGTATCTTCGGTAAGAGCATGAATATTCCAACCACCTATTTTTTCCAAAAGATCCTTTCTAATTATAAAATTTGTTCCGGGAATAGTAGTGAGACCTAAGAAATAATTTCTTGCTGCCTGAACAAGCCATTGGAAACTCAAGGTTTCAATATTAATAAATTTTGTTAGAAGAGTTCTATTTTTATTTCTTGTTCTGAACTTTCCCACAACAGCACCAAGATTTGGATCTTTAATAATAAATCTTACTAAGTTTAATATAGCTCTTCTTTCTGGAGTATTATCCGCATCATATACTACAATATATTCGCCTGTAGCTATTTTTAAACCTTGATTTAATGCATTAGACTTTCCCTTTGCTCCAAGAGGAGGTTTTATTTCTAAAACTTTTAAATTAGAATATATCTTTTGCTTTTCTTTCAGAACCTCTCCTGTTTTATCAGTAGAACTATCATTTATAACTATAATCTCTAATCTATCCTTGGGATAGATGGAACGGGCTATTGCATCCACAGTATTACCTATAACTTTTTCTTCGTTATGGGCTGGAACAAGAACAGATATTTTTGGATATTCTTGTAATTCATCATTTTCCTCTTCAAAAGCTAAACTTTTCAAAAAATATCTATAACCAAAATAGGTAAGAATAACATGGTAAAGAAGAATTAACCATACAAGTATCATTGAAACAATAAAAGCGTAATCCCAAAAAGTTAAAATTCTCATTTTCTTAATTCTCTTTCATAAAGCTTCCTTTTATTTGTTAATGACCATGTAATTATTAAAATAAAACTTGTTACTACAAAAATTAAAATAAACCTAAGATAGATGATAAATCTTTCAAAAAATCTTTCTATGGGTCTCTTCTCATATATTGGAACTTTACTCATAATCCACTTTTTTCCATTTCTATTACTTATTATTAGATTTTCATTTGCTACCTGATATGGTTCTTGGGAAAAATCAATAAAATCATAACCTATCTCTCTTAAATCAGATATTAACTCTTCTATATCCTTTGATGTAACATATGAAGGAATCGATATACCAATAATCACATCTCTTAAAGTTAAAAGATCCTTTGCCTTATTAAGTATTTTTATTCTATTTATAGGATCCTTAGGATTATATATTCCCAAATTTAAAGGATAAATATATGTGTAAAGTTTTTTTGTAAGGATTAGACTATCATCTAAGACTATTTTAAAAAATTTTCCTGCATCTACATATCTCTCCTTATAAGGTATATCATACAATTTAAAGGCAACAGGGTATAAACCATAACTTGCAAGCAAATTCAAATCATTATTAATTTTATTATCATAATTATTTTCAAAATAAGAACCCTGAATAATAAATCCTCCATTTTCCTCTACTTTTCTTAGCAAAGAAAGTAAATTTTCATTGTCACTTAAATAAAAAACTTTACCCTCTTTTCTAATCGTAGGATAAACCACAAGAAGATGAGGAACATCACGACAACAATATGTCTCTAACTTTTCCCTCAAAAATTTTGCAGAAGTTAAGGGATTTACATCATCAATAATAATCATTGCCTTTTTGTATTCCTTATGTCTTACTCCCAAAATATCATGCAATATATCAAGAAAAACAATTCCAGTATTGTCTCTAAAATCTAACCTTCCAAAATAATACAGGTTTTCCCTATTAAATACCCAAGGAAGCTTATTTACTCCATCACTTATGTAAGCTAACACTTTAGCTTCCTTGGGATGAACAATATAAACAGGTATTTCAGGATTAAAATAAATCTCTTTATTTTTATAGATTAATTTCCCAAAACCTGCCCTTTTACCTTCTATTTTAAAATATTTACACTTAATATATTTTGCATAATCCTCAATATTTGCCTCCACCCATATAAGTCTTTTGGCTTTTGAAATCTCTTTCAAAAAATTTTCCCTTAAAAATTTCTCTTCAAAACCTAAATATATAACAGCATCATAGTTTTCTACGTTACTAATAATATCTGAAGAAATGCTACCTACTTCAGCATCATAATGGCTTAAATAATTTTTAAGTAAATTCTCTAAAAAGTAATCCTCTCCAATCCTTGTTAAATGATCATAAACAACTAAGATTTTCTTCTTATTTTGAGCCAATCCTAAGGAAATTATTAACAAAAAGATTAAAAAAACCCCTAAAACTCTATACGTCATAGCTACTATTTTCTTTAGCCCTTTCCCACAAAAGTATAAAATCTTCTCCTGTGTTATATTGGGCTACTCCTATTCTAACCTTTAAACTGATAGGTCTTCTTTTCCCATCAATTTCCACTAAAATTCTATCCAAGAATTTATGTAATTTTTCTCTCACTATATTAGCAGAGTCTAAATCTGTATTAGTAAGTATAATGCCAATAGTAGATTCATCAATTATTCCTTTTATATCTATTTCTCTTGTATTTTTATTTATCTCTTCAGAGATTTTCTCCAAAATTTTCTCATAACCTTCCCTTCCATAAATATTCTTCAATTCTCTTGCATCAGAGATAAAAACATAAAGAACTGAAAGAGATAAATTGGTTCTATTTGCTCTCGTCACTTCTTCCTTAAGTCGATGAAAAAAACCATTAATATTCAGAAATCCTGTTATCTCATCTAAAAGTATGAGTTTTTCCTTTTCTCTAATTTTTTCTACTTGCTCCTTTAATCTTCCATATTCTCTTTCCAAACTTCCTACTAAATATGCTCCAATAGGAAATACAAAGAACCAAAAAGCATATTTCAATTCAAAATCTACTATAGAAGCGGTGACCAATATGTTATATAAGATATATGTACCATATCCCAAAATCATAAAAACTGAAAAAATTAGTCCTTCAATTAGCCCTATGTTATAAGCTACTAGCATATTAATAATTAGAAGCGATATTAGAATGAAATTTTCAAAATTCACATTAAAACTTGTAGAGAATAAAAAAATTAATAGTATAACCCAAAAAATCATAAAGAGATTAAAAATTAATATATCTCTTATATTGCTAACTTTAATTCTCATAAATCACCTCTTGTTAAAACTAAGGTTAATAAAATTCTAACTGGGCAAAAGCATAAAAACTTTCTTCCTTTGATAATCCAATTCGATTTTCATATTTTTTATTCTTTATTGATAGATTATAACATATATTTGAGATATATTTTATTTTTTAATCCTTTTAATCTCTGAGATTATAAAGCCTCTTTTTATTTATTAAATTTCTTTTCATCCTGCGATATTTTTCGCTTCTTAAAATAAATCAAGAGGTTCTTTCTTCTCTCTAAAAAACTAATTATTTAGTCTTTCTACTAGATTCTCTCAAGATTATCTGAGGTTTTAAAATTACAATTTCTTTATCTTTTTTCCCTTTCCCTTGCAACCTTCTTAATAAAAGTTGAGCAGCATTTACTCCAATTAAATATGTAGGCTGAGCAATAGTAGTTAAAGGACATTTTAAAAGAGGTGCTAAATCAATTTCATCAAATCCTACAATTCCTAAATCTTTTGGAACATCTATATTTAATTCTGAAATAGCATGCAATGCTCCTTTGGTCATTACATTATTAGCAATAAAAAGAGCATCAATCTCTTTTTTTAAAAGAAGCTTTTTAGTGGCTTTATATCCTCCTTCTTGAGTATACTCTCCATTTTCTATGAAATTATCTTTTACAGGAATTCCTGCTTCTTCTAACGCCTTTTTGTATCCTTCTAATCTTTCTTTAGATGTCATTACACTTAAAGGCCCAGTTATCATTCCAATATTTCTATAACCTTGCTCAATTAAATGCTTTACTCCCTCATAGGCACCATAAACATTATCAATAATTACTGCATCTAATTCTACTTCCTCTATTAATCTATCTAAAAGTACTATAGGAATATTCTTTTTTAAGTATCTAAATATATATTTATGACTTCCTCCTGCAGGAGTTAAAATAATTCCATCAACCTTCTTACTTTCTAAAACTCTAAAATACTCCTTTTCTTTTTCAATATTCTCATCACTATTACATAAAATAAGGCTATATTCCATAGAACTTAAAGTATCTTCTATTCCTCTAACCACTTCTGTGAAAAATGGATTTGTTACATCAGTAACTATTAGGCCAACTACTTTGGTACATGTTCGTTTAGTTTTTTTCTCTTCTAATTTATATCCAAGCTTATTACAGAGATCTAAGATTTTTATTTTAGTCTCTTCTCTAACGTAGTCAGACCCTGATAAAGCTCTTGAGACTGTAGCAATAGAGACTCCTGCTTCCTTAGCTATATCTTTTATAGTTACTTTTTTCAATTTTCTCCCTCCCAGGTATAAACTTTATCAACTCTAAAAAGAATTTTTCAAAATTTCAAAATCTTCTTGAGTTAATTCTTGTACTTTTATCCTACAAATTGGCTTAAATGAAATTCCCTTCATAGCTAATACAATTTTACCAGAAAGGGGCCATCCTTTTTCCAATATATTCCATTTCCTTATAACTTCCCATTGTAATTTTCGTGCTTTATCTATATTTTTATTAGAAAATTCATTATAAATATCCATAATAAGCTGAGGATAAATATTACAGCCTCCCCCAATAACAGCCCTTATCCCTAAAGGTAAAGAGGAGAGATAAAGAATTTCATTCCCTTGAATAATATGGATATCTTTATCTTTAATTTCCATAGAATTTTTTACAATTTTAATCATGTTATTTGAAGAATCCTTCATGCCAATAAAATTTTGTAGCTCCAAAAGTTTCTTAAATAATTTAGGAGTTATAGAGTATGGCTCATATCCCCCAGGCTCATAAATTAAGAAGGGTTTTCTTAAACATCTATCTATCTCTTTGAAATAAAAAAATAATTCTTCTTCTGAGGGATTTAATTCCTTAGGTATAACTATAACTACTGCATCAGCATCATAACTAAGTGCATATTCTGAAAGCTCCAATGTCTCTTTTAATGAAGTTCCTCCTGTCCCCGGCCATACTAAAATCCTTTTATTTACCCTTTCTAATACCTTTTTAATTATCAATTTTTTCTCATTAAAAGATAATGTAATTCTTTCTCCACTTCCTCCTATAGGAAAGATTACAGAAACCTTTTGATCTATAAGCCAATCAACAAAAAATTCAAGAGTTTCTAAATCTATATTTCCATACTCATCAAAGGGGGTTAACATGGGAACAATTGGACCTTTAATTTCAAGATTTAGCAATCTCATCCCTCCAAATTCCATATATTTGTTCACAAGTATATTCAGGATACATTGATTCATCAAAGAGAAGAACTAATCCTCTCTTCCCGCCTTCTGTTGCATTTATCATTCTTCTTATATAATCTATTAGCTTTTCCCCATTATATTTGGGCCATAATCCAAAATAGCATTTCTTATGTTCTAAGATCTTTTTCATAACTTCATTAAAATCGTACATCTCTGGATTTCCTAAATTTATTGCATATACTTTTTCTAAATCCAATAAGGAGGATAAAAAATAATTATGCTTACCACAAAAATGGACAAATCCACCATTAAATGGCTCAAAAGCTCTTTTCATATATGGAATAACGAATTCTTCAATATGTTTAGGGGATATTAAAGTTGCACTATCCTCAGAAATCCTTACTCCTCCCTTTTTCACATAAATACCTCTTACCAATGCATGTCCATGATAACATTGATCTATAGGTTCATTAATAACATTCTTTAATAACTTAGATACTTGTATATATAATTCAGTACATAAATCAAGAAGATAATGAACAAAATCAGGATCATCATATATCTCTAAGAAAATATTATCGCCATAAACCAAGTGGGCAATGTCAAAGGGACCTTGAGTATCTGGCAAATAAACATGTATCCAATTAGGTAGTTTATTTTTAAAATAAACCATATATTCAATCGCTCTTTTAATTATTTCTATATTCTCTAAATCAGGCATTTTTAATTTCATAATATCTTCTTTAGTTAAGTGAGATGTTAACCAAGGAAATTTATCTTCAAAAACTTGATATTTAAGATTAAATATAGTAGGCATAAATATTGTTCCAAAATTAGGACGAATACAAAGAGGTGCATCGAAAGCACAAGATGCGCAATCCTCAATCTCTTCTAAATGAGCATATAACATTTTTTCCTTACTATAAAACTGTTCCTTCATGTTAAAGCTTTTTCCAATTACCCTCACATTTTGGGGTCTCCAAAAAATCAAAGGTAAGTAATCTACATATTCTCCGCTAATAGCTTTTGCAATTCTTTCTTCTCCATCTGGTATTCTTTTCCACTTTTCTTCTATTCTTTCAAGAATCTCATCAAAATACATTCTAAATTTCACTTCCTTTTAAAACATTATCTACAATTTTTATAAATGAAAGTACTTTTTCATCAGGGGTCTCATCATCAATATCTGCTAAAACGATATCACATGGAGCTAATTCATTATATATTTTTTCTACATCCTTCTTAATTTCATCAAGTGATTTATTTTTCAGATCAACGGGACTATACATCACAGCTCTTCTTGCATCTGGAAATACTTCTCTTGCCTTTTTCATATCAGACATTATCCCCATATCTATATATCCCATCTTTTTAATCTTTCTCAGAGAATTTATATATGGGGTAACATCCCAATTACATGTATGTACACCAAATCTTTCAAATTCTTGAGATAGCATAATATCATAAGGAAGTATGTATTTCTCATAATGTTCAGGAGATATCATATTTACTACACAATTACTTACAGAAAATAAATTTACATAAAAACCTGATTTTCTTTGTCTCTCCTGAATAATTTTTGCTGTATTAAGCATAGTTTGGGCAATGTGACTAAACAAATGATGAACAAAATCTGGATCATCATACATATCTAAAAAGATCTCATAACCTCTTATTCTAAAAGCATTATTTAATATTCCTTGATAATTTAAGTAGCCATAGATTTTACCATATTTTTTTTCAATAATATCCATTTGCTCAAGAAGTTGAATAATCACAGGATTACTGTATAAATCAAATGTCTCCAATCTTCCAATTTCTTCTCTACTCAAATGACTACCAGGATAAAGATCAGGCCATCCATCTTTAAAATATACCACCTTAAGACCATAAATAAGAGAGATAAGCATTGCTCCATGAATCCCAGAAATTGTAGCACATGTCACTTCAATTCCATCTTCATATTTAGGAACAAAATAAGGTATCATAGGAAATAATTTATGTAAATATTCTTTCATAACTACAAGGGTTTCATATCTATATATAGGATCAAGATGCCACCTCTCTGAAAAATCAATTCCTAATCTTTTATGAAACCATCTTGGAATAAAACCCATAGAAATTCGTAAATCAGGCTCATCTCCCAAAAAAGGCTCCCTTGTGGCAGGTGCACTTATGGGAATATGATTCCTTAATCTATAATCAGGCACGTATATTTACCTCCTTAACATATGATTGGGTATAAACATTACAATATCTGGGATATAGGTCATTAGGAATAAAAATAAAATCATAACTACTACCATAGGAAGAGTCTCCTTAATAATTTCTTTTAGGGGGGTCCCAGAAATTCCTGAGGTTATAAAAAGTAACATACCAAAGGGAGGAGTTAAAAGGCCTATCATCATGTTAAAACATATAACTACTCCAAAATGTACCAGATCAATTCCAAAGGCTTTAACTATAGGAAGAACCATAGGTAAGAAGACCAATTGAATGGTAGAGGTATCTAAAAACATTCCTAAGATTAAAATTAGTTGTAAGTCTTAAAGCAAAACCTGCAACTGTTTCAGGAATATGTTCATTTGCTGCAATAAAAGAAAAAGCAAAAGCAGAACCAACAATTAATCCCAGATTTCCTGTAGTTTTAATAGTATCTTTTATAACATTTAATAGTTCTTTTATTCCCATAGATCTATAAACAACAAGAGATACTACTAAGGAATAAAACGCAGCAATAGCAGCTGTCTCCGTAGGAGTAACTACTCCAGTATAAATGCAGGTCAAAAGAATAACAGGTGTTAAAAGAGCGGGAAAAGCATTAATAGAAATTTTAATAAATTCCTTTAAAGAATATTTGGGACCTTTTGGATAATTCCTTTTATTAGCAATATATGCAACATATAACATAAGTATGAATGCTAATAAAACTCCTGGAATAACACCACCTAAAAATAATGCACCCACTGAAGCACCTGATAATAATGAATATATTAACATTGGTATACTTGGAGGAAAGGTTGGTCCAATTACAGCTGATGAGGCAGTTATAGCACAACTAAATCCATCATCATATCCATCTCTTCTCATAGTTTCAATTTCCATTATTCCAAGCCCCGAAGCATCTGCGACAGCAGAACCTTTCATGCCTGAAAATATAAGAGAAGCTAATACATTTACATGTCCTAATCCTCCTTTATTTAAAGTTATTAAAAGTACTGGAGTAAAAGAATAGCGATATCCCAAAATATATTTATAAGAGGGATAAAGAGCAATAATAAATGCAGATATTATAAGTAAATTACCTAAACAGTTGGTAATTAATTTCCATTTTGGAGAAAACTTATCATATAAAAGGGTAAAAGTAACGTGTTCCTTATTTTCTTGTTGTATAACAAGCTCCTAATATTGCAGTCCAAACATATGTTAATTGACTGATCTCATAGGACCAACTAATAGGATGATTTAAAAAATATCTTGAAAATATTTCAATTACAAAGACTAAAAACATAATTGTAAATGTAGTCATTGGTATATAAATTTCTATTATATCTAATAATAATCTCCAAAAATTTCTTCTCTTTTTCATAAATAAATTCCCCCTTAAAAAACTAAGAGCCCCCAAATAGGGGGCTCTTAATTAGTTACTTTGCAAGGGATTGAACTTCCTTGTATAAATTCATATCCCATTTCCCAGATATATCTTTATTTTCAAGATATGCTTTCAATACTGCTTCTTTAAAGGCATTTACATCTGGTCTAATAATTATCAATCCTTGTTTCTTGAAAAAGTCAATCAAATCTTTCTCTCTCTTTAGATTAGTAGTATCACAATATCTTTTAGCAGCTCCAACGGCATAAAGTAATTTATTTTGTAAATCTGGTCCCAATTCTTGCCATTTTCTTTCATTAATAGTGGGCCATACAGAATTTACTAAATGTCCTGTAAGTATTATATATTTAGTTACTTCATAGAATTTAGCATTGTAATTCGTTGGTAGTGGATTCTCCTGTCCATCAATGGTTCCTGTTTTTAATGCAAGATATACTTCACCAAAAGCAAGAGGGGGAGGATTAGCTCCTAAGGCTTTTCCTAAGAATAACCATGCGGGAGTATTGGGCATTCTTAACTTTACACCTTTTAAATCCTCAGGTCTTCTTACTATCCTTCCGATATCTCTTAAATTTAAGTGTCTTGTTCCAAGATAAAAGGCTGCAAGGGGTCTTGCATTTATTTTTTTAGCTACAGTATCAAACAATTTCTTACCTATTTCGCCATTTAAAACCCTTGTCATATGAGCATAATCTTTAAATATATATCCTGCAGTAAACATAGATGCTTCAGGAACTTTGTCTGCAATCCATGCTACGGACATATAACACATCTCCAAATCCCCTCTCATTACAGCTTCACAATCTTCTCCTTGTCCATATAATGCACCAGAATGGAAAACATCTATAGTTATTTGTTTACTTGTTATTTTTTTCTACGGTATCCTTGAGAACATATAAAGCTTCAGTATGAGCATCTCCAGGATCGCTAACAGTAGAAAATCTTAGATTAAATCTTTTAGGGGCTGCTGTGGAACCTGAAATGAAACATATAAAAATCACAATTAGAAAAAGATTAAAAAGCTTTTTATTCATTAGTGTCTTCCTCTTATAAAAATTTTAAAATCTTATTTTGAGGGTTTTTCATAATTATAAAATGAAATTATACATATAAATAAACAATTTTTACATATTAATTTTTTTATATAAAATTTAAATCCATAACAGAATAATAAATCTCATTAACTCTGAAAGTTATAGAGAGAAAATTAGAGGAATTAAGGTATTCACAAATACGAAAAAATTATATAATATAACTAAATTTTAAGGATGATCCTTTTTTATCCAAAGATGGAAATCTACTATAAGCGGGAGGAATATTTTATGTCAAAATTAATTTTGGAAGAGTTTTCAAATACTGCAAGAAGAATTTTAGAAAGAGCAAAAATAGAGAAAAGATTAGTAGAAAATCCTACAAAGGATGAGTTAAGAAAAATGGTAGAAAAGGAAAAAGAAATTAAAAAAAACCATTTATGAAAATTTCGTTGCTGAAAGTGAACCTACATCGAGATCTGCAATGTTTACTAAAAATAGTGTTGATCATCCCTTTGGAGAAGAAGAAATTCAATTGCTAAGACAGTGTGAGGAAGCTTTATCTAAGGAAAGATTAATATATATAGATAGAATAGTAGGAAATGAAAACAGTGATACTGTTGTAAGACTGATAGTTCCAGAAAGATTTGCTCATATTGCATATGGAGGAGGAAATCTTTTTCTACCTGTAAAGGGAAAGGTTGAAGAACCTACATATCAAATTATATATTTTACTGATGAGAAATTTGAGTCTAATAAATCAAAACCGCTTCCCCAAAAGGATATAACCATCAGATTAGCTATGTTTGATGATGGAAAAGTAATAAAAATAATAAGGAATAGTTTATATAGGAGAATATAAGAAGGGAGTTTTTGCAGCAGAAGATTGGTTTGCGAAAGTTAAAAAAAGAGGAATATTTTTACATGCGGGTTGTAGAGAGGATTATCTCCAAGCCTACCATGGTGAGTATAAAAAAACAAGGACTCTTCTATTAGCTTTAAGTGCTAATGGAAAGACTTCCACAACCTGTAAAATCTTAGCAAGAAAAGGGAGAGAAAGATCTTTCTTAATTCAGGATGATGGAGGCACTTTTACTTATGATGGGGCCTTTTATGGCTTTGAAGCAGGAGGTGTTTATGTAAAAACAGAGAGTGTAAACCCTGGAGAACAGAGAGAAATTTATTATGGTCTTTTAAGACCTGACACTATGTGCGAAAATGTACATGTAAATTACGATGGAGATTTTGATTTTTATAACCTTGAAAGAACTTCAAATGGTAGAGCTGTAGTTTTAAGAAAAGATATAATGCATACTTCTTATATTGATGTAGATAGAATTGACAACATTATATTAATAACAAGAGGACCTATAATTCCCGCAATATCAAAGTTAACCTTAGAAGAGGCTGTAGCTTTAATGGTTGTTGGACAGGCAATGGAATCTTCTGCAGGAGATCCAACTCAGGCAGGAAAAATAAAAAGTGAGTTTTTTTATGATCCATTTGTAGCAGGGAATAGAGCAGAACATGCAAATATATTTTACGAAATACTTAGAAATCTTCCTTAAGCTATTAGAATGGTAGATGAAATATATGTTCATCCTGAAAAATTATATTCTACTATGGAATTTGAAGAAAAATTAAAAGAGCTAAAAAGATTAAGAAGAGAAGCCATCGAGAAGGTTGGAGAAGGCTTACATCCAAAGATAAGGAATGCTCTTGATTAGTTGATTTAACTTTTAAAACTTAATATTGATTTCTTTTACAAAAAAGCTTTTTATTGTATAATATATACTGACCAGTCGGTATAAAGGGAGGTATATAATGAAAAATATAAATACAAAGGAGAAATTCCTTTTAGCAGGAGAAAAATTGTTCTCAAAGAAGGGATATGAAAAAACCAGTATTTCAGATATATGTAATGAAGTAGGATTTAGTAAAGGAGCTTTTTTCCATTACTTTTCAACAAAAGAAGATTTTTTCTTAGAAATTCTTGATAGATGGCTATTACAGCTTTCTTATAAGCTTGAGAGATGTAGATTAAGCTCTCCTCGAATTTTAGATGGAATATTAAAAATGACTGAAATTTTTGAGGATATTTTTCGAGAATCCAAGGAAAGACTATATCTTTTTTTAGAATTTTTAAGAGTCGGTATAAAAGATGAAAAAATATTAAAAAAAATTGAATCTCAATTTAAAAAATTTAAAGATTATTTTTCTTTAATTATTGAAGAGGGGATAAGAGAAGGAAGTTTTAAAAATGTTGATTCTAATATGATATCTAAAATATTAATCTCTTTTTCCCTGGGAACTATTTTTCAAGAAATATTTGATACCTCAGAAGATTGGGAAAAATTTAGCTTAGAGGGAATTCAATTTATCATCTCAAATATTAAAAAGGAGGAAAATTAATATGAAGGTTCTAATTACAGGGGCTTTTGGGAATATAGGATTAAGTACTATTGAAGAAGTCATAAAGCAAGGAGATTACGTAAGATGTTTTGATCTCAAAAATAAGAAGAATGAAAGAATATTCAAAAAATTAAAGAAAATTTATAAGAACAGAATTGAAGTATATTGGGGAGATATAACTAGAATAGATGATGTTAGGAAAGCTTTAGAAGAACAAGATGTTGTTATTCACCTTGCCTTTATAATTCCCAAACTTTCTTCTACTGGACTTGAATCGGAAGAAGTTCCTAATATTGCTTATAAAATTAATGTTATAGGAACAAAAAATCTTGTTTCCATTATGGAGGCTCTTATAAAACCAAAAAAAATAATATTTACTTCTTCGGTTCATGTTTATGGGCTTACTCAGCATCTTAAGCCTCCAAGAAGATCCGATGATCCCCTAAATCCTCATGAACATTATTCAAAACACAAATTAGAATGCGAAAATATAATAAAAAGTTCAAATCTTACTTGGAGTATATATCGTCTTGCTGCATCCTTACCAATAAATCTAAAACTCGATAGAGGCATGTTTGATGTTCCTCTTAATAACAGAATGGAATATGTTCATACGAAGGATGTAGGATATGCTATAGCAAAAGGGATAAGAAGCGATAAAATTTGGAGAAAAGTTCTTCTTATAGGTGGAGGAGAAAGATGTCAATATTATTATAAAGATATAGTTAAGAAAGTTTTAGAAGGAATAGGTATAGGAATGCTACCTGAAGAAGCATTTTCTGATAAACCCTTTGCTACTGATTGGATGGATACAAAGGAAAGCGAAGAAATATTGCATTATCAAAGAAGGACCATAGAGGATTATGTAAAAGACGTGAAGAGAAACTTAGGATATAAAATATTTTTTATTCGACTTTTCAGTCCTACGATAAGATATTTACTCTTAAAAAAATCGCCTTATTATAAAAGGAAGTATATTCCTTTAAAGGTACTTTTAGAAGGATATAGATTGTAAATGTCCAAATAAAGGATAAAATATTAAAAAAAGTTTTAGGAGGAGGCTTCTATGAAAGCTATTTATTTTGAGGAAAGCATCCCAAGATATATTACAAGTAAGCTTTTAGGGCATATTAATTCTTCCTTTTATTACAATGTTTTTTCTTGTATAAGATATGGAGATATTCCTGAGCCAAAACTCCCTGGGAAAAAATGGGTAAAAATAAAAACTTTAATGGGGGGGATATGTGGAAGTGATATAAACCTTATTCGTCTTCATGATAGTCCTTCTACTTCTTCATATGCATCCTTTCCCTTTGTAATAGGACATGAAAATGTAGGAATAATTGTAGAAAAGGGGGAAGAGGTAAAGAATTTTGATATAGGTGATAGAGTAGTGGCAGATCCTGTCTTATCCTGCAATGCAAGAGATATTTATCCACCCTGTGAGTATTGTCAGAGGTGGGAATTTTCCCAATGTAAAAATTTTACGAAGGGTAATATATCTCCTGGACTTATCATCGGATCTTGTAAAGATACTGGAGGAAGTTGGGGAGAATACTATGTTGCCCATGAATTCCAATTGTTTAAAGTTCCAGAAAATGTTAAGAATGAAACTGCAGTACAAATTCAACCATTTTGCGATGGGCTTCATGCAGTAATGAGAAATTATCCTGAGGATGATGATACAGTTATAGTTATTGGAGCTGGAAGTGTTGGAATAAATGTAGTTTCTTCTCTCAGGGCCTTAGGAAGTAAGGCAAGAATTATTGTCTTAGCAAGATATAAATTTCAAGGTGAAATAGCAAAATATTATGGAGCTGATGAGATTATATATACAAAAAATCTTGATACCTATTCTTTGTATAAAAAAGTAGCTGAATTAACTGATGGGGAGGTTCTAAAAACTATCTTAGGGAAACCAAATTTTGTAGGTGGAGGAGATGTAGTTTTTGAATGTGTGGGAAGCGACGATAGTGTAGATGATGCTTTAAAACTCACAAAGGCAGGAGGAAAGTTAGTTCTTGTAGGGTTGATAGGAGAAACTAAAAAGGTAGATTGGACCCCCCTTTGGTTTAAGGAATTAAAGGTGTCTGGAACCAATAGTAGTAGTGGAGAAATTTATAAAGGGGAAAGAAAAAGAGGATACGAGATTGCCTTAGAGTTTATGAAAAATGGCTTAGATTTATCTCCTCTTCTTACCCATACCTTCCGTTTAAAAGAATATAGAAAGGCCATAGAAATGAACTTTAATAAAAGTCGATATAGATTAATAAAGTCTGCTTTTATATTTGATTAACCTCAAATTTAAATTTTAATTTCCCTTCGTTAATAAAGTCTATAAAATAATAAAAGGGGTTTTCTATTATCTTTTCTTCATAAAAACAGTATATATTTGTGCCATGATTAGGAACCTGAAAAACTGCTAATTTATAATCTGGATTTTGATTTTTTTTCTCTATAGCATAAAAAATTGCATACTTGCTCATGGCATGCATCAAGTCAACACCACAACCTACAGGAGGGTAAGTCTCTAAATCTTGCGGGATCTCAACTATTAATGAAGAATCATAATACTCCAATCCCCTATGGAGATGAACTATACCAATAATGGGAGGAATCTTTGAAGAAAATTCTACAAAAGGCAATGTAAATTCCTCAGCTTCTACCGATGGTCCCTTTACTTCTATGTTTTCTATTGGAAAAATTTCAACCTTTCCCTCAAGAATAGGTTTAACAGGAACTAAATCAGAAAAAGAGAGATTTGCCTTATCTACATTGTATTTTCCTGAAGCTGTTACAAGAAATAAATCCATATAAGGTTCGTATGCCATAAAAGCTCCTTCTGCCTGCCTTGAATATGAGAGAATAGCTGAAATAAATTTTCCAAGTCTTTCATCCTTCACAAGAGAATTTATTTTCACAGGAGGAGAGAGAAGATTCAATTTCCCCAAAAATCTTCCTAAATTTATTAAAGAATTAACTACAGGAGAATTAATCCATTTTTCATAGGATATTATCTTATCCTCTTTCTTTACATATCCCCCAACCTCTTTACATGAACCAAAAACTCTTAATCTTTTTCCTAATTCCTCTATATTCTTTAGCAAAGGACATCCACCTTCCATTGTGGAAAGAATGAAACCTGAAATTTTAATATTGTCTTCCAATAATTTGTAGGGAACAACAATGTTTTTAAAAGCACCTATTTTGGCCATGAACATTCTAAAAAGAGATACCCTCCGTTGATAGTCTAAATTTAGGATAAAGTCTTTTTCATCTCTAATAAAAATAACATTAATAAAGTTAGGATGTGGAGATGGAGAAATCTTTAGTAAATCTCTCCCAATAGAAATTCCAAGGGGAGGATAAACTTCTATAAGTTTTTCTCTTAGAAGTTTATAAAACATTTCATCATTTGTTTTCAAGGAATCCAAAATCTCTTCAGAAATCTCACCTAATAATACAGGATTTAAGATAACTCCAAAGGGAATTTCCAGTTTATTCTTAAATTCTGGGGAATCTTCTTTATATATATAAACTTTATTTCCATGCTTACTAAAATAGTTGGAAAGCTCTAAATAAAAATTTTCAAAAAACTCCTTTACAAGTAATATCTCTTTTTTATCAATTTGTTGATTTATAATGTTAATATTAGGATATACAACAAGGCTTGGATTTCTGTCCCACCAATTTTTATTATTCATTTTTATCCTCCCTCTTTGATCTCTTCAATATTTTGAGGTTGATTCTAATACGCTAACAATAGTCTTACCATCTGCTTTAACTTCCATAACCCAAGAAGTCCCTCTAACTCCTGCTACAACCATAGACGTCTGTACCTCCACCTTCTTCCAAATATTTAAAAATCTTTCTACAGTTATCCACAATAAATAGAGATCTCTCTTTCTTTCAGTAATTTTACTATATCCAGTTGAGAATTTGGAAATACCTTTAAAACTGATTTATCAGAAAAGGTTAGAATTACAAAGGAATTATCCTTCACCCAGAGCCTATCCCCTTCATAAAGTATCATATTGATCTTGGCAGGAATGAAAATTTCACCCTTTTCTCTTTTTACGAATACTTCTCCCTTTAGGGACGTTATAACTATATAATTTTCAAATTGAGAATAAAGAGGTAAAAGAAATAAGAGAAAAAATATAATATATAATAGAAATTTCAGTTTCATTCCTATACCTCACACTTAATAGTTTAATATTATTTTACACTACCTAAGACTTTTTGAGAAATCCTCTAAGCAATTTTGTGTTAAAATTTTATTATATAATTTGAACACGGAGGGATAAGTCTTGATAAAAGCTATTTTTAAGGATTTATGTCCTAACTGTGGTAGAGAAATATCTTCTGAACGATTACTTGTAGGACTTCCTTGTGAAAGATGTACGGAAGAGAAAATTCTACAAAAAGAATTAGAAGAATTTTATATTTTAAAAAGAAAATATCATGAATGGGAAAAAATCTTCAAGGACTTTGTTGGTTTTGAGCCATGGGAATTACAAAAATTTTGGGCAAGAAAGCTCTTATTGGGAAGATCTTTTGCTCTTCTTGCCCCAACAGGCATAGGAAAAACGTCCTTTGGTTTAGCTTCTGCTATTTATTTTTTGAAAGAAAATAAAAGAACTTATATTATTCTTCCAACAAAGTTGTTAATTTTCCAAAGCTATGAAAAGCTTAAAGATGCAATAAAAGAGGATGATCTTTTAGTCTTTGGACTTGATGAGACAAAAAAGGAAAAAGAGTTAAAAAGAGAAAGGCTTAAAAATGGTGAGTTTAAGATACTAATTACTTCCTCTATGTTTCTTTACAAGAATGTGGATATTATTCCAAGGGATTTTTCTTTTATATTTGTAGATGATGTAGACTCCTTTCTAAAAACTGCAAAAAATATTGATAAAGCCTTATTACTTCTTGGATTCACCCAGGAAGATATTGAAACTACATTAAAATATATAAGAAAAAGAAGAAATTCTTCAGAGAATAGTATTGATGACTTTCGAAAAATGCAGGAAGAAATTAGAAATATAGCTAAAAAAGCAAAGGGAATTATGATAGTCTCATCTGCAACAAGTGATCCTAAATCAGAAAGAATTCGTTTATTTAAAGAACTACTCTCTTTTGATGTAGGAAGACCAGTGTTTTACTTAAGAAATGTAGAGGATGTTTACGAGGAAGTAACAAACTTAGATAATTCTTTAGTTGATAAGATTAGAAAATTTGGAAAGGGTGGACTTGTATTTTTATCATCTGATTTTGGAAAAGACCATGTAGAGTATATCAAAAATTTATTAAACTCCAATGGAATTTTAGCAGAATCTTATTCTAATCTTACTGAGGAGGTATTAGAGGATTATAAGAAGGGTAAAATAGATGTACTTATTGGCATATCATCTTATAGAAATCCCCTGGCACGAGGGATTGATCTTCCAGAAACAATTAGATATGCAATATTTTACGGTGTGCCCAAAATCATAATAAATTTAGATTTAGAAAGCAATGTTAAACATCTTTTAATCGCTTTATCATCTATAAGAGTTGTTATCGCAAGAGATAAAAGTTTAGAAAAATATGTAAATAATATAGATAAATGGCTTAAAATTTTAAATAAATTTTCATCAACTACTAATCACCAAAAGGAAAGATTTGAGGAATTAAGAAATACAATTAAAAACTTTATTCTTTCTCCAGAGATTTATGAAAAAATAAAAGCTTCAAACGATATTAGCATAAGAGAAGAAAATGGAAAGTGGACATTAGTTGTTTCAGATATCACAGGATATCTCCAGGCTTCAGGTAGAACATCAAGACTTTATGTAGGAGGTATTTCAAAGGGCCTAAGTTATGTTCTGGTTGATGATAAGATAGTATTTAATAATCTTATCAGAAAATCTAGATGGTGGCTTAGTTCAGATATCGTTTTCAAAAATATTAAAGATGTGGATATATATAAAATTCTAGAAGAAATTGATATAGACAGAGAAAAAATTAAAAGAAAAGAAGGAAAAAAGGATGAGTTTTTAAAACCTGTTCTTGTTATAGTAGAATCCCCTCACAAAGCAAGAACAATTGCTAATTTCTTTGGAAAACCTATATCAAGATATATCAATGGACAAGAATTTTACGAAATTATTACCGAAGATAAATATCTTGTAATTACAGCTTCCTTTGGACATATTTTAGACTTGGACAAAAAAATAGGTTATTTTGGAGTTTTAGAGGATGGAGAATATATTCCAGTATACGAAATAATAGAGGGTAAAGAAAATATTGTTTCTGCCATAAGAGATGCCAGTAAGGAATTTGAACAGATACTTATAGCAACTGATCCTGATACAGAGGGTGAAAAAATTTCTTGGGACTTAAAGAATATTTGTGCTCCATTTACAAAGGAAATTAAGCGTATGGAATTTCACGAAGTAACAAGGAAAGCCATATTAAACTCCCTCAAAGAGTTTAGAGATGTAAATGATAATTTGGTAAAAGCACAAATTGTAAGAAAGATATCTGATAGATGGGTAGGATTTGAGCTTTCTCAACTTATTCAAAGAATATTCTCAAAATATTATCTCTCTGCGGGTAGGGTACAAACTCCAGTTTTAGGCTGGGTAATTGAGAGAGCAAAAGAGCATAATAAACGTATTTTTCTTATATTCATTAGAAAAAACGGTTTGGAGCTTAGATTTGAATTTGAAAATAAAAGTCAAGGGAAAGATTTTTTTGATAATCTTAAAAGCATTCAGTTGATAAAAGAAAGAGAAAAAATCGTGGAAAAATCACCATTATCCCCATATACTACTGATATTATCTTAAAAGATGCATCAGATAAATATAAGATTCCTGTTTCAAAAGTTATGGAAATACTACAAGATCTTTTTGAAAGAGGTTTTATAACTTATCATCGTACTGATTCCACAAGAGTATCAGAAAGTGGTATAAATATTGCAAGAGAATATATTATTGAACAATTTGGAGAGGAATTTTTTAAACCGAGGACATGGGGTGAAGGTGGAGCCCATGAATGTATAAGACCTACAAGAGTTCTAGATGTAGAGGATATTAAATCTATGCTATACTCTGGAGAATTAGAAGGATTTAGAAAAGAGCATTTATTAATCTATGACTTGATATTTAAAAGATTTATATCTTCTCAAATGAGGAATGTGGTACTTAAAGGATATGATACATTAGTCAAAGCATTAGACATAGAGTTAAAATTAGAGTTATTTGAAGAGATAATACAAGAGGGGTTTAATAAAATATTCCCAATAAAACTTATAAAAGTAGAAGAAGGTAATATAGATGTAAGTAATAATAAGTTTTTTTATAATATACCTAAAGCACCTCTATTTACTCAAGGTTCTTTAGTAGAAGAGATGAAAAGAAGAGGATTGGGAAGACCATCTACTTATGCAACTATTGTAAGTAGATTACTTGAAAGAGGATATGTGATTGAGAGAAATGGATATCTAATCCCAACTCCATTAGGAGAAAAAGTCTATCAATATTTAAATAAAAATGAAGAGAGATTTAGGTTTGTAAAAGAGGATTTTACAAGAGAATTAGAAAAATTAATGGATATGGTAGAAAAAAATGAGGCAGATTATCAAGAAATCTTGAGAAATTTAAGAGACGAACTTAGAGAAAATAGGTAAAAACTAAATGTATCTATAATTTCTACAATATTCTTACCTGACAAATCATTGAAATTAATATATAATTAGACATGTTGTACTTTTTAGTATTAGCAATAGCACCAGGCTTAGCTTTAGCATGGTATGTCTACAATAAAGATAAAGTAGAAAAAGAGCCCTTAAGACTCTTATTATTATCTTTTGGTCTTGGAACTTTATCTGTTTTTCCTGCAGGAGTAATTGAAGGAATAATTGAAATATTAGGAGTTTTTGATAGAAAAGATTTAATCTCTCTTGCATTATACTCTTTTTTAGGAATAGGATTAATAGAAGAGGGAACAAAATTTTTTGTAATATATAAATATCTTTATCCCAGAGATGAATTTAATACACCCTTTGACGGAATAGTATATTCTGTTATGGTAGGTTTAGGATTTGCTACCTTAGAAAACATAGGATATGTGCTAATTGGAGGAATAAAAACTGCAATTTTAAGAGCTTTCTTAGCTGTTCCTGCCCATTTTCTTTTTTCCTTAATAATGGGATATTCCTTGGGTTTAGCAAAATTTACATCTAATTTCTCAACTCACATTTTTAATGCTCTTTTGTACCCCTCAATCATTCATGCCCTCTATGATTTTCTTATCCTCTCACAAATATGGTGGCTTACCATTCTTATAATACCTTTAGTATATATTCTTATTAGAAAATACTGGAAACAAAGTAAGAAACTATTATAGGGAGGAAAAGGATGATAAAAAGTATTTGGTTTGATCTTGATGGAACTCTTCTATTTAATGATATAGAAATTTTTACTAAGGAATACTTTAAACTAATTGCCCAAAAAATTCATCCTTTGGAAGATGGAGTAGATTTCTTAATTAAACTTCAAAAGGCTGTTCATCAAATGATGCAAAATAAAGGACCAAAAACCAATGAACAAGTTTTTTGGGATTCCCTTCTTCCTCTAACAAATCTTAAAAGAGAAGAACTTTATGATTTTTTTAATAAATTTTATAGAGAAGATTTTCCGAAACTAAGAATCTTCACAAAACCTCATCCTTATGCAAGAGAGGTAATAAAATTATCTTTCGATTTAGAATTAAAAGTTGTTATCGCAACAAATGCCGTTTTCCCCCTGATTGCAATTAAGGAAAGACTCTCTTGGGCTGGGATAGATGATTTTCCCTATTACTTGATAACATCTATGGAGATAATGCATTCTTGTAAACCTTCTTTAGAGTACTATAAAGAGATTCTAGAAATTGTCAAAGAAGAGCCTGAAAATTGTTTAATGGTTGGTAATGATATTGAAGAAGATATGGTTGCAAGGAAAATTTTAGTAAATACTTATCTTGTTACCCAAGAACCATTAAAATATTATCATGATAATGAAAAAATTCCTGATTTTAAAGCTCCATTAGAGGAATTAATAAATCTACTTCCTTTGCTATCCAAAAAGTAAATTATAGTTTATAATTAGATTATATTTATAGTGGAGGTGATAAGGTGACAAGTAAAATTTTAATCATTATTATTGGGTTAGCATGTTTTGTTCTAGGAATCTGGGGAATAGTTTTATGGTGGAGTTACTTTATCAAGGCACTTATGGCAGCAGTTCCTGCCTTTTTAATCTTATTAGGAGTTATTTTAATAATATTTGGATACTCGGAATTAAAGAGTCTATTAGCGGAAAGAAAGGAAAAAAAAGAAGAAACAACTTAAAATTGGGAGGAGGGGAGAGATTTTCTCTCCCCCTTTAATTTACTCAAACAGTATCTTCATGCTTTCTTCATGATCTAAATCCATAACATATGGGATACCAGTAACCTTAGCTGCTTCTTCAGTTAAAGATACTAAATCATCCCTTGATATATATTCTAACTTGAACTTTCTTGCTCCTGCCATAAATTGTTTTAATCCTACCGCAAGTCTATCGAAATATCCATAGACCCCTAATGCAGATGGGGGAATCTTCTTCCATTCCTCATTTCCATAAATCTTCTTAATCTCCGCAACTGCTGTGAAAATTTCCTCTATATCTTCACCATAATTTTTATATTCTGCAGGGATTTTACCACTTTTTACTAATTCTCCAATAGTTTTTCCCACCATCGCAGCAGTAAGGGTAGCCCTTCCCATTGCCACCAATTTTACATATGGAGCTCCAAGAGCTAATCCTTTAAAGATATGGTCCTCCATAGTAAAGCCCCCTGCTATAGCTATATTAGGTACATATTTCCCTTTCTCTGCAAGAAGTTTTGCATATTTATAGGTTAAAGCTTCCAAATAAACTGTAGGAATTCCCCACTCATTCATCATTCTCCAGGGGCTCATACCCGTTCCACCACCTGCACCATCAACAATTAATAGATCTATTCTTCCTTCTGATGCAGCTCTTAATGCTAATGCTAAATCTCTTGGTCTATATGCTCCCGTCTTAAGAGATATATATTTTGCTCCAATTTTCCTTAATTCTTCAACTCTTTTTAAAAATCCTTCAAGAGAAGCCATTCCAAGACGAGAATGTCTCTCAAACTCTTTAATTCCACCCTTTTTAGCTATATCCTGAATTATAGGATCATCAGGATCAGGATGAACAATATACCCTCTATCCTTCAATTGCTTTGCTTTTTCTAAGGAGGGAATCTTAATTTCTCCACCAATATCCTTTGCTCCTTGTCCCCATTTAATTTCAACAAACTGAACTCCCAATTTTTCAATTACATATTCTAAAGTGCCTAATCTATTGTCCTCTACATTTTCCTGAACGATTATTCCTCCATATCCATCCCTCTGCCAATCCCGAAATAATCTTACTCTTCTCTCCATCTCAGGAGATCTTATTATTTTTCCATTTTTAAACTCTGCTTGAGGATCTACACCACAAACATTTTCTCCAATTCCTACCATCGTCCCAAAGATTGCAGATCCAATAGCAACACCTTCCCAGTTGTCCCTTGCAATAAAAGTAGAACCTAATCCCGTGGTAAACCATGGACCTCTAAGTTTTATATCTCCTATTTTTGTCTCAATATTTACTGCTGGAAAGGTTGCTTTATCAGGATCAGGTTCAACTCCAAAGGCACCAACACATGTTCCATTGATATTTAGATGAGAAAAATCCACTGGATAATCCTTTTGAGAACCAGAGGTTATTTTTCCATAAGGCTGAGGATAGATAAATTCTCTTCCTCTTATCGCAGATTTAGCAATTTCACAGTAACCTAAACATCCATCCAAACATGTAACACACATTCCACTAAAAGGAGAATAATCTTTAAGGCGAAGTCTTGTATTAGTAGCTTCTGAGAAATTTGGTCTTGAAAAGGACATTAAAAAAACACCTCCTTATTAATGAATATTTGATCCAATTTTATTTAAAGTTAAAATATATGTCAATAGGCAAATGATTGCCGATTAATTACAGATATAAGAGAAAACTTCTTATAAATCTTTTTTCATTAAATATGCGTCCTCATCTAAATAATACCTTTTTTCCCTTTTTAAAATTTTAAATCCTAATTTTTTATAAAATTCAATAGCAGTTATATTTGATACTCTCACCTGTAAGAAACATCTCTTTCCTCCTTTATTCTTAAGAAGAGAAATAAAAGTTTCCATTAGTTTGTTTCCGATTCCTAACCCTCTATAATCAGGATGAACAGAAATAGAAACAATTTCTCCTTCATCTCTATAAATATACCCAAAAATATAGCCTACAATTTTTCCTTTGATCTCGGCAACAAAAAAGCCCTCAGAAAAAAACTTATAAAATTCTTTAAAAAGAGATTTAGTATAAGCATCTTTTGGAAAGGAAAGCTTCTCTATCTCTAAAACTTCATCTAAATCCCCTAAATTAAAGTTTCTAATACTAAAAATCATAACAAAATTAGTATATAATAATTGAAAAATTGCTCTAATTAGGAGGAACAATTATGATTTATTCTTTTAAGAAAGGGATACCTGAAAAAGGATGGATTCTTTTGGTTCATGGACTTGGAGAGCATATTGGAAGGTATGAAACATTTATTAATGATCTTTTAAAAAAGGGATTTGGGGTTATAGGATTTGATCTTCCTGGTCATGGAAGGAGTGGTGGGAAAAGGGGAGATACTTCTATAGAAGAGGTAATTAGTTTAATAAACAATTTAACGGAAAATATAGAAAAATTCTTTGTATTTGGGCATAGTCTTGGAGGACTCATAGCCATAAGATATACCCAAGAAAATCCAGAAAGAGTAAAAGCTCTTATTGTTTCTGCTCCAGTTTTATATTTAAACGTAGATCCAATAACAAAGATCTTTTCTAATATTTTTGTAAGAATCTTCCCTTCATTAACCATAGATAACAGAATTAATTTAGATTATCTCTCAAGAAATAAAGAAGCAGTAGAAAAATATGTAAAAGATCCCTTAGTACATAGAAGAATCTCCCTTAGGCTTGGAATTAGCATGGTAAAAAATGTTGAGATAGCTCACAAAAAGGCAAAGGAAATTTCTGTTCCCACTCTTTTTCTTATTCCATTAGAAGATAAAATTGTCCCACCAAAAGGTTCAATGGATTTCTTTGAAAATATCGAGATATCCAATAAATATCTTGTGGAATTTGCTGGAGGATATCATGAGTTATTTGAAGATAAGGAACATTCTGAATATTTCTACGAACAAATCTATAACTTTTTAACTTTGAATTTGTCTTAATTCTACCATCTTCTTTAAAATTGGTCCATATGCCAGAATCAAATCCCCATAATTGACACCAAAGCTTCTTGCTATAATTTCACATTTTGCCTTTAAAAGGAAAAATATGTTAAGATCTCTTTCATTTAAATTTTCATAATTTCCTTGCCCCTTTGCAATAATAAGATCCGCGCGCGCAAAAATATCCTTAAATTCAGTAGAACCTAATTCAGGAATTTTACCAACAATCTGAGTTCCTGACTCTATTATTTTACAAACTTTATTTAGTCCTATCTCTTCTGCATCTTCCATTAAAGCATCATTAATTATTGGATAAGTATTAACAACTCCAAAGATATTTTTATCCTTTAATTCCTCAATAAATACTTTATCAAATACAATCTCTCCTGCATTATCTAAGAGGTATACTATGTTTTTTGCTTTTTTTATTTCTTCCTTTAAATACTCAAAATGATCTAAGGCTAAGGGAATTTCTAAAATTTCTTTAATGTAATCCCTTAAATCTAATTTTGATATATCCAATATTCCAAGATCAATAATATTACCTGAAATTGCTATCTTTGTAGCAGTATATAAGGGATTATTTGAGGACTTTACTATCTCTTTTAATATTGGATAAAGGCTTAAAGCTATTTTATTATATCTTCTTTTCTCCTGGTAATATGGATCAGAATTTCCTAAAATTTCATACGCCCTTTTTAAAACAAGATAAGTATTATATGCAGGACTGTCCTCAGAGGATAATTCAGGCAAGATTTTTGCAATCTCCTTAACAACAAAAATCTTCTTCTCTTCCTCAATATATACCCGCCTTGCTGCTGATATTACTTGATTCAGAAAACAAGGGAAACATTCCACTTTTGTTTTCATATGCTCAATTTATAGCAAAATTCCTTTAAGTATGTCAATAGTTTAAATTTTAATCTATAATAAATAAAAAAAGAAAGGGTGAATTATTTTTATGAAATATATTGATTTAAGAAGTGATACAGTAACTAAACCCACCGAGGAGATGAGAAGAGCCATGTATGAGGCAGAAGTAGGAGATGACGGATATGGTGAAGACCCTACTGTAAATTTATTGGAACAAAAATCCGCAGAAATTCTGGGAAAAGAGGCAGGACTTTTTTTAGTCTCAGGAACTATGGGGAATCAAGTAGCACTCCTTTCTTGGACTTCTCCAGGAGAAGAAGTAATCTTAGAAGCAGAATCCCACATGTTTTATTACGAAGCAGGAGGAATTTCTGCAAATGGCGGTGTGCAACCATATCTTATCCCTGGAGAAGATGGAATAATGCCTATTGAAAAAATAGAAAAGGCAATTAGAAAGAAGGGAAGAGTTTTCCCTAAAACCTCTTTAATTGTCTTAGAAAATACCCATAATAGAGCGGGAGGAAAAGTCCTGTCCTTAGATTATATGAGAGAGGTTTATAACTTAAGTAGAAAATATGATATTCCAATTCATCTTGATGGAGCAAGAATATTTAATGCTTCTATTTATTTAAAAACCCCTGTAAAAGAAATAGCAAAATATGCAGACTCTATAATGTTCTGTTTATCTAAGGGACTTTCATGCCCTATGGGTTCAGTTCTTGTAGGCTCAAGGGAATTTATTGAAAAAGCAAGGAAAAATAGGCAAAGATTAGGGGGAGGTTTAAGACAAGCTGGGGTAGTAGCTTCCTGTGGCCTCATCGCTTTAGAGAAGATGATTAATAGACTTGAAGAAGATCATATTAAAGCCAAAAATTTATATAATTTCCTAAAAGGAATGCCTATATTTGATTTGAAGGAACCCGAAACAAATATTTTAAAGGTTAAGCTAAAGAATAATTACAATTCTACAATTCTTCTTGAGAAATTCAAGAAATATGGACTTCTTGCTACAAGTTTCGATGAGACTACTCTAAGATTTGTAACCCATAAAGATGTATCCTTTGAAGATATAGATAAAGCCTGCGAAATTGTAGAAAAAGTTGTAAAGGAAGATTTTTAAGGTTATATTAATAGGATATAATGGAAAATTCAAAAAATAATAAACATATAAGAAAAAATTTTGCCCACATTGCTTGGGAAGAAGCCTTCCTTTGGGAGGGTTGTCCCTTATGTTTCCTTATTAATAAAACTCTTTGGAAGACAGAGGATAATTTTCTATATGAGCTGGTTAATGACCCCAAAACAAGGGAAAGAATAAGAAAAGGCAATGGTTTTTGTCCTGAGCATGCTATTCAGCTACTAAATTTCAAAGATACTCTTGGAATTTCTATAATTTTTGAAGATCTTATTAAAAATGTAATTGTTCCTTCACTTTTAAAGAAGAATCTTCCTGAAGGAATAAATTGTATTTTTTGCGAAAAGGAAAAGGAAATATTAAATCTTTATTTATCTACCTTACCTGATATTTTTATAGATGAGGAAAGTTCTCTCCTATGGAAAGAAAAAGCATATAGTTTTTGTCTTCCCCACTGGGAAATTATTAAGAAAAAATTACCAGAAAATCTCCTAAAATTCATTGAAGCAAAAGATAAGAAGAAAAAATACCCAGAATATTTATTTGGAAGCCCCTTATGGGATAAGGATTATTCTATACTCTTCTTAAAAAAGATTAGAATAAGAGGAAAAAATGAATTTTGAAAAATGTCCCTTATGCCAAAAAATAAGAATGGAAAAATTAGCCGTCTACAATTCTATCTCAGAAAATTTTATTCCTCCTCTTTGTAAGGAACACTTTTATGAATTATCCAAAATAAAGGACTTATCTTTTATAAACTGGAATATATACAAGATTGGAGATTGTTACATATGTTCCTTAGAAAAAAACATAGAGAAGGAATTTTTAGAAAGATTTAAAGATTATTATAAACTTTGTCTTTATCATCTTAAAAAAGTAAAAGATAAATTGAGGGAAGAGGATTGGAATAAATTAATTGACATATGGAAAAATCACCAAAACCACCTTAAAGAACTAATAGAAAGCTATGATTATATGAAAGGTAATATATCTACCTCTAATCTTTATTTAATCCTTGACCATTTGTTGGGAACAGGTCGAAGGATTTAGTCTTTAATATCTTTTTTCCTTTTTTAATAAGTTTTTCTCTGTATTCTCTTCTCTCATTTTCCTTTAAAGGTGCAAACTTTAAGGCATAATAAATACTTACAAACTCTTTTATCTCATCACCCAAGTTTTTTACCATCTCATAGGGAGAATTTCCATAGCTTATTAAATTTTTCTTTTTTAGCATTCCTATAACTTTTAAAAATATCCTATCTTCTCTACTCTGCTGGAATCTCCTAATTACTCTTACAGTAAAATATATTATTAAGGAAGAGAAAAGGATAATAAAAGCAGAAAGATAGAGGGTAGATAAATTATAAAGAAAGTAAATTATCTCATTTATAAACCTAGAAAGAGAATCAAAAATTAAGCCCAAAATATTATATTCTTCTTTTATTCTTATTTCTTCCATAAAGTCTCCTGATGGTGTAGGATCTATAGGAATCCAGCCCACAGGTTCTAAATAAATCTCAACCCAAGCATGGGCGTTTTTCACTCTTACCTCATACATACCTGTCCATGGATTTAGTTCTCCAGGTGAAAAACCTGTTACAAATCTTGAGGGGACTCCGATAATTCTTAACATAATAGCAAAAGCAGTTGCAAATTGTTCGCAATATCCTTTTTTAGTAATAAATAAAAAGTCCTCAACTGCATCCACATTTTCCTTTAATGGTGGTATATCTAAGGAATAGGGATAATTTTCTTCTAAATATTTTTCAATGGCTAAAACCTTCTCCCAAGGAGTTTCATAATTTTTAGTTATTTCTAATACTAACCTTTCAACTTTTTTAGAGATATTTGGGATCTGTAAATATCTTTCAAACTTCTTTTTATCAGGTATTTGGGCCTTTAATAACAATTTTGCAGATCTTATAAAGGTATCAGAATAGAAGGAAGTATATATCAAATTTTTAGGCATTTCAAAGGGACTTCTTATTCCATTTTCCATATCTTTATAAATAAAAGGAGCAGGAAAATATAATCTCTGGGTCCCTTGGGGAACAAATATTACATTTCCTGTATCTTTTTCTATAAAATATGTAGATCTAAATAATCTTTCCTCAGGTAATGGATTTTTTACAATATGAAAGGGCTGAAGATCTGTAGTTATAGTATCTACTTTCTCTTCAAAACTTTGATACCAGCCAAAACCATTATAAGTATCAAAGGCTAATCCTCTATGATAAGTAGGAAAAGATGAAAGAACTCGAAAAACTAAGGAAGAGGAAGGAATTCCCCTTTGTCTCAAATCAACAAAGGGAGCAAAACCAAAGTAATTCTCAGGATCATAGGGAAGAGGGTTAATTTTTCTTCCTTCTGGAAGACGATACAAATAGTAATTAACATTTTGAATATTTGGAGTTTTTATCTCTCCCCTCACTGCAGTAATTCTTTGAATAACTTGAGACATTATATCCTGTCTAAAGGTAAAGGGGAGAGATCTTGGAATAAAAGGAAATAGGAGAAATCCTATTAAAGATATAGAAAGTATTGCACCTGAAAGATATTTAGTAGATGGCTTATAATCATTCATAAGAGATAAGGAAATTATTAATCCTATAATATAAAAGAGCAAGAATACTAAAAATATTGATTCCCTTGCAAAAACCCCTGATATTACCATGAGAATTAAAGAAATGAAAAAAGAAAAACTAAGATCCAATTTTGTTGGAAGATCAAAACTATGAAGGGCATTTAGGTTTATCAGAAAAGTAGCTAAAGGAATTCTGGGATCATAGGGCTGTAAAAGGAGATTTCTGAAAAATTCTCTAAGAAGATAAAACATAAAGAGGGTCATAAATATCTTGAGAAGAAGATTAACATTATACCTATTTTTATAACTATAAATATATCCAATTAAAGTTATAAAAATAATTCCTAAAATATAATTAATAGGCAACTCCAAGAAATACCATACAGAAAATATTGCTACAAAGTTAAGGTAAAAAATACTTCCCCTCAGAATCTTAGAATTTTCCACCTTTATATTTATCTTTTTCGTTTTATTCATAATTTATACTCCATAGATTTAGAAAATCATATGGATTTTCTTCCTTTTTAAATATATATAATGAACTTTCAACATCTTTCTTGTGAAATTCTACCCCAATAAACTTCTTCTGTAAATGACTCTTACTCTCCCAAAAACTATAATCCAAGGAAAATACTAAACTAAAATTTTCATCAAGATTTAAACTTTTATCTTTTATTCTTTTAATTTCCAATTTTGCCAAAAAGATCTTTAAATCATCCCAATTTTGGGGTATAAACATCTTCTTTGGATAAAGAGTTTGTATCTTTACCTTTAAGCCTCGCCTTAAAAAGGAAAGAGCAATAGAATGGAGAAATCGAAGAAGTTGATCAAATTCTTTTAAAGAAATATCATCCACTTCTGATTCTAAACAATTATCTAATAAGAAAATAGCCTCAAAAATAGATAATTTCTCAAATTGTTTCGATATAAGTTCTCCCTTTTTGGCAGAGGTTTTCCATGCAATTATTCTTAAAGGATCTCCTGGACTGTATTTTCTTAAAGTATGAATTTCCTCTCCAAATCGAGTAAAACTTGAAATAGAAGTTTTATAGCCTGAATCTCCAGGGATAGCTAATTCTCTATGAATTTGATAATAGGTAGGATAAACTAAAGTTTTTGCATTTATTGGAAAATGTTTTTTAATATAAAAAAGGCCAAAAGTTCCCGTAAATTTTATCCATATCTCTTTAAACTCCTCAATTCCTCGTTTCTTAAATAAATATGTAAAGTTATAATATTTTTCCTCTCTTCCCCCTATATTACAAGGAATAAATATATCTTTTAAAAAAATAAAAAATTTTCCCTTTGAAAAAGAGAAATCATTTTTTACTTTTAAAAAAATTACCTCCTCTTTATTTTCCTCAACTAAGGAAGGAACCATAAGTTCTAATTTCAAAAGGAAGGGTTGAAGAATTAATTCTAAAAAACTAAAGATAAATACCCCATAAATAAAAGAGGACATAAGAATTAATGGAACTGACCCCACATTAATTCCGATAAAGGTAATAAGAAGATTTCCTATAAAAAGGAAAAAACCAAGAAGAGTAAAATTTATTCTTATCTTCAAGGAAGCTTTATCCTTGGAATTTTTGTTCTCTCTAATATTTCTTTGACAACTTCTTCTCTTTTTTGTCTTGGACTTTCAACTTGTTCCTTAAGAACTACTCTATGAACTAAAACGGGAACAGAACAGTCTAAAACATCATCGGGAATAACATAATCTCTTCCCCTAATTATTGCCATAGCTTGGCTTGCCCTCATTAATGAAATAGAACCGCGGGGGCCAGCACCAAGGGAAATTTTAGGATTCTCTCTCGTATTTCTAACAATTTGAGTTATATATTCTAAAATATCCCTATGGATATATACTTTCTTAGTAAAATCTTGCATAGTTAATACATCATCTTTATCAAGAACAGGTTCCAACTTCTCTAAGGGATGAAAAATCTTTTGTTTTTCTAACATATCTAATTCTTCCTGTAAGGATAAATACCCTATAGTTATAGATATAAAAAATCTATCCAATTGAGATTCAGGAAGAGGATATGTCCCAAAATGCTCCCTGGGATTTTGAGTTGCTATGACTAAGAAGGGTTTGGGGAGGGGATAATAAACCCCGTCAATAGTTACGCCACCTTCATCCATGGCCTCTAAAAGTCCCGATTGAGTTCTTGGAGATGTTCTATTTATCTCATCTGCAAGAAGAATATTTGTAAAAATAGGTCCCTTCTTAAATTCAAATTCTAAGGTCTTAGGATTAAAGACATTTGTTCCTAAGATATCAGAGGGCATCATATCAGGAGTAAATTGAATTCTCTTAAAGGAAAGATTTATACTTTCTGCTAAAGCCTTTGCAAGAACTGTCTTACCAACTCCAGGAACATCTTCAATAAGAATATTTCCTTGACTTAGAAGGGCACATATTACATAGTCAATAACTTTATCTTTTCCGATAATTACCTTTTTTATATTTTCCTTTAATCTTTCTACTTTATCAAAAATTTTTTCTTTTAAAATATTTTCCTTCATACATCAATTATATAACAATATCTATTTCAAAACTATCTTAAAGTTTCATCATATTCCCAACCTAATAAATCATATAATTTTCTTCTTGCCAATTTATCATTTTCCAATTCTTTTCGGGCATAGGTAGCAACTTCATAAGCTTTTTCTCTTGGAACTACCACTATCCCATCTCCATCAGCAACTATTATATCTCCTGGCTTTATTAAGACCCCTTCTATACTTACAGGAACATTCATATTATCAAATTGAAGCCTTCCAATAACAGTTTTCTGAGATATGAATTTAAACCAAAAGGGAATTTTTTGAATTATTAATTCATCAGTATCCCTTGGGCCACCATTTGTAAGATAACCCACAGCTCCCCTTTGATATCCCACTAAGGAATTATTAGAGCCCATAAGTCCTGCATCTACATTGCTTTGATCAATCACTATAAAATCTCCTTTTTTAATCTCTTCCAACCAAGGATAGGGACAAATATTCTGGTAATAGTATCCCATCCACTCTTCATATTCCTTAGGGGTAAGTTTCGGAATTTCTCCAGAATAAGGCAGATACCTTACAGTTTTAGCAATTCCAATAACCCTTACCCTAAAAAGAGGTCTAATAGTATATGGTAGAGAATAATAATGATGTAAAAGACAATAATCAAGACCATCTCTTACATCTGCAACTCTTAAACCTTCATAAAGTTCTAATAATTCCTTGTTTTCAAATTCGCTAAAGTTCATCTTTATCCTCCTTTATATAGGAAACTTTTCTTTCATTAATAAATCTTTTCAATTTAAATCCCTCTAAGGGAATAAGGGAAATCTCAGCAAGATACAATACCTCAGAATTATATTCTAAATGGCCTGAATAAACATTCTTTAAATCTGAGGCAACAAAATGAAGATGGGGTTCGAAATTAAGAATTAATCCTTGGAGAGAAGAAAGCTCTATAGGCCCCTCCACAGTTATAAATTCATTTTGAGGAATATATTCTGTTGTAAGTATTCTATGATAGTTTAATATTCTTAAAGTTCCTATACCACTTAAAATACAGGCACTTTTTATGTTATTTTCTTTAAGATAAGCTATTAAACTTTCTATCAAAAGTTCCTTTGGTTCTAGATTTACTATTATTATTCTCTCATCTTCAAGAAAGCTTTTAAAAGCTCGCATTTTTTAAGTTTTACTATATTTATCCTCAGGTAAATATGGTACTTTTATAAATACTGCTAAAAAGTCCTCTGATGGATTCACAATATTATGTTCTTCATTAGGTTCCACTCTTACTCCATCACCAATATTAATCTCAAAAATTTTATCCTCGACAATCATTTCTGCTTTTCCTGAGAGAACATAAAATATCTCTTCAACTTCTTTATGATAATGGGCTCCTAATTCTTTTCCTGGTGTTATCTTTAAAATACCCCACTCTATCTTTGGTCCCCTCATAAGATACTTAGGGCCCCAATCTCCAAATCTAAATTCTTTATCTTTCTCATTAACCTTCTCCATAGATTTCTTCCTCCTTCTATAATACCAAGATTTGTTCTACAAACTCCACAGGCAGAAATTTTTACTAAGATTTCATTATCTTTAGGAATAGGGGTATTTACCTCTTCAAGGATAAAGGGTTCTTTAAATGATAAAATATTATACATTTCTTTTAATAGCATTGCCTTCATTTGTAATAATTATAACAAATCTCTAATAAGATTCCAGTCTTGAATTAGAAAAATACTATTAACAATTCCATTATCTTAAACTAAAATAATTAAAGAGATTACTACATTAAGAGGTGAAACATGAAGTTTGTTGCAGATTTTCATATCCATTCAAAATATAGTAGAGCAACAAGCTCTGATATGAACTTGGAAAATATTAGCAGGTGGGCAAAATTGAAAGGGATAAATTTAGTTGGAACAGGAGATTTCACTCATCCTCTTTGGTTTGCGGAGTTAAGAGATAAGCTTAAAGAAGACAATTATGGGATATATAAGTTTAATGATATAAATTTTATTTTAACCACGGAAATCAGTAATATCTATAATCAAGATGGAAAAGTAAGAAGAATCCATTCCATTATATTCTCCCCTTCTTTAGAAATTTGCTACAAAATTAACACCCTTTTAGGAAAGATTGGAAATCTAAGTTCCGATGGAAGACCCACCCTCGGAAGAAATTTAAAAGAACTTCTTCCCCTTCTCTGGGAAATATCTGAAGAGATTCATATTATACCTGCCCATGCATGGACACCATGGTTTTCCATTTTTGGATCCAATTCTGGGTTTGATTCCTTAGAGGAAGCCTTTGGTGAATATGTTAATAGAATTTTTGCTATAGAAACAGGATTAAGTAGTGATCCTCCTATGAATTGGAGATTAAGTAAGCTCGATAATATTTGCCTCATTTCAAATTCTGACGCCCATTCTCCCAATAGATTGGGAAGAGAAGCAAATGTCTTTAATTGCAATATAGAATATAGAGAAATCTTTAATGCAATAAAAAATCAAGATAAAGATAAATTTTTATATACCATTGAGTTTTTTCCAGAGGAAGGAAAATACCATTTTGATGGACATAGAAACTGCAATATAGTATTATCTCCTAAAGAAAGCATAAGATTGAACAACTTGTGTCCCTCTTGTGGAAAACCTCTAACTATTGGGGTTGCTCATAGGGTAGAAGAATTGGCAGATAGAGAGGAGGGTTTTATTCCTAAAAATAAAATACCATATAAAAATTTAATACCCTTAGAAGAAATTATTGCACAAGCTCTAAATAGAGATGTATCCTCCCCATTTGTTCAAAATGAATATTTAAAATTAGTATCCACTTTAGATAATGAATTAAATATTTTAATAGAAACTCCATTAGAAGAAATCAAAAGGTTTACATCGGAAAAAATTGTAGAAGGAATAAAGCTTATGAGAGAAGGGAAAATTCAAGTAGAACCTGGATATGATGGGGTATATGGAAAAATTAAGATACTTCCTCCTGAAGAAAAGGGACAACTTTCTTTATTTTAAAAGGGTAATTTAAAGAGGTCTAAAATTTTATCCTTAAGAGATGTGCCAGGAATAAGATTCTTAAAATCCTCAATTGCTTTATGAAATCCTATATCATATCCCCTTTTTTGACTCTCAAGCCATTTATGATCGGAAATGTAGACATATAAATCTGAAAGAGTTCTTCCCGGAAAAGCATCTAAAATTCTTTCCTTCTCTATAATCTTAATAATAGGGAGATAAATATTTTTATACCAATCTCTTGCAGCTTCCTTTATACTTACCTCTTTTCTTCTTTTTTCACTCATATAATATTTATGTTCAAGAATTTGATTTAGGAGCTTTTTATATTGTCCTATTTCCGTAAGATTAATATCTTTAAGCCCTGTAGCAAGTTCAAAATCTGCTTTTTCTCTATACAGAATATTTTCTATAGAATCTTCTGAAGGTAAATATTCTATTACGTGGGCATCTATCTCCTTTTGTCCCAATTTCCTTGCTATTGAAACTCGATGATTACCATCTATTACGTAGTATTCATCTTTTATCTTATAAACTTCTATTGGAGGAAGGATTTTACCCCTTAGTATGGCATCCTCTAATTCTTTTAATCTTTGTAGAGAGCTTCCTTTTAATGGTCTAAACTCCTCATCAAAATCCCTATATCTTCCTACACTTCCTACTATCTTCTCCACTTCTATAGTTTGATAACCTATGTCTCTCCAGAGAACAAATTTTTCCTCTTTAATTTTTTCCTGAAAGCTTTTAAGATGTCTTCTTCTTTTAAAAAATCTTGTAAAAAAGTTCTTCATAGATCTAAAACTATAATTCCAGAACAATTAATAATTTTAGTACCTTTATATTCTGTTATCCTTGAACTTCTAAATTTATAATTCATATGGGTATGTCCATGGAGAAAATAGGCTGGTCTATACCTCTCAATCAGAAAGAGAAAACTCTTAAAGCCTTTATGAGAGAAATCATCTCCCTCATGAATTCCAAAGGGAGGAGCATGGGTTACTATAATATCAATTCCTTTTCTCAATTGAAAATATAATTTTCTTATCCTCCAACTCATTTCTTTTTCTGTATACTGAAGAGGTCCCCCACTATATCTAATGGAGCCTCCTAAGCCTAAGATTTTTTTATCTTTAAATTTTATTATTTTTCCATCAATATTATCACATCCTTCAGGAGGCTCCTTAATATACCTCTCATCATGATTTCCTAAGATATAAAACACAGGAACATTAAGAATAGTTGTAAGATAAACTAATAATTCTGGCAAAACATCTCCACAGGATATTACTGCTTCTACTCCCTTGTATGGGGTAGCATCAAATCTTTCATAAAGAATAGGTGATTCAAAATCTGCTAAAGCTAATATTTTCAAGATAAACTTTGACCTATTCTTAACTTAAGTTCATTTATAAAACCAATAGCAAAGGGATCCTTTCCGGCAAGATATGCAAGATAAACAGTAGTAAAATCTCCAAGATATGTAAGAGAGAAAAATTTAGTTAATGAGTATTTTCCTTCTCCCTGCCATAAAAAGACTGGTATTCCTCGAGCCTCTATTTTTTCCTTCATAAAATCAACCCTTATTTTCATTTCTCCTTCTAAGGATATGTAAAGGAAAATAAGAGAAAGATCATTTATAATTTGGGAATCTGCTTCCCAAGACATTATCTCATTATGATTCAACTCTGGGAAGAAATGGGTAAAGGCAGGATATTTAGAATTCTCGTTAAATTGGCATTTCCATCTATACCCTGCAACCGCCCATCTTTCCTCTACAGAATATATTAAGGGAATTCTCCCATAAAGCATTTTAGCTAATTTTTTAGCAGGGTTTACATCAGTAGGATTTTCGACTTTAAACTCTTCTCTCTTTTTTCTAAGATAATCTATAGTTTCCCTTATTGCCTCCTTTTGAGAAGGAACTATTTCCAACTGATCTAATACCACCAGAGGGGGAATAGTTACATATCCTATTGCAGCTCGTGGGGCCAATCCCTTAGGAATTTGGATTAATGGAAGGTTTTTTTCCTTAGCAAATTCCGCTAATTTACCGCCACTGGTTATAGAAACCACTATTGCTCCCTTCTCATAAGATTTTACTGCAGAATTCACAGTCTCAACAGTATTTCCAGAATAACTTACCGCAAAAACCAAGGTATTTTCATCAATATAATTGGGAAGAGAATAATCCCTATTTACTAATATAGGAATTCTTGCACTATCAAAGGCAATAGCCTTTAATATATCACCTCCTATTGCAGAACCTCCCATACCTAAAATTAAAACCTTATTTATACTTCTTCTATCCAATCTTAATTCTGTATCGTAGGATATTTTACTTGCTTCCTCTATTTGTTCAGGGAGTCTATATACTGAACCTAACATATCTTGAGGATCAAGTTTTTTAAGCTCATTTATTTGATCTAATTTTTCCATATGTATTCCTCCCATCCTTTCGATTTTTGCTTATTTTAACTTATAACCTTAATTATTGACAACATACTAACTATTTGTATACTGAAAAAGAATTTATATAAGGAGGTAACAATGGAAACAAAAGTAGTTTGGAACGGAAAAATGAAATTTACTGGAAATACTCCATCTAATTTTTCTATCGTAATGGATGCTTCTTTAGATCATGGGGGAGAAGACCAAGGTCCAAGACCTATGGAGCTTGTCTTGGTTGCCCTTGGAGGATGTACAGGGATGGATGTTATCTCTATCCTTCAAAAGATGAAGGAAAAAGTGGAAAATTTTGAGATAAAAATTTCTGCGGAAAGAGCTGAGGAACATCCAAAGGTATATAAGAAAGTGCATTTAGAATATATTTTTAAAGGAGAAAATTTAAAAGAAGAAAATATAAAGAAAGCAATTGAATTATCCCAAACAAAATACTGTTCTGTCTCTGCAATTTTAAAGGGAACAGCAGAGGTTACATATTCTTGGAAAATTTTATAGAAGAGGTTGATCAGCATGAAGGATATTAGAGTAAGAATTGCTCCCAGCCCTACAGGATATCTTCATGTGGGAACTGCCCATACCGCCCTCTTTAATTGGCTTTTTGCAAAACATAATAAAGGTACTTTTATTCTAAGAATCGAAGATACTGATATAGAAAGATCTTCAAAGGAATATGAAGAAAATATATTAGAAGGGTTAAATTGGCTTGGATTAAATTGGGATGAAGGGCCCTATTATCAAACCCAAAGATTGGAATTATATAAAAAATATTCCCAAAAACTTATAGATTTAGGTCTTGCCTATTATTGTTATTGTACCCCAGAAGAATTAGAGGAAAGAAGAAAAATTGCTCTTCAAGAGAAAAGAGCACCGAAGTATGATAGGAAATGTCTAAATTTAACTTCGGAAGAAAGAGCAAAATATGAAAGAGAAGGAAGAAAGCCTGCAATAAGACTATTAGTTCCAAAAGGAAAAACAGTGTTTAAGGATATAATCAGAGGAGATATTGAGTTTAATAACGAAGATATTGGAGATTTTGTAATAATGAAATCCGACGGAATTCCTACTTATAATTTCGCAGTAGTAATTGATGATTATACTATGGGGATATCTCATGTAATAAGAGGAGAAGATCACATCTCCAATACCCCAAAACAAATATTTATATATAATGCTCTCTCCTGGACACCGCCAGAGTTTGCCCATTTACCCTTACTTTTAGGTCCTGACCGATCAAAATTAAGCAAAAGACATGGCGTAACATCGGTATCAGAATATAAAAAGATGGGTTATCTCCCTGATGCTCTTGTAAATTATCTTGCTCTCTTAGGATGGACTCCCCAGGAAGGTAAAGAAGTATATACCAGAGAGGAACTAATAGAACTTTTTGATTTAAGAAAAGTAACCAAAAATCCTGGAATTTTTGATATAACAAAATTAGAGTGGATCAATACTCAACATATTAGAAGTCTATCTCGTGAAAAATTAGCAGATTTAACTTTACCCTATCTTAAGGAAGCTAAATTAATAAAAGAAGACTCCCTAAACTGGGAGTATTATCTGAAAGTAATATCCCTTCTACAGGAGAGGTTGAAACTCCTTTCTCAAATTAAAGATTATGGAGATTACTTCTTTTTAGAAGAATTAGATTATGAAAAGGAAACTGTTAAAAAGGTAATTAAACATCCTGAGATTTCAAAATTCTTAAGAATGTTAAAAGAAGAATGGGAAGATTTAAAAGATTTCTCCGCCCATGAATTAGAGAAAAGTTTAAAGGAATTATCAGAAAAATTGAATATATCTACAGGAACTTTAATTCATCCAGTAAGGGTTGCCTTAACCAATAAAACAATAGGACCAAGTCTTTATGAATTAATAGAGGTGTTAGGAAAAGAAAAAACATTAAAGAGGATAGAAAATTTTATCAAATATTTAGATGCAAATTTTTAAAAAGTTATTTAAATATTCTTATTATGAAATTTTTAATGAAATAGAGAACAAATTATCAAATTCCTTAGAAGAAGGAGAAAGACTTTTTCTTCATTATACTATAAAACAGGCAAAATTATCCTTTGAGGCAAAGAAAAAATTAGATTTATATCTTTCTCCTCTTCTTTTATTTTATGGTTTAGTCGCTTTATCAAAAATCACAATATTTTTAAAAACTCATGAGATTCCGAGGGAAGTATTACATGGATTAACAGTAAGAGTAGCGGGAGAAAAATCTATAGATTGGGATAAGAACTATGATCCTGGAAAAGAAACAATTTTAATAAAGGAGAAGGGTTTATTTCCAACATTCTTAAAATGTATATCTCCCTTTCAAGTTCCAGAAGGAGAAAAATTTACCTTAGAGGAACTTTTCGAATATTTAAAAATAAATACTTCCCTTCATCCTCTGGCAATTCACTATCTAATTCTTTTTCTTTTAAGCATGCTATCAAGATATGAACCCCAAAAGTGGGGATGGGCTATTGATAAAAGTAGTATGGCTCCTAAAATTAAGAATTATCTAAGAGATTCAGATTCAAGAATAATTCAACTTTGGGAAGAAAATATTAAATTGTAATAATTTTTAAATAATTCCTTTATTAAGCTTAAATCAACTAACTCTTCATATTCTTCTATAATTTTATAACTTTTCTCAAAAAACTTTTTAGCAGTATTAAAGGAGATCTCCTTCACCCTTTTCCTCTCTAAAGCTTGTAAAATATATGAAATATCTTGTTCCAATAAATTACTTTTATTCCAAATCTCATATATTTTCTGTCTTTCCTTATCTGATGCTTCGTGAAGGAGGCAAATTATTGGAAAAGTCTTTTTCTTTTTCCATAAATCTCCTAAGGGAGTTTTACCTGTTTTTCTTGAATCTCCCCATATACCCATAATATCATCTGCAATTTGGAAAAACATTCCAAAATTCTTTCCCATCTCAAAAAATTTTCTTGAAATATCCTCCTTATAATTTGCAGAAAAAGAACCTAAAAATAAAGAAGTTGCAAAAAGCCTTGCGGTCTTTTTTTCTATCATTGTCATATACTCTTTCAAATATACATCATTTCTTTTTTCAAAACTTATATCTAAATATTGGCCCTCAATAAGCTCTTGAATTGTATTAGTAATCTCTTTAAGACTTATCCTTTGAAGAAGAGGAGAAGAAAGCTGAGTTAATACTTGAAAACATAGATTAAATAAGGAATCCCCCACATTAATAGCCTGAGGAACTCCCCACAATCTCCAAACTGTCCATCTATTATGCCTTTTTTCATCACCATCTTGAATATCGTCATGAACTAAAGAAAAATTATGGAGAAATTCTAAAGAAGAAGCTAAATTTAAAGCATCATCTAAAGATCCATTAAAAGCTTGATTTATTAATACACATAAAAGGGGCCTTAATCTCTTTCCTCCCTTAAACTCTGAAAGGGGATTACCAGATTCATCAACCCACCCCATATGATATGCAGAAAATAAATATAAAGGAAGGGGATTTGAAAATCTTTCCCAATTCTCCTGTAGCCTTCTTTCTATCAATAATAAATATTTTTGAAGACTATCCATAGCAATTTTATTATATATTATAAACCCTCAAAAAGGTAAATTTCTTGACATTATCTTTTATTAGATGATAAACTCTCTTTACACAATTTTAGAGAATTTACGGAGGATTATAAATGGAGAAATATATGTATAAAGAAATAAAAGAAGGAGTGAAAGTTTTAGAAAAAATTAAAGAAAATAAAGATAAGATTAAGAGCATAGTTGAGGAAATAAAAGAATATAATCCCAAGAATATAATATTAGTTGCCCGAGGTACATCGGACAATGCAGGAGTGTGGGGAAAATATTACATTGAATCCTATATTAAAATTCCTGTATCTCTTTGTGCCCCATCATTGTATACTATTTACCATAATCCTCCAATTCTTAAAGATTCCCTAGTTATTGCTATCTCCCAATCAGGAGAAAGCGAAGATATATGTGAGGTAATAAGAGAGGCAAATAATCAAAATGCTTTTACCTTGGGAATAACTAATAATTTGAATAGTAAATTAGCAGAAATTTCTAAAAAGGTTCTATTTTTAGATGCTGGGGAAGAAAAAAGTATTGCAGCAACAAAAACCTATTTAGCAGAATTAGGAGCTTTGTATTTTTTAGTGAATCATTGGATAAACAGAGATAATTCAAAAGAATTCGAAAAACTTATCATATCTTTAAGAGAAATTTTAGAAAGAGATGAAGAAATTAAAGAGAAGACAAATCCATATAAATTTATGGAACACTGTGCTGTCCTAGGAAGAGGATATAATTTAGCTACTGCTTTAGAAATGGCCTTAAAGTTAAAAGAGACATCATATATCCTTGCAGAACCTTATTCCTCTGCTGATTTCCTACATGGCCCATTAGCCCTTGTCTCTCATGGATTTCCTATATTCCTATTTGTTCCAAAAGGAGAAAGTCTTGCCCATTCTAAGGAAGTTATTAAGATTTTAGAAGAAAAGAATGTAGATTTATTTATCTTTTCAAACGAGGAATCTCTTTTCAATAATTACAATGGATTCTTTATTAAATCAGATATTCCTGAAGAAATATCTCCATTACTCTTTATATTACCAGCACAATTCTTTGCTTATTTTCTAACGATTTTAAAAAATTTAGATCCAGACCAACCAAGATTTCTGAAAAAAATTACCATAACAAAATAAAATGCTTGAAATATTTCAACTCTCTAAAAATCCTATTTTTACAATTCCATTAATCTCTGCAATAATTACTCAAGGGTTAAAGGGAGTAATAAGAAGCATTCAGGAGAAAAAATTACTCTGGAGAGCTTTCTTTGAATGGGGGGGTATGCCCAGTTCCCACTCTGCATTAGTAGTTTCTCTCTCCACCATTTTAGGTTTAAAGGAAGGATTTTCTTCTCCATTATTTATCCTTTCTCTTTTTTTTGCGGCAATTGTAATAGCAGATGCTATTGGTGTTAGATTAGCAACAGAAGAACAAGCAAAGGTAATAAATAAAATTCTCCAAAAATATCCTATAAATGAAAAGTGTGATATAATTTTAAAAGAATCTATTGGACATACACCCTTTGAAGCAATAATAGGAGGTATATTGGGATTTATAGTTGCATTAATATATTATGTAGGAGTGATAAATAAATGAATATAGCCTTCTTTAGTGATACCTATGAGCCCCAAAAGAATGGGGTAGTTACTGCAATTAAATCACAAAAAAAATTTTTAGAAAATTATAAAAATAAAGTTTATCTTTTTATCCCATATATTCCCAATTCTCCTTTAGAAGAAAACGTATACAAATTACCCTCCATTGTTTTTCCCTTTCAAAGGGAGCATAGATTAGCATCACCTTATTCTGTAAAATATGACCTTTTGTTTAAAAAACTAAAAATCGATCTAGTTCATACCCACACCCCATTTTCCTTAGGAATCTTTGGATGGAGTCAGGCAAAGAAAAGAAATCTACCATTAATACATACCTTTCACACAATATTTGAGGAATATGCATATTATATATGGGATCATTTCCCTAATATAATTAAAAGAAAGATAATTAAGGAAAAAAGAGCAAGAGATATTGCAACATGGATAAGTAAAACCTATTGTGAACTTTGTGATTTAATAATTGCTCCTTCAACAAAAGTTAAAAAACTTTTAGAAAATTACGGGGTAGAAAAGCCCATTGAAGTTCTTCCCAATGGCTTAGATTTAAAAGATTTTAAACCCATAGATAAAAAAACTGCCCGAGAGAGGAGAGGTTTACCCCTTGAAGGTATAATTCTATTATTTGTAGGAAGATTAGGAAAGGAAAAAAATATTACTTTTCTCTTAAAGGTAACAAGATGGCTTAAAAATAATTCAAAATATCCTTATTATCTTGTGATAGTTGGTGATAATCCTGATAAACGTGTAAAGGAGGGATTAAAAAGAGAAGCAGAAAAGTATAAAATAGAGGATAGAGTTATATTTACCGGCTATTTAGATTATCCTCAAGTAATTGAATGTTATTATTCTTCTGATATTTTTGTATTTTCCTCTTTAACAGAAACACAAGGAATGGTAGTTGGAGAAGCATTAGTTTCAGGAGTTCCTGTAATTGCCTTAGAAGATCTTGCTATTGGAGATTTTATAAAAAATGGGGAAAATGGATTTTTGATACCAAATAATATCCATAGCCTTGAAGAATTTGGAAGAAAAATAATTCTTCTCACAGAAAACAAAGATCTTTATAATGCTATTTCTCAAAATGCTAAAAAAAGCGCAGAAAATTTAAATTCTGAAAAATTAAATAAAAAATTATTGGAAATATATGAGAAATTAATATTGGATTTTAAGAAAGAAAAGAAATATGCCTGACTTTATCTCATTATTTTTAGAGGAAATAAAGAGAAAAAAGGATAAATTGTTAGCCTCTCTCAACTGGGATTATATTAAAGAAGAATCCTTTGAAAGATTTTTTGAAAGCCACTGGCATCCTTTCTCTGATGAAGAATTTAATCTCCCAAGTTATGCGGTAGATGCATCCCAAAGAATTCTTTCCCTTGCCTTTGGTTCTTATATTATTATCTCCCAAGGTTTAGTCTTGGGAAGAGATAACTATGAAGATGCGAAAGTAAACATAGAAGCTCTACCAGGCTCTATCTCACAAAATCAATTAGAAAACATTTCAGATATAATTCTTCAAAATGTTGAGATGGATCTTGCTCTAAAGGTTCTTGAAAAAGGGAAACCTCCTTACGTTCTTTTTATAGATGGTTCCCTTTCTTCAAGAATTTCTCATATAATTTATCTCCTATCAATGGATCTTGGAGATTATAATTCTCTTACCCTTGAAGTTCTTGAAAAAACTTTAAGATTAATTAATTTATCTAAGGAGAAAGGAATTTATCTTATCTCAATTTCAAAGATAAGTAGAGATACATTTTTATCCCAAATAATTTCAGAATCTAAGGGAACAATTATTAAATCTAAATATTATCCTACAGATACAGAATTAATATCTCTCATCATCCCTCATAAAACAGGATTTTCTACTCCCATCCTTTTAGGAGGAAAAAGAAGCCTTGGAAAAAAACAAATGGAAATCATAGAGACCAAAACCCAAATAAAAGAACAACTTGAAAATATTTCTGCCTTTGTTAATCTATATTTAAGGCTTATTCCTAATGATTCTCCCCTTAGAATTGACTTTCCTTGTTATCTTATAGGAAGGGAAGATTCCTTCCTTTCTCTTGATTATCAAATTTTACCCCAAGTACAACTTAAAAGTATAATTTCATTAATAAGAAATAATTGTGCGGGAATTAATGTATACCAGACTCATCTTTATCTTGTGGATAAATTGGTAAGAATAAAAAGAGAACCAGACTTGGAAAGATACAGATTTATTTTAGAAAGGGAATTGGGAAAAGTACTGCCCTTAGATAGGAGTCAGAGGAGGTTCTTTTAATGAAAGAAGAAAAATGTGTAGGATATTTGGTAGGAGAAAGTTTTTGTGATAGATTTCAGTTCGTGACTACAAGGGAATTAGCTCCAAAAAGATTAGAGTATGTAACAATAAAAGGAATAGCAACCCCTGAGGAAGAAGTAGAGGTATTAGCTCAAGTTGAATCCTTAAGAGCCTTCTCTGAGGTTTTAAACGAGGATCAAGAATATGAAGCAACAAACAAGATTTTAGGTTTAAACTATGCTATACCTACTCATCTTATAGCAGAGGCAAGGGTATTAGGATATTTAGACAAAAATAATAAAATACAATTTCCAAGATCTGTAGCTCTTCCTGGCTCTCCGGTTTTCTTGGCTTCTGACTTCCTTCTTCAAAGATTCTTTGGCCATGTAAAAAATAATTCCATTGAAATAGGCACCCTTCTTTATAGACCTAATGTCAAAGTTACTTTAGATCCAAATGGTTTAAGAAGGCATCTTGCAATTATTGCCCAAACAGGAGCAGGAAAATCTTATTTAGCAGGACTTCTAATAGAAAAATTAGTAAAATTAGGTGCAACAATCTTAGTCTTTGATCCTAATAGTGATTATGTCCTTTTAAGAAGAACCAGTAATTTAAAGGGATTTTCTTCTATTGCAGAAATGGTAACTATATATAGAATTCCAGAAATTCCCACAAGATTTTCAGAGGTAGAGATAGGAGGTATCGAAAAATTTTCTATAAAATTTAGCGAGTTAGAAGATGAACAGATTCTTGAAATTTTAGGGATTGATGAAAAAATGACAAATATTAGAAATTCTATAGAACATGCCCTACAAGAATTGAAAAAGGAAGGAAGAGATTTTACCCCAGAAGATTTATATGAAAAATTATCTCAATTTACAGGAGATATAAATGAAGAAGAAAAGCCTATTCCCTTCGAAAATTATGAAATTGAAACGGCAAAAAGACATCAGAAAAGGACAAAGATTAATGAAGATTTAGTAAATGGCGCAAGAAAAGCCTTAAAATATGTTAGATGGATTAAGGACTATCCCATTTGGGGTTTTGAAGATATTAAATTAGAAAAAATCTTAAAGCCCTCTCATATTACCGTTGTAGATTTGGCAGGTTTAGAAAAAAATTTGATGGACCTTATTGTAAGTCATTTACTAAATGAAATATGGATGAAGGCAAAGTCGGAAGGCCTAAGATATCCTTTATTTATAGTATTAGAGGAAGCCCATAACTTTGTCCCTAATGATAGAGAAAGTAGGGGAAAAAGCGCAAAATTAATTAATACAATAGCTTCGGAAGGTAGAAAATTTAAGATTTTTCTCATTGTTATCACCCAGAGACCATATAAGATCAGTAGTAATACTCTTTCCCAATGCGGAAGTCAAATAATAATGAAACTTACAAATCCCAATGACCAAAACGCAGTAAAGGAAGCATCAGAGGCTTTATCTGAAAGCCTTTTTAGGGATCTTCCGGGATTAAATATAGGAGAAGCAATTATTGTAGGAAATCTCACAAGGGTTCCTGTGATTGTAAAAATCGGAAATAGAGAGACAGCAGAAGGAGGATATGATATAGATTTAGAAAAGGAATTTGAGAAGGCAAGAAGAGATGCTCTAATTTCTGACGAACCCTTTATTCCTACCGAGGAAATGGAGAGTGAAATTTAAATGATAAAGATTGTTGCCACTGCAGATAATCATTTAAATAGATTTTATAAAAAAATGTTTCCAGAGCAATTAAGAAAAAGAAGAGAGAATTTAAGAAAAGCCTTTAAAGAGGTTGTAGATTTCTCCATTAAGGAAAAGATTGATCTATTTATACAGGTAGGAGACCTTTTTGATATGCCTGATCCAAGAAATACTGAGCTTGCCTTTATTATGGAAGAGTTTTTAAATCTTAAAAAAGCAGGGATAAGTATATTTGCAGTAGCAGGAACCCACGATTCCATAACTGCCCCCGATGAAGACTCCTTTCCCATTAAAATTTTTGAAAAGGCTGGAATCTTAAAGGCTTTTACAAAAACAAGAGAGATAGAACCTTATATTTGGGAAGGAAATAATGGAGAAAAATTATTAATCTCAGGACTATCAACGGATCTAAGAATCAAGGGAAGAGTAGATCCTCTCTTCAACATAAAAATAAATATTAACGAGGAAAATAGTTTACTTAAGATTTTTCTACTTCATTATTCTGTAGAAAAATTTGCCCATCCTAAAGCTCAAGAACCTCAAATCTTAGAGGAAACTTTGTATTCTCTTCCCTTTGATCTTTTCATCATCGGTCATCTTCATGAGCATAAAGATTTTATCTTTGGAAAAAAAATGTTAATTATACCGGGAGCTACAGAAAAAGTAAATTTTGGAGAAGAGAAAAATGAGACAGGTTTTTATTTTATTAGATTAGAAGGAAGAAAAGTTTTTCCAGAATATATAAAAGTTAATTCCCAACCTATGAAATCTATAGAGATTAGGACAGGAGAAATTTCTTATGAGAATCCCATGGAAAGTATTTTATCAATAATAGAAAAAGAATCTCATAAAGATCAGTTATTAAAATGTAAGATTGTTGGACCTATTTCCATGAGTACTTATCAAAAAATAAGCTTTAATAAGATAAATGAGATAGGAAACCAATGGAATTTCTTCTTCGATCTTGATACTCAGAATCTAATAATCTCAGCAGAAGAAATTTCTACTATTTCTATTCCTGAAAATTGGAGTATAGGAAAAGTCTTGGAAAATTTTACTGAGGAATTGTGTATAAAAGAAGAAAAAGACAAAGAAATAATAAAGGAAGCCCTTGATTGGATAAAGGAAAATCTTAGAGGATTATTATGATCCGGTTAAAAAGTTTAGAAGTTTTCAATTTTAAAAGATATGAACATGAAAAATTAGAATTTCCACCTCAAGGTAGATTCCTAATAAAGGGGAAAAATGAAGCAGGAAAAAGTAGCCTATTTGAAGCTATAGTCTTTGCACTTTTTGGAAAAGCCGTTTATATAAAGAGCAACGAAAATCTTATTAGCTTCTCCCAAGATAAAGCAAGAATAATTCTAAATATAGATTTAGAAGATAAGGAAATTTATATAGAAAGAACTTTAAAGAGAAATTCATCTCAGGAATGTTTATTAAAAATATATAGTAAGAAAAATCCTGAAAAACCTGTTATTATCAGAAAAATTAATGATGCCAATAAAAGAATAGAAAAAGAATTAGGATTAGACTATAATACCCTTATTAATACATGTTTTGTGGCACAGAAAAATATTGGAAGGCTAGAGGAAAGTGATAAGAAAGACAGACAAAAAATTATTACTTCCCTATTTAATCTTGAATCTTTAACAGATCTTTCAAAAAGGGCGAAGGAAGAGGAGAACGCTTTAGAAAAAGAATTATCACTTGGTGAGATAATAAGGGAAGCCTGTAGTGCAAAAAGAAGATATCCCATTCTTAATGAAGAATTCTCAAAAATTAGAAAAGAGAAGATGGAAATAGAAGCTATAGAGAAGGCTAAAAAGATAAAAGAAGAAAAAGAGGGTATAGACAATATAGATAAAGAAATAGAAAGACTATTTAAAATTGTTGAGGGATATAAAGAAAAGGTAGAGACTCTTCGAAAAAATCGTGAAGAACTTGATAAATTAGAAAAAATCTTTGAGCTTAAGAAAAGAATATTAGAAAAGATAGAAGCCAAAGAAAAGATTGAAAATAAGATAAATCAAGATCTTGCCAAAATAAGAGAAATTCCAAGATTAGAAGAAGAGATAAATAATTTGAAATATCTTATAAAGATAAAGAAAAGAATAGAGAAAATAATGAAGATTAGAGATAAATTGGCGAGAATAGATGAAAACTTAGAGAATCTTATAAATGAAAAGAATTCTTATCTTTTCCTTCTCCAAAAATTTGAAGATTTAAATAAATATGAAGAAGATATAGGAAAAATTAATATAAAATTGAAAAATTACACAATTAAAATTGTTTCTTATTTATCATTTTCAATAATCTTTCTCCTTTCCTCCTTATTAATTGAAATCTTCTTTTTGCCTCTATCTTTCATATTTATAGTGGCATCAATTCTTCTTTTCCTAAGAAGAAATAAGATAAAAGAAGAAAAGATAAGATTAAGCATAAGAAAAGAAGATATTGAAAAAGAAGTTAAAATAATAACACCAATCTCCCTAAAAGAAAATTTGAAAAAAATACAGGAAAAAATATTTGAATTGGAAGAATTTAAAAAGAAAAAAGAAACTCAATGGAAAAGTGTTTTTGGTAAACTTAAAATTTTAGATAAATATCCTGAGAAGGACTTAGAAAGTTTAAATAGGGAAGAAAGTAAATTAGAAGAAAGAGTAGAAAATCTCAAAAATCTTTCCTTAGAGGTAGAAAAAAATAAGGGTGAAATTATAAAGATTGAAAATGAAGTAAAAATAATTCAAGAAGAAGCTGAAAATCTTTCAAAGATGCTCATGAAAGGACCATCGAAAGAATATAAAGAACAATTAGAAAAAATTATAAAAGATCTTAAAGAGGAAAAGGTTGAAGAAAAATTTGAATATTATAGAAAACTTCTTGATCAAAAAAATGGAGAGAAAAAAGCAAGAATAGAGAATTTAGAAGAGTTTATTAGAGAATTTAAAGACAATTATCCTGAAAAAAATTGGGAAGAGTTATCTGAGAAAGAAATAGACTATAAAGTAAAGGAAGATTTAGAAAGGAGAGAAAGAGAAGTTAGCGAAGAGTTATCAAGAATAAAATTCATCATGGAAAGATACGAAAAAAATGTTGGAAGAAAAATTGAAGATTTAGATCCTGATAAGGAAGAGGAAAATATTAATAAGATGCTAAAAGAAAAAATAAAAATGTCTTATGCTCAACAAATTTTAGATGGTAGTGTTAAAAAAATATTAGATACTGTATCTCCTAGAACTTTAGCATATATGCAAAAAATTCTTCCCATTCTTACCATGGATAGATATCATGTGGTCCATCTTGATGCTGATAAATTCAGGTTAAAGGTCTACGATAATATAACTAATAAATATTATGATAAAGAAATACTAAGTGGAGGAACCCAAGACCAATTTTCCTTAGCCTTAAGATTAGCTTTTGCAATAGCAAACCTACCTCAAGATAAGGGAACAAATCCAGGATTTATTTTCTTAGATGAACCCTTAGGATCCTTTGATGAAGAAAGGGCTCACGCTTTAATAGAACTCCTTACCCATGGAGAAATTGCAGAACATTTTGACCAAATATTTGTAATAACCCATGTGCTCCTTAGAGAAGAGTTTTTCGACTATTGCATACATATTGAAAACGGGAAAATAATTTATAAAGATATTTAAAAAATTATTTATCCAAATTAATATTTCTAAGATATTCTTTAAATATTTTTCCGATATCCTCTCTACTTAAAGCTAATTCTACTGAAGCAATAAGAAATCCTAATTTATTTCCAGTATCGTATCTCTTTCCTTTAAATTCATAAGCATAAATTGCCTCTTTATCTAAAAGAAGTTTTAAACCATCTGTAAGTTGAATCTCTCCTCCCCTTCCCGGCTTTACCTTCTCCAACATGTTAAAAATTTCTGGTGTCAATATATATCTTCCAACAATAGCAAGATTAGATGGGGCTTCCTCTAAACTTGGCTTTTCTATCAGATCAGTAATCTGATATAAACCATTTTCTAACTCCTTTCCATCAATTATTCCATAGTTTTTAACCTCCTCTTTAGGGACCCTTTCCACAGCAATTACAGAGCATTTATATCTTTCATAGATATTTATCATCTGTTTTAAACAGGGAACTTCACTAACAATTAAGTCATCACTCAAAACCACTGCAAAGGGCTCATCCTTAACAATCTCCTTTGTAACCAGAACTGCATGTCCTAATCCCAATGGCTCCTTCTGACGAATATAATAAACTGTTGCTAATTCTGATATTTCCCTTACCTGTTTTAATAAATCCATATCTCCTTTTTTCTGTAGAAAATATTCCAATTCAAAGGAAATATCAAAATGATCCTCTATTGCCCTCTTATTTCTACCCGTTACTATAATAATTTCATCTAATCCAGAACTTACCGCTTCTTCTACACCATATTGAATTATAGGTTTATCTACAATAGGAAGCATCTCCTTAGGTTGAGCTTTTGTAGCAGGAAGAAAGCGAGTACCAAGCCCTGCAGCTGGAAAAACTGCTTTTCTAATGCTCATATTTTCCTCCCTTTACTCAGGAATTTTTATTATTAATTGAACAAAATCTCCTGCATCTACTAAAAGCTTATGAGCTGTACCCGCAGGAATAATCAAAATATCCCCTTCAGAAATAAATTCTTCTTTATAACTCTTAATTTCACATTCTCTTATTTCCCCTCTATCTATTTCTTTTCCCCCAAAATATTCATTACTTAAAATTACCTTTGCCTTCCCAGAATAAACCACATACATATCACTAAAATATTTGTGAACCTCTATTTCTCCCTCAAAGGGAGCAGAAAACTTAACCTTTCTTATTACAAAGTTTCCTTTTCTAAATTCATTAAAAAAAACATCTTCTATAGAATATTTTTGATAAAACATCTATATCCTCCCAGATTAAATTATATCTTATTCTAACTAGAAGATTAAAAAATATCAATCTCCTGCTAAAATTTAATAAAAAAATACAAGGAGGTTTTAGTTCAATGTTTAAGATTAATTTTGATGAGAATTGGGAATTTACAGAAAGTCCCCTCATAACTCCCTCTCAAATTCTAACCTCGAATATACCCTGGCAAAAAATTGATCTTCCCCATGATGTAGTAGTAGAAAAAGAGAGAAAGGAAAATAATCCTTCTGGTGCAGACGAAGGATTTACTCCAGGTTTAAGTCTCTTTTATAAAAAAGATTTTATTTTAGAAGATGATATAAAAGATAAAAATTTGATACTTGAATTTGAAGGTGTAATGGGTTTAACTGAGGTTTTTATAAATGAAATTTTAGTTTATAAACATTATAACAATTATACAAGTTTTTTAATTGATATTACAAAATATCTAAAGCCTAAGGATAAAAATATAATTTTATTACATGTAGATACTTCCATAAAACCAAGTTCAAGATGGTATTTAGGAGCAGGTATATATAGACATGTATGGCTCCATGTAGGAGATATTTTATATATTAAGCCCTGGGAACTTCATGTGACAACCGAAGTTATGGAAGATAATAAGGCTTTAATAAAGGTAAAAGCATGCCTAAAGAAATCTTTAGAAAAGGATGTGAAGGGAAAAATATGTTTTCAAATTCTATCAAGGGAGGAGAAGATTTTAGAGGAAAAATGGGAGGATTATTATATTAACAATACTCATGAAAAATATGTATATTCAGAATTTAAACTGGAAAAATTTAGATATTGGGATATTGAGGATCCCTATTTATATAAACTAAATGCAAAGATTTTTTTAGATGGAAGAGAAATAGACAATACTTCAACGAATTTTGGAATAAGGAAAATTGAATTAAATCCTAAAGAAGGTTTTAAATTAAATGGAAAAATCATTAAGCTAAGAGGGGGTTGTATCCACCACGATAATGGACTTCTTGGAAGTGCAAGTTATGATAAGGCAGAGGAGAGAAAAGTTGAAATATTAAAGAAAAATGGATTTAATGCTATAAGAACTGCTCACAACCCATTTTCTCCATCTTTTTTAGATGCCTGTGATAGATTAGGTATGCTTGTAATAGAAGAATTTTTTGATGTATGGACATGTGGCAAAAGAACCTTTGATTATCATTTATATTTTGACAAATATTGGGAAGAAGATATTGAAAATACTATTAAAAGAGACTTTAATCATCCCTCAATTATTATCTGGTCTTTAGGAAATGAAATAACTTGGGGGGCTGGAGTTATTCCTGAAGATGAGGAAAGTTATTCAAGCATTCATAAGTGGACCGAAAAATTATCCCAAAAGGTAAAAGAATTAGATCCTACTAGATTTATAACACAAGCTATCTGCCATTTTCCCTTTGAATATGAAGATAATGTAGAGCTTTTTGAAGAAGGGAATTTAGTGTATAGAAAGATAAAGAATGAGGTAAATAGTAAAGACGATAGATGGGGAAGAATTACTGAAAAACTATATAGGTTTTTAGATATAATAGGATACAACTACAAACATGAAAGATATAAATATGATTATGAAAATTATTCAAAGAGGATTATCTGTGGTACAGAAACCTTTCCCTACGCTCTATTTGATAGCTGGAAAGAAACATTAAAATATCCCAATGTTATAGGAGATTTTGTTTGGACTGCAATGGATTATTTGGGAGAAGCTGGAATTGGAAGAGTTAGTTTTGATGAAGAAGACTTTCAAAACTTTTTAGGTAAATTTCCATGGTTTATTTCCAATTGTGGTGATATAGATATATGTGGTGATAAAAGACCTCAATCTTATTATAGGGATATATTATGGGGAATAAGAAAAGATCCAATTATTTTTGTATTACCCCCTGAATATTATGGAAAAAAGATGTTTATTAAGCTTTGGGCATGGGAACCCGTGGAAAGGAGTTATACTTTTTTGGGATATGAAGGAAAGCCAATACAAGTTTTTGTATATGCTGATGCTGATGAAGTAGAGTTATTTTTGAATGGAAAAAGTCTTGGAAGAAAAATAGCAGGAGAAAAGGTTAAATTGAAGACCATATATGATATTATTTATGAACCTGGAATCTTAGAAGTATTAGCATATAAAGATGGAAAAATTATAGGAGTAGATAAATTAGAAACTACAGAAAAGCCATATAAATTAAAATTAATACCAGAAAAAAATATCCTTTCTTCAAACTATGGAGATCTATGCTATATAAAAATTATTACTTTAGATGAAAAAGAAAGAGAAGTCCCACATGCTAATAATAAGATAAAGATAGAGGTAGAAGGAGTTTTAAAACTTATTGCCTTAGGTAATTCAAATCCTTGTTCTATAGAAACCTTTGTAAACCCCATTAGCTCTTTATATAAAGGGAAGGCCCTTGCTATTCTGAAAAGTATTGGTAAATCGGGAGAGACAAAAGTAAGAGTTGTAAGTGGAGAACTTTTGGGAGATGAGGTCTTAATTAAAGTAATTTAATTAAAAATACTTTCAATTTGCAATATAAAATTTTTTAGGATATAATTTTTGCAAAGGATAAAGGCAAGGAACGGGAGTAGTAACCATCATAAAGCAGGATTCAGAGAGGCTGGGAAAAGGTGTGAGCCAGCTATCCTGCAGATGGTGAATGGGCCCGGGAGCCTTGGACCGAAAAAGGAAATAATCCTTGAGTAGGCTCCAACGGATGTTGCCACCGTTATCAAGGCAAAGGGTATCGGAGCAAAGAAGATCTCCCGTACCCAAAAAGAGAGAGGCGATGTTGCCTAAGTAAGGTGGTACCACG
>CALHLF010000002.1 GCA_938034905.1 uncultured bacterium | reverse complement strand
AACCCCAAAACCCCAGAGATTTGAAATTATAGTTCGTTGAATCATTATTTTTCTACCTATTTTTTCTCCCTCAATAATCTTTCCTTTAAGAAAATAATTATATCCAAGCTGTTCCCTTGCTTTTTCCACCTTTCCTTCTTTCAGAAATTTCCTTATTAAAGTACTTGATAGGATTTCATTATTCTCCAAAAGTAAAGGAAAAGATATTACATCAAAATTATAAAGAGAACCTAGATTCTTTAATACATTTATATCGCCACTTCTTTGATGTCCAAATCTAAAATTCTCTCCTATTAAGATATATTTAAAAGAAATAATATCTAATACTTCCCTTATAAATTCTTCTGGACTTAAGTGGCTCACCTCTGGGAAAAATTTTATTAAAAATAGATAATCTATGCCAAGAAGACTTAAAAATTCTTCTTTTTCTTCCTTAGTAAGAAGAAATTCTGATAGTTTCTTAGTGTTTTTAGAAAAATTATCCTCGAAAGAAAAAACGATAGAGCTTAAATTATTTTCAAAGGCAATATTTCTTAATTCCTTTAATATTAATTGATGTCCTTTATGGAGTCCATCAAATACTCCAATGGTAATTGCATACTCTTTTTTCTCTTCTAAATTATTAAGTTTTATTTTTGAAATATAATTTTCTAACATTTTTTAATTAAAGACCTTTTTGGGCTTAATAATATCACCATTATGATACGCAATTGCTAAGAGTTCTTTATTTTCATCTACTAAAATAATGGGATTAGAACATGGATAAAAATTATTAATTTCTTTAATTTTTATTGGATTCCCATTTTTTATCCTTTTTATATTTTCTTTAGAAACCATAAACAAAGGGAAATCTAATACATCTACTGCCGAAATAAGACTTCTTTTCCATTTTTTTTCTAAATCTTTAAACAAAATAGCATCATTTATATGAAACTTTCCAATTTGTGTTCTTAATAGAAAGGAAGTTATTGTAGGATTATTAAGAATTTCTCCTATATCTTTAATTAAGCTTCTTATATATGTTCCTGAAGAAACAGTAAATTCTATGATGGCTCTTGGGAATATGTTTTTTTCAAAATATTTTAAATTAGCCTTATATATGGTTATCCTTCTTTTAGGAAGAGATATTTTTTCTCCTCTTCTTGCCAACTCATAGGCTCTTTTTCCTTTAATATGTAGGGCAGAGAAATGAGGAGGAGTCTGTTCTCTTTCTCCAATAAGAGAATTAATGGTTCTTTCTAAGTCTTCTTTATTTATATCCTTTGGATAATATATGAAATTTTTGGCTTCTCTATCATAAGTTTCACTGCTTATTCCAAAAATTATTTCTGCTATATATGTTTTTTTCAAGGTTAAGATATACTCTTCTAATCTCACTGCTTTATCTAATCCTACAATTAATAGGCCACATGCCCGAGGATCTAAAGTTCCCATATGTCCTACTTTATCAATTCCCGTTATTTCTCTTACTTTTTTGACTACTGAAAAAGATGTAATACCCGGTGGTTTATTTATCAATAAGAAGTGATTCATATTCCACTATAAATTCTAATAAATCTTCAACAACATTCAAAACTAAGTTTTGAGGTTCTCCTTCCCTCTCAAATCCTGCTGCTTCTTTATGTCCTCCACCACCAAATTTCTTTGCAAATAATCCCACGTCAATATATGGAGATTTTGATCTTAAACTTATCTTGGTCTTAAATGGAGATATGGGATATAAAAATACAACTATTTTAGCATCCTTTAGTGTTCTTAATGTGTCTACAATTCCTTCTGTATCTTCAATTTTAGAATTCGTTTCTTCCATGTCTTCTATAGTTATAAAACTGAAGGCAACTTTATCCTTTAATTTTAGTCTAAGGAGAGCTTTTCCTAAAAGATATAAAGAAGAAAGAGTTTTTCTTTCATATACTTGTTGAGAGATATATGAAATATCTGCACCATTTTCGATAAGCTTAATTGCAGTTCTAAGGGAATTTGTATTAGTATTACTAAATTTAAAATTACCAGTATCTGTAATTAAGCCTGTGAGGAGACATTGGGAAACTTTTTGTGTGATATTTTCCTTATATCTAAAAAAAAAGTTGGCTAATATTTCAGTAGTTGAAGATGCCTTTGAATTTACAAGATTTAAATTACCAAAAAAAGTATTTGTTGGGTGATGGTCGATATTAATTATTAAAGGGATATTTTTTAAGAAATTATTTTTTTCTCCTATTCTTTCTAAATCTCCACAATCAAGAAAAATAGCTACATTAAAATTTATGTTTCGAGATTCACTAAACACTTGGAGTTCCTCAAAAACTAAGAATTGATAGACAAAAGGAATGTTATCAGGAAGGTATAAATATACATTCTTTCCCTTTTCTTTTAAGTAGTAATAAAAACCTAAAATAGATCCTATTGCATCCCCATCAGGATTTTTATGAGTTATAAGTAAAAAATTATCTTTTTTATTAATAATTTCCCAAATACTTTTTAAGGTTTTAGTCTTTTTCATTTAATCCTAAATTTTTTATAATTCTTAAAATTCTATCTCCTCTTTCTAAGGAATCGTCAAGCTCAAAAATAATCTCTGGTATAAATCTTATCCTTAGATCTTTTCCTATCTCACTTCTTATAAAACCCTTAGCACTCTCTAAACCTATTAAGGTTTCTCTTTTTGCTTTTTCATCACCAAATATACTTACAAATACATGGGCATATCTTAAATCTTTGCTTAATTTAATTTCTGTAATGGATACTAAGGAAGATATCCTTGGATCTTTAACTCTTTTTAGGAGAATCTCACTAATTTCAATTTTTAATAGTTCCCTTAACCTTTCTTGTCTCTGTCTCAAAATTTTCATCTCCTTTACTATTTTATAAAATGTTTATTTCGTAGTCTACTATGAAACCATCTTTCTCTTTTTCCACTAATTTTATTACATCAGAAAATACTCTATATATTTGATTAGAATCTGTAGAGATATAACTTATTCCAAGAACTAATTCTTTTAGGCTATCTTGAGCTTCGATCTCTGAAATAGATACATTAAACTTATTTCTTACCTTCTCTACTATACTTCTCTTTATCCTTCTCTTATCTTTTAATGAAAAACTTTCAGGAATTGATAAAATTATTTTACAGACTCCTATGATCATAATTTATTGAGTTTTTAAAATGTAAACCTCCAATTGATCTCCTGGTTTTATATCTCCAAAATTTTCTAAACCTACACCACATTCAAAATTTGTTAAGACTTCAGTAACATCTTCTTTGAATCTTTTTAGAGATGCTATCCTTCCATCATAGATAATTCTTCCATCTCTTAGAAGTCTTACCTTTGCATTTCTTTGTATCTTTCCTTCTCTTACGTATACTCCTGCTACAGTTCCAACTCTTGGTATATTAAATGTAGCTTTTACCTCTGCCAATCCAATAATAACCTCTTTTATTTCTGGTTTCTTAAACCCTTTTATAATATTCTCCAAATCGTCCATAATTTCATATATTATTCTATAGGTTTTTACTTGAATTTTTTCTCGAGCTAAAGCTGTATTGGCCTTATTATCTGGTCTCACGTTGAATCCAATAATTAATGCTTTTGAGGCAGAGGCAAGCATTACATCACTTTCTGTTATACTTCCAATTCCCGAATGAATTACTTTTATGGTAATCTCTTCACTATCCATTTTCCCTATAGCTTGCAATATGGCCTCTAAGGAACCTTGAGTATCTGCTTTTATTATTAAAGGAAGAATTTTTTCTCCCAAACCAATAATCTCAAAATTAGAAGTTTCTTTTTTCTTTCTTCTTTCTTCTAAAATTTCTTCCGCTTCCTTCTCATCTCTCACTACTTGTAATATATCCCCTGCCTGAGGAAGTTCTTCAAATCCTGAAACTTCTACAGGTTGAGATGGAAGAGCTTCCTTAAGGGGGCGGTTCTTATCATCAAACATTGTTCTTATTTTCCCTTTTACTTCACCTGCTACAAAATATTGTCCAATCTTTAAAGTACCTTCTTGAACAATGACAGTTCCAACGGGACCTTTTCCTTTATCAATTCTTGTTTCAATAATAACTCCCTTTGGAGTTGTATTGGGATCTGCTCTTAATTCCTGTATTTCTGCAACTAATAATATTATTTCTAAAAGATTTTCAATTCCTTGTTTTCTTTTAGCAGAAATAGGAACCATTATAGTTTCTCCACCCCATTCTTCCGGAATTAAACCAAACTCTGATAATTGCTGTTTAACCCTCTCAGGATTGGCCTCAGGCTTATCAATTTTATTTATTGCAACGATTATGGGAACATTAGCTGCCTTAGCATGATTAATAGCTTCAATAGTTTGAGGCATAACACCGTCATCAGCAGCAACAACTAATACAGCAATATCAGTAACTTGAGCCCCTCGTGCTCTTAGTGCTGTAAAAGCTTCATGTCCTGGTGTATCTAAGAAGACTATTTTTTTACCTTGATATTCAACTACTGATGCCCCTATATGTTGAGTAATTCCTCCAAACTCCCTATCAGCAACATTTGTCTGCCTTATTGCATCTAAGAGGGTTGTTTTTCCATGATCTACATGTCCCATTACTACAACTACAGGAGGACGAGGTTTTAATCTTTCAGATTCTTCGGGAGTTAATTCTCTTTTTTTTGAAATCTCTTTAGTTTTTATTTCTTCTATTTTATATCCCAATTTTTCTCCTACTTTTTTAATAATGTCAGGTTCTAAAATTTGATTAATATTCGCCATAATTTTCATTTCCATAAGCTTCAATATTAAATTAGTAGGAGGAATATCTAAAAGTTCAGCAAGCTCCCTTACAGTGATTGATCCAGAAATTTTTATGAGTTTCTCCTTTTTCTCAGATTTTTCTGGCTTTACCTCTTCTTTTTTCTCCTCTTTTATTTCTATATTAGGGGGAGATTTAGAGGTTTCTTCTCTCTTCAATAAATCTTTTATTATCTCTTCAGTTTCCTTATCAATTATATTTAATGCAGATTTCAAATTTAATCCTAAATCTGAAAGGATTTTTAATAGTTCTTTACTTTCTATTCCTAATTCTCTACTTAATTCATAGATTCTTTTTTTCATCTTTCTCCCCCCGTTTTAATATTTCTTGGTGTAAATCTCTTTTTAACTTCTCAAGAACCTCTGAGGGTATGTGATATTTCAATGCATGAGAAAAAGCCTTTTTCTTTATGGCTTCTTCTAAACAATTCAAATTTACACATACATAAGCCCCTCTTCCAGAGGCTTTTCCCGTTGGGTCAATAAAAATATTCTCATCTTGACAAACAATTCTAATCATTTCTCTTTTAGGTTTTTTTTCTCCACATCCAATACAAGTTCTAATAGGAATATGTCTTCTACTACTCATTCTTTAAAATAGCCTTATTTTCTATTTTTTCTGAAGATTCTGTCCTTACATCTATCTTCCAAGATGTAAGGCGAACAGCAAGTCTTACGTTCTGTCCATCTTTTCCTATAGCAAGGGAAAGCTGATCTGGAGGGACAATTACCAATGCTCTCCTTTCATCTTCTTTTAACTCAACTTTTATTGGTTTTGCTGGACTAAGACTTCTCATTATAAACTCTACTGGATCTTTACTCCAATGAATTAAGTCTATCTTTTCACCATTCAATTCATTAATTATATTTTGTATTCTTACTCCTTTATATCCGATACATGCACCTATTGGATCAATTTCTGGATAATTAGAATAAACAGCAACCTTTGCTCTAACCCCAGGATCTCTTACAACATTAATAATTTCTACAATTCCTTCTTTTATTTCAGGAACTTCTAACTCTAAAAGCCTTTTCAAAAATCCTGGATGACTCCTGGAGAGAATAATAAGGGGTTCCTTTGTTGTCTTTTGAACCTCTAACAAATAAGCTCTTACTCTTCTTCCTATCCAATAGTTTTCACTGGGAATTTGTTCTTTATAAGGCAAAATAGCTTCAATGTCTGGGAGCCTTATATATACAGTTCCCCTTTCTACCCTTAAAACAGAACCACTTATTATTTCTCCTTCCTTTGCCTTATACTTTTCATAAAGAACTTTTCTTTCTGCCTCTTTCAAACTTTGGATTATTACTTGTTTTGCTACTTGAACAGCAATTCTACCAAAATCTTGAGGCTCTACCTCAATTTCCATTTCATCTCCCTGTTGAGAATCTTTATTTAGAATTTTGCTTTCTTCTAAGGACATCTCAGCAATGGGATCTTTAACCCTTTCAACTACTCTTTTTGTTACATAAATTTTTATTTCTTGATTGGCAAGATCTATTTCTACTCTGGCACCTTTACTTGTTCCATATGCTTTTTTAAAGGCAGAAAGAAGAGCTCTTCTTAGAGCTTCTATTATTGTCTCCCTATTTATTTTCTTTTCCTTTATTATTTGTTCTAAGACTACCCAGAAATCCTCACCTAATTTCATCTTTTTCCCTCCCTAAAATTCTACAATCAACTTGGCATGATGAATTTTTTCAATGTTAATGTTTATAACTTCTCCTTGAATTTCTAAAATAATATCATTATTTTCTACTCCTAAAATCTTACCTTGAAATTTTTTTTCTCCTTTATAGCTTTCTTTAAAAAATATTATTACCTTTTCCCCAATATTTCTTTTAAAATCATTAATCTTAGTTAAAGGTCTATCTAAACCTGGAGAAGATACCTCTAAGGTGTAGGAATGAGGTATTGGATCATAGAAATCCAGTTCTCTTCCTATTTTTTCACTAATAAAAGCACAATCTTCCACAGAAACTCCTCCAGGCTTATGGATATAAAATCTTAGAACCCATCCCTGCTTTTCTCTTTGATATTCAATATCCACAAGCTCTATTCCTTCCTTTTCGAAAATAGGCTTAGTAATTTCTTTTACCTTTTTAATAATTTCCAATCTAATTTGTTCCTTCATAATTAAAAAGAAAAAGTGGGAAATCCCACTTTTAACCTATTTTCTTTACCATATAATATTCCTTCAATTAATTTTTACAGGTATAGTATACCTAAAAAATTATAAAATAGCAAATTTTATTACATAAAAACTTCTCGAGGAATTTCATGCATTTCAATTATCTTCATCTTTTCAAGGAGTTTTAAAAAATCTAAAACCTCCATAAAATCAGTGTTATAACCTAAAGTTTCTGCAAGTTTTTTATAATATTTAAAAAATTCTAAAAGACTTATTTTAGGGGTAAGAATATTTTTACAGAGGAGAAGAATTTCTCGTGCATTCCCAATAGCAAGGATAGGAATATTTTCTTTTATATTACTTTCTCTATCCTTTTCCCAAATTAAAACTAAAAAAAGAGAATTTTTTTCTATTTTCAATTTTTTAAATTTTTTAAGCCTTTTAAGATAAAGTATATCATAAAAGTACTTGTAATTAAATACTCTTCATGATATACTTCTTTTCGAATTACAACACACCCTCTCAGATTCTCTTAGGGGTGCTTTCTTGTTTGAAAGAAAGTTCTAAGAGGAGAAGAAGAGAGGGGTGGAAAAACCAAAATGTTAATGGAGGTGTAAATGGCTCATATACTAATGAAACAATTATTAGAAGCGGGTGTACATTTTGGACACCAGACAAAAAGATGGTGTCCTAAGATGAAAGAGTATATCTTTTCTGAAAGAAATGGCATTCATATTATTGATCTTCAAAAAACTTTAGTAAAATTAGAAGAAGCATATGAATTTTTAAAAGAACAAGCAAAAGAAGGTAAAACTTTTCTATTTGTGGGAACTAAAAAACAAGCTCAGCAAAGTATTGAGGAAGAAGCAAAGAGATGTGGAGCTTTTTATGTAACTCAGAGATGGCTTGGAGGTATGTTAACTAATTTTTCTACAATAAAGTCTAGAATTGAGTATATGATTCGCTTGGAAGAGATGAAAAATAATGGGAAATTAGAAAAGCTACCAAAAAAAGAGGCTTTAAAATATGAAAGAGAATTAGAAAAATTGGTTAAGCTTTTCGATGGTTTAAGAGGAATAGAGACTCTTCCTGATGTATTATTTATTGTAGATCCTAAAAGGGAGGAAATTGCAGTAAAAGAGGCAAGAAGACTAAATATACCAATTGTTGCTATAGTAGATACTAATTGTGATCCTGAGTTAATTGATTATCCAATTCCAGGAAATGATGATGCTATTAGAGCAGTAAAATTAATAGTTTCAAAAATAGCAGATGCAATTATTGAGGGAAGAGACTTACGAGAAAAAGAAGTAGAACTTCAAGAAAAAGAAATGGAAGTTGAATAAGGAGGTATTTAAATATGGAAGTCTCTTTGGAGATGATTAAAGAATTGAGAGAGAAAACTGGTGCAGGAGTAATGGATGCTAAGCGTGCTTTGCAAGAAGCTAATGGAGATATAGAAAAAGCAATTTTGATCTTAAGAGAAAAAGGTATAGTAAAAGCAGCAAAAAAAGCTACAAGAGTTGCAAAAGAGGGAATTATAGAGTCTTATATACATACAGGTTCAAAATTAGGAGTTTTATTGGAACTTAATTGTGAGACGGATTTTGTTGCAAGAACCGATGAGTTTAAAAATTTAGCAAAGGACCTGTGCCTTCAAATTGCAGGTATGAATCCTTTATATATAAGTAGAGAAGATGTACCTCAAGAGGTTTTAGAAAGGGAAAAAAATATCTACCTTGCTCAATTGGAAAAGGAAGGAAATAAACCTCCTCATGTTATAGAAAAAATAGTAAGTGGAAGACTTGAAAAGTTTTTCGAAGAAGTTTGTTTATTAGAACAACCCTTTGTAAAAAATCCAGAGATCAAAGTTAAAGATCTTATAATGGAGGCTATATCAAAATTAGGTGAAAACATCGTAATAAGAAGGTTTACAAGATATGTGGTGGGAGAGGAAGAATAGCTTATGTCATTACCAAGATTTAAAAGGATTTTATTAAAGATTTCGGGAGAAATTTTTAGTGGCTCTCAGGGATTTGGATTAGATCCTAATAGTATCTATCAAATTGCTCAAGATATAAAAGAAGTTCATGATTTAGGTGTAGAAATAGGAATTGTAGTGGGAGGAGGAAATTTTTTTAGAGGAAGAGAAAGCAAAAGTTTGAATATAGATAGGGCTACTGCAGATTATATGGGAATGCTGGCTACAGTTATAAATGCATTAGCTCTTCAGGATACTTTGGAAAGATTAGGGGTAAATACTAGAGTCCAAACTGCAATAGAAATGAGACAAATTGCGGAACCCTTTATTCGTAGAAGGGCGATAAGACATTTAGAAAAGGGAAGAATAGTAATTTTTGCTGCAGGAACAGGAAACCCCTTTTTTACAACTGATACAGCAGCAGTTTTAAGAGCATCGGAGATAAAAGCAGAGGTAATTTTAAAAGAAACAAAAGTTGATGGGGTATATACCGAAGATCCCTTTTTAAATCCCAACGCTAAGAAATTTGATACTATTAATGCCCTTGATTTTCTTAAATTAAGATTAAATGCCTTAGATGCTACTGCTGTTTCCTTATCAATGGAAAACAAAATTCCTATAATAGTTTTTTCTATGTCTGAAAAGGGAAATTTAAAAAGGATTATCATGGGAGAAAAAATAGGAACATATATAGGACCTTAGATAATAAATAGGGGGGAGAAACATGGGTAAAGAAAGCTTTAAAGAAATCGAAGAGCGAATGAAAAAGACTATAGAAGCTGTAAAAAAGGAATTTCAGAGTATTAGAACAGGAAAGCCATCTATCGGACTTTTTGATGAAGTAAAAGTTAATTATTATGGGAATATGATGCCTCTTAGCCAAGTAGCCTCATTAAAAATAAGCGATGGTAGAACTATAGTAATTCAGCCATGGGATAAGAATATTCTCCATGAAATTGAGAAATCAATTTTAAAATCAAATCTTGGATTAACTCCTCAAAATGATGGGCAAGTAATTCGGGTTAATTTTCCACCATTATCTGAAGAGAGAAGAAAAGAGTTAGTAAAGATTGTCCACAAAGAGGCTGAAAATGGAAGGGTGGCAATAAGAAATATTAGAAGAGATTATTTAGAAACTTTTAAAAAAGAAAAACAAGAAGGTAAAATTTCAGAAGATGAGTTTCATAGATTACAAGATGAATTGCAAAAGCTAACCGATAAATACATTAATGAAATAGACAAATTATTATCTACAAAAGAGAAAGAGATTATGGAAGTTTAATATATGGAAAGCTTTCTTGGATGGAAGATAGGGGATGTTCTTAAAATTATACCAAAAGAAAAAATAAGCTATGAATTAGATTACCCCTTCTCATCGCAGGAAGCCTTTGGAGATTTGCGAGTTATAATGGAAAGATATGAAGATGGAAAATGGTTTTTTATTTTATCCTATGAGAATTATCAAGAGAGAAAATAATGGAGATTGAAATTCCCAAAGATAAACTTCCTAAGCATATTGCCTTCATAATGGATGGAAATGGAAGGTGGGCCCAGCAAAGAATGCTTCCTAGAATTATGGGACATAGAGAAGGAGCTTTAGTTGTAGAAAGGATCTCAGAAGTGGGGTTTAGATGGGGTATTCCTTATTTAACCTTTTTTGCCTTTTCAACAGAGAATTGGAAGAGACCACGGGACGAAGTAGAAGGATTAATGAGAATCTTAGATGAAAGTATTGATAAATTTAAAAATAAATTAATTGAAAATGGAATTAAACTAAAAGTTATAGGAAATATTTCTGAAATTCCCTCCTATCTCCAAGAAAGGATTAAAAGGGTTGTTAATGAAACAAAATATGGAAGTAGAGGGATAGTTACTGTTGCATTAAACTATGGAGGAAGATGGGATATTGTCTCTGCATGCAAAAAAATTGCTTCTGACGTAATTGAGAAAAAAATTTCCTTAGAGGAAATTAGTATAGAAAGTTTTTGTAAATATCTCTCCACCTATGATCTTCCTGATCCTGATCTTCTCATAAGAACTAGTGGAGAATATAGAATAAGCAATTTTCTCCTCTGGCAATTGGCGTATACAGAGCTTTGGTTTACAAATAAATATTGGCCCGATTTTAATGAGGAAGATTTAAAGCAAGCGTGCTTAGAGTATGCGCAAAGAAAAAGACGTTTTGGGGGATTATAGGTGTTAGAGAGAATAATCACGGGACTTTGGGGTATTCCCCTTATTCTTTGGACTATTCATATGGGGGGACAGATATTATTTATCTTTGTAATGATTTTAGGGGGGTTTGGTTTATTAGAATTCTATACCCTTTTAGAAAGATATAAATTTAGCCCTTTAAAATTAGAAGGAATAATTTTAGGGCTCATCTATTTAACTTTCATTTATTTTGATTCAAAAAGAGCCTTAATAATTTCTTTACCCTTCCTAATCTTAGTTTTATTTATATATGAGCTTTTTCGGAGGAGAAAATCTATCACCGATCTTTCCTTAACCTTCTTAGGATTTTTTTATATTCCCTTCCTCTTAGGATATCTTTTGATGCTAAGAAATTTACCCAATGGAGAAAAAATTTGTTATTTTACATTTATTTTAGTTTGGATTTCTGATACATCTGCATTTTTTATAGGAAAAACCTTTGGAAAACATCTTTTAGCTCCTTCTATTAGTCCTAAGAAAACTATTGAAGGGACGATAGCAAGTATTATTTTTTCTGGTTTAACTTCTTTAATATTTTCCTATCTTTATTCTTGGAGGCCCTTATTTACTGTAATTCTTGGAATTGTAGTGAGTATTATGGGGCAATTGGGAGACTTAGTAGAATCAATGTTAAAGAGAGAAATTGGAGTAAAGGATACTTCTTCACTTCTTCCTGGACATGGGGGAGTTTTAGATAGATTTGACAGTCTTCTTTTTGCCATACCAACAGTTTACTATTTTCTTTCCCTATTAAGATTATGAAGAAAGTGGTAATTCTTGGTGCTTCGGGTTCTATAGGACTACAAACTCTTGAAGTGATAAGAGAACATAAAGATGAGTTTGAAATAATAGGATTAGCAGTTAAAGAAAATGTCTCTATATTAAAAAATTTAGCTGAAGAATTTAAACCTCCTTATTTAGCTATTTATAATCCTCAAATAGAAACTCCCTCTTTTACCTATAATCCTCAGATTTTTTTTGGAAGAGAAGGGATAGAAATTCTAGCAGATTTAGAGGAGTCAGATTTAATTGTAATAGCAATTTCTGGAATTGAGGCAATTTATCCTACAAAAAGAGCAATACTAAAAAACAAAAAAATTGCTTTAGCAACAAAGGAAGTAATTGTCATGGGTGGAAAATTTTTAAAGGGCTGGCTTAAAAACTCAAACTCTGAAATAATTCCAATAGATAGTGAACATAGTGCTATCTTTCAACTTCTTTTAAACAGAAAAAAAGAAGTTGAAAAAATAATATTAACTGCATCAGGGGGTCCTTTTTTTGGGAAAGAGGAAAAGTATATAGAAGAGGCAAATTTGGAGGAAGTCTTAAATCATCCCCGATGGAAAATGGGAAAGAAAACTACTATTGATTCTGCGAATCTTGTAAATAAGGCTTTAGAGATTATAGAAGCTCATTATCTTTTTGATTTGCCTTATGAAAAAATTGATGTTCTTATTCATCCTCAAAGTATTATCCATGGAATCGTTGAATTTGTTGATGGTTCTTTTATGGCTTATCTTTCTCCTACAAATATGAAATTTGCTATCCAATATGCTCTCTTCTATCCTAAAAGAATAAATTTTAAATGGGAAGAGCTTGATTTAAGTAAAATAAAATTAGAATTTTATCCTATAGATGATAAAATGTTTCCCATTATTAAATATTTATACGAAGCAGTCAAGAAGGGAGATATTTATCCTGCTATTCTTGCTATTTCTGATGAAATTCTTGTTTCTTACTTTTTAAAGAAAAAGATAAAGTTTTCCCAAATAGTTCCATTAATAATTAAAATAATGGAAAATTGGAAAGGAAAAACTGAAATAGAATGTGAAGAAGATTTATTTAATTTAATGGATTGGACTGAAAAAGAAGTTATAAAATTATTGAGGAGGTATAGTGAATAGGGAGGAATTTTCTATGAGAAAATGGAAAATGATAAAAAGAATAGAAGAAAAAGAAGATGGAAGACTAATGTATTATTATGACTTTGAATTAGAGGGAGATGTGAAGGATGAGTAGTGAATTGAGATGGCATCCGTTTTTAAAAGAATGGGTTATTGTAGCTGGAAAGGTTCAAGAAAGACCTGTGCTTCCACCAAGAGAAAAGTGTCCTTTATGTTATGGGGGAATTGAGGTTCCAAAGCCCTATGATCTCTTAGTCTTTGAGAACAGATTCCCATCTTTAACAAAAGAGACATCTGATATAACTCCCTTTGAAGATGAAATTTACAAACTAAGAGGAGGACAGGGAATCTGTGAGGTAGTTTTATATACCATGGATCATGATTCTTCGGTATCTCGAATGCCCTTAGAACAAATTGAAAAGTTAGTATTAGTTTGGGAAGATAGATTTAAGGATTTAAGTTCTTTAGAGTTTATAAAATATGTATTTATCTTTGAAAATAGAGGGGAAATAATTGGGGTGAGTTTACATCATCCCCATGGACAAATCTATGCCTTTCCCTTTATTCCCCCAATAATCGAGAAGGAACTAAATTCCTCAAAGGAATATTATGATAAAAATAATAAATGTCTTTTTTGCTCTATATTAGATAAGGAGAAAGGTGAAAAGGATAGATTGGTTTATGAAAATAAATATTTTACAGCCTTTATGCCCTTCTTTGGTAAATATCCCTTTGAATTACATATTTATTCTAATAGACATTTAGGTTCTCTCTCTGAAATGACCTATGGTGAAAAAATGTATTTAGCTGAGATGATAGGAAAAATTGCTAAAGCTTATGATAATGTATATGGTTTTAATTTTTCATATATGATGGTTCTCCATCAAAAACCTTCAAAGGGAGATTATCCTTTTTATCATTTTCATATTGAATTTTATTCTCTTCATAGAGATAAAGATAAAATCAAATATCTTGCGAGTGTGGAATCAGGAGCAGGTACTTTTATAAATCCTTTAGCCCCTGAGGATTCTGCTAAACTTTTGAGAGATTCCATAGGGAGGTTAGAAAAATGAAAGAGAAATTAAAGGAGTTTTTTGGGAATATTGAAAAAGTAAGAGGTTTTAGAGCTCCAGGAAGAGTAAATCTTATTGGGGAACATACAGATTACCATTTAGGATATGTTCTTCCTTGTGCAATAAACAAGTATTTTTATTTTTATTTAAAAGAAAATAAAACAAAAAAGATTAGAATATATTCTGAAAATTTTTCTCAATCCTTTGAATTTAGTATAGATAAAATTGAATATAACAATGATTATCCATGGACCAATTATTTACAAGGAGTTTTGAAGGAAATAAAAGAAAAGGTTGGAGATATTCCAGGTTTTGATGGATATATATCCAGTGAAATTCCCATAGGTGCAGGATTATCAAGTTCTGCAGCATATGAAATTTCTGTTTCTTATGGATTAAAGGAATATTTCCAGCTTCCACTAAACTTAATAGATATTGTTAAATTATCTCAAAGGGCTGAAAATGAATTTGTGGGAGCAAGGTGTGGAATTATGGATCAATTTATCTCAGCTTTTGGGAAAAAGGATTATGCTCTTTTATTAGATACAAGGAGTTTAGAATATGAATATATTCCCTTTGATATAAAGAGCAAAGATTTGGAATTAGTAATTGTAGATACAAAGGTAAAACATTCTATTGCAGGAGAGGGATATTCTAAGAGGAGAGAGGAGGGAGAAAAAGCCTTAGAAATTTTAAAAAATTATCTTCCCATAAATTCATTAAGGGATTTAGATGAGGAAGGATTCATTTTATCTCAAAAGGTTCTTCCAGATCCTTTAAAAAGAAGGGTAGAACATGTTTATAAGGAAAATATAAGAGTTCTTAATTTTGTAGATGCATTAAAGGAAAATAAATGGGAAGAATTAGATAAGTATATGGTGGAATCTCATAATAGTTTAAGATATCTTTATGAAGTTACCTGTGAAGAGTTAGATTTTCTCTTTGAGAAGGCTCATGAATTTTATGCTTTTACCTCAAGAATGACAGGAGGAGGATTTGGAGGTTCTACTATAAATCTTGTTCCCTCCAAAATGCTTAATCTTTGGTGCCAAAAAATTAAAGAATCTTATAAACTCAGATTTGGTTTTCCTCCTGATATTTTAATTTTAGAGGTAGCAGATGGGGTAGGAGAGATAGAATTATAATCCTCCTTTTTCAAGTTGGGCTAATGTGTAGCTTATCTGTTCTTTGGCTACCTTTGGAAGGCCAGGAATATCTAAATTTAAAAATCCTCGGGTTATAGTTGATATAGCTTCATCTCTATTAAAACCACGCGTTGTTAAATATTCAATCTCTTCTTCTGCTATAGGACCTATAGCAGCCTCATGGGATAACTCACTTTCAGGATTTAGAGCAGTAAGGATTGGAATAGCAGAAATTTTTGCGGATGGTTTTAACAATATTCCCTTACAGTCTAAATGTCCTTTGCTTTTTTTCTCCTTTCCGATAATTTCACCTCTACTATATATTTCAGAAGATTCATCTGCAATAATTCTTGAGATTATTTCTCCTCGTGCTCCTTCTTCTAAGATTATTCTTGCTCCTAAATCTATATAGGAGTTTTTTCTTCCATATATAATACTGTAAAACCTTGCAATTCCATTCCTTTCTACATAAGCAGTAGGAAAACTTTGAATTGACCTTACCGGTTTTAATGAAATATAGTTATTTACAAATATGCCTCCTTCTTCCACTTTAACTACAGTTCTTGGTCTCACGTGAAATTCCTCGGACCAATTATGAATCATTGTGAAAAATAATTTAGCTCCTTTTTTTACAAAAAATTCAGAAATCCCTATATGAACTCCAGGTTCGTTCTTAAGATGAGTTAAACAGCCAGTAGTTACAAATACTTCTGCTCCTTCTTCTACAATAATTATATTATGAACATTTTGACTTATATTTCCCTCTTTTATATATAGACAGGCCTGAACTGGGGCTGATATTATTTGATTTGGATATACATGGATGAAATAACCTCCTGTAGGTTTTAATTCTGTCCAAGCAGTATATTTATCGGTATCTGGAGAAACCAATTTTCCATAATAATCTTCTAACCAATCATACTTGTTTAGAGCTTCTTCGATAGAAATCATTTCCATTTTTCCTTGATAAATTTTATGTAATTTTTCATATACCACACTATGATTTATTTGAAAAAAGGTACCTGCTTTATCTTCTTCACTGGGAGAGATCCCAGAATATTGAATATTCTCAATAATTTCAGAAGACAATTGAGATAAATCTTCAATAGAAATTTCTTTTACCTCTTTGAAAAAATTTTCCAAATTAATATCAGGTCCGAAAGGAGAGACCTTATCCTTAGCTTTCAACGCTTTTTCTCTAATTTCCAAGAGATAATTTCTCAACATACATTTTCCTCCTTAAAAAATCATATCCTCTTTCCTCAATGATATGGATTATTTCTGTACCGTCGGTATATATATACTTACCATCTATCAAAACTAAAACAGAATTTGGTTTTACGTAATCTAATACTTTAAGATTATGAGAAACTATAAGTAAATTACACTCCTTTGAAATCTTTTGAATTGCTTTACCTATTGATTTTAAAGCGTCTATATCTACCCCCGAATCAGGCTCATCTAAGAGGGCCAATTCAGGTTTTGCTAATAAAACCTGGAGAATCTCACTCTTTTTTCTCTCTCCTCCTGAAAATCCTTGGTTTATTTCCCTATCTAAGAAAGATTCATCAAGATCTAAATCTTTGAGATATTGATAAACTTCTTCTGGAAGATTCTTTTTTTGATTAATATTTAATATTTTTTTGAGCACATCCTTTAATCTAACTCCCCTTACCACTGGAGGTAATTGGTAAGCTAGAAATATCCCTTTTTGGAACCTTTTATCAGGAGATAAATTTGTAATATTTTCTCCCTTCCAAAGGATTTCTCCAGTTATTTTAAATCTTTCCAATCCCATAATGGAGCCTAATAATGTAGATTTTCCAGCTCCATTTGGTCCTAAAAGAATATGAACCCCTGGATTTAATTTAAAATTTAAATTTTGAATAATATCATTTTCTCCTACTTTTACCCATAAGTTTTTTGTCTCTAAAATTGGTCTACTCATAACAATATAACCTCCTTATTTTTCTCCATTCCCATAATGAGATCTTCTAAGGTAAAACTTTCTAGAATTTCCAAAATTTTCTTTTCAATATATTCCCATGCCCTTTTAGGGGCACAAGCATTTTGTATTTTGCATATTTTTTCAGATGTATGAATACATTCAATAATACTTAAAGGTCCTTCTATGGCTTCAAATATTTCTTTAAGAGTTATTTCTGAAGGGGGTCTTTTTAAAATATATCCCCCACTAATTCCTTTAAAACTTTCAACAATATTTGCCTTTTTTAAATCTAACATTAACTGTGCTAAAAAGTCTTTAGAAACTCCCTCCTCCTCTGATATTTTATTTAAAGAAAAAACCTCTTTTCCATAATTCTTCCCTAAAAGAATTAATGCTCTCAAACTGCAATCTAATTTAGCAGAGATTTTAAACATATCTCCTCCTTAAAATATTGACTAACTTACTCAACATTACATATTGTAATAAGACTTTGTTTTTTTGTCAAATAAAAGTTATAATTATTGAAGAAAAATGTTGGAAGGAGGATAGGAGATGAAATTTATTACCCAACAGGAAGATTTAAGTAATGCTTTACAAATAGTAAAAACTGCTATTGCTACAAAGACAACTTTGCCTATTCTTACCTATGTTTATCTTAAGGCAGAAAATGATATTCTTTATCTTCAATCTAATAATCTTGAGATAGGACTATCTCTAAGTATACCTGTAATAGTAGAAGAATCTGGAGAAGTTTGTCTTCCTGGGAATCTTTTTGGAGATATTGTAAATAAGCTTCCCTCTGTATCCTTAGAATTTACTGTAAATGAGAGAAATAGAGCTATTATTTATGCAGGTTATTCTACTGTAGAAATTCAAGGAGAAAATACTGAGGAATTTCCTAAATTGGATTTAGAAAATATTCAACCTCAAATTTATCTCAATAGAGAAGATTTTTTAAAAGGTATAAAACAAACTCTATTTGCAGCAGCAGAGGATGAAATTAAACAAGTTCTCACAGGAGTATTAATGGAGAGTAAAGATGGATATATAAATCTTGTAGCAGTAGATGGACATAGACTTGCTCTTACCAAAATATCAAGTTCTGTAGAGATCCCAAGTGTTATAATACCTGCCAAAAGTCTTAAGGAATTTCAAAGAATAATCTCTAAAATAAAAACAGAGAATATTGGTGTGGCCTTTTTAGATAGTCAGATCCTTTTTAAATGTGAATCTGTCTACTTTACTTCTCGACTTCTTCAAGGGCAGTTTCCTTCTTACGATAAAATTATTCCCTCCGATTTTATTATTGGATTTAAATGTAATAGAGAAGATTTATTAGGTGTTTTAGAGAGAATGGAAGTTTTGGCCTCTGCAGATCAAACAAATACAGTAAAAATTAATATTTCTTCACAAGAGGTGGTTCTTTCTTCTTTGACCTCAGAAAGGGGAGCAGGAAGAGAGGTTATTCCTGCGGAGATTATTGGAAGTGAGGAAAATTTAGAAATTGGATTTAATGTAGAGTATCTTATTGAGCCTTTAGAAAACATAGACTCTGAAGAGATAGAGTTGAGATTTACTTCTAATTTAGGTCCTGCATTGATCAAAATCCCCAATGATGAAAGTTATATTTATGTTTTAATGCCTGTAAGATTATGAAGATAAAAGAAATTGAAATTTATACTATGGGTATTACTTTAAATAAGTTTTTAAAATGGGCTCGTATTGTTGAAACAGGTGGTCAGGCTAAAATGCTTATTATCTCTGGAAGAGTTAAAGTAAATGGAGAAACTGAAGTTCGAAGACACAAAGTTTTGAAGGATGGAGATCTTGTGGAAATTAATGGTAATACTTATAAGGTGGTGTACAAAAAATAGTTGTTTTTAGAGAAACTTAGGGTAGTTAATTTTAGAAATATAAAAAATATAGAAGTAAATTTTTCACAAATTAATATTCTCTATGGAAAAAATTCTCAAGGAAAAACAAATCTATTGGAATCTATATATTTTCTTTTTACTGGAAAATCCTTTAGAACTTTTATAGAAAAGGAATTAATTAAATGGAGAGAAGATTTCTTATATATAAAAGGAAATGTTTTTTGGCAGGAACGAAATATATTGTTGGAATCTGCTTTGAATACTTCTGGAGAAAAGAAGATGAAAATTAATCAAAAAAATGTTAAGAGGCAAAGAGAACTTATTTATTTGTTCCCTATAATTCTCTTTACTCAAGAAGAGGTTTCAAAAATAAAAGAGGAGCCAAGTAAAAGAAGATTTTTACTTGATAGATTTATATCAACCTTATTTTATTCTTATAACAAAGTATTAATTGAATATCAAAAAGCTCTATATCAAAGGAATTTATTTCTAAGAAATTATCAAAAAGAGAAAGAATTAGAAGTATGGAATAAAATACTTATTGAAAAAGGAAGTAATATTTTGTGGTATAGATTATCAACTTTAAAGGAGATAGAAAAATATTTAAGGGAAATAAGTAAAAAACTTTTAGGAGAAGAGGTATTAGAGGTTGAATATAGGGGAAGTTTCTCTTTTAATAGTTTTGATGAAACAAGAATTAAAGAGTCTTTTGAAGAAACTTTAATATATTCTCAGGCTAATGATTTAGAAAAAAAGTATACTTCTATAGGACCTCATAGAGATGATCTTATTTTTTATTGGAAAAAGGATGGAGAAAGATATAATCTAAAAAATTTTGGCTCTGGTGGAGAAAGAAAGATGGCTTTTTTAATTTGGAAGCTTTCAGAATTAAAATTACTTTCTGAGAAAAGAAAAGAAAAAGCAATTTTGTTAATTGACGATCTATTTTCAGAACTAGATGAAGAGAAACAAGAGATATTATGGAATTCTATAAAGGAATATCAAGTCTTTATTACTTCTGCTCATAAGTTAAAAATATTGGAGAATCTTCCCTTTTTTGAGGTAATTTCAGGAGAGGTTTATTATCGTGCCTAAACCAATTTCTGATAAACTCTGGGAAGTTTTTTCGAAATTAAAAATAGAAAAAAATATTTGTGAATATCTTGCTTTAGAAAATTGGCCAAAAGTTGTTGGAGATACTTTGGCTTCTCATACCTATCCTAAATTTATTAAAAATGGAACTTTATATGTATATGTAGATAGTGGAGTATGGACTCAAGAATTAAATCTTTTAAAGCCAAAAATTTTAAAGGATCTAAATGATTCTTTAAAATATCCCGTCATTAAAGATATTATTTTTTTAGATAAAGGAACTTCTTTTAAAAAAACAAAAAGGATCCAAGAAAAACCTAAAATTAAACTCTCTTTGCGGGAAGAAGAAAGAGTTGCTAAAATAGTTGGTGTAATTAAAGATGAAGAGCTTAAAGCTATTTTTGAAAAATACATAAAAAGCTTATTAATTCTACAAAAAGGAGGAAAATATGATGGTAAGAAAGGATAATTATACTGCAGAAAGTATTCAGATTCTTGAAGGGACAGAAGCAGTTAGAAGAAGACCGGGCATGTATATAGGAGATACCGGAATTCGTGGTCTTCATCACTTGGTCTTTGAATTGGTTGACAATAGCATTGATGAAGTATTATCTGGATTTTGTAATTATATATTAGTCCTTTTAAGAAAAGATGGAGGAGTTATAGTACAAGATAACGGAAGAGGTATTCCTGTGGAGATTCATCCTCAAGCGAAGAAGTCTGCATTAGAGGTAGTATTAACTACCCTTCATGCAGGAGGTAAGTTTTCTAATTCTATATATAAAATAAGCGGGGGACTCCATGGAGTGGGACTTTCTGTAGTAAATGCCTTGTCTTCGAGACTTGAAGTTGAAGTAAAAAGAGATGGAAATATCTATTATCAGGTTTATGAAAAGGGTAAACCTAAGGGAGACATAAAAATAGTAGGAAAAACCACAGAGACAGGAACAAAGATCTTATTTTATCCTGATTCCACTATATTTGAAACTGTAAAATTTGATTATGATATTATTGCTAATAGATTAAGGGAACTCGCCTTCCTTAATAAAGGGGTAACTATTGAACTTATAGATGAATTATCAAATAGAAAAAATATTTTTCATTTTGAAGGAGGATTATTAGAATTTATTGAATATCTTTCCAAAGGTAAAGAAATTTTACATGAACCATATTATTTTAAAAGAGAAGAAAATAATCTAGTCTTAGAAGTTGTATTCCAATATAATACTGGATACGATGAACTCTTATTATCCTATGTAAATGGAATTCACACAATAGAGGGAGGAACTCACGTTTCAGGATTCAGAACTGCTTTAACAAAGGTTGCTAATAATTTTGCCAGAAGTTGGAATTTATGGAGAGAAGAAGAATCTTTATCTGGGGAAGACGTTAGAGAAGGATTAGTAGTAATAATAAATACAAAGATCCCAGAGCCCCAATTTGAAGGACAAACAAAAACAAAGCTTGGAAATTCAGAGGTAAGAAAATTTGTTGAAACTGTGACAGAGGAAGAATTAAATAAATTTTTCTCAGAAAATCCAGAGAAGGGAAAGCTAATTTTAAATAAAGTTATTGAGGCATATAGAGCAAGACAAGCTGCAAGAAAAGCAAGAGAATTGGTGAGAAGAAAGGGAATTTTAGAATCAACTTTACTTCCTGGAAAGCTTGCAGATTGTTCAGAAAAGGATCCGAGACTCTGTGAACTATTTATAGTGGAGGGAGAATCTGCAGGTGGTTCTGCAAAACAAGGAAGAGATAGAAGATATCAAGCTATTCTTCCTTTAAAGGGTAAAATCCTAAATGTTGAAAAAGCTCAACATCTCTCAAGAATTCTTTCTAGTGAAGAAATAAGAGCTATAGTCTCATCCTTAGGGACAGGTATCGGACAAGATTTTGACTTATCAAAGCTAAGATATCACAAGATTATAATAATGACAGATGCTGATGTTGATGGTGCTCATATAAGAACTCTTCTTTTAACTTTCTTTTATAGACATTTAAGACCTCTTATTGAAGGAGGGTATGTATATATTGCTCAGCCTCCTCTCTATCTTCTAAAAAGGGGGAAGGAGGAGAAATATGCATATAGTGAAGAAGAGAAGGAACAAATTTTGAAGAACTGGAATTATCCAGAAAATGTATATATCCAAAGATATAAAGGGTTGGGAGAAATGGATCCTGAACAATTAAGAGAAACAACAATGGATCCTCAAAAAAGAGTTCTATTACAGGTAACCATTGAAGATGCTTTAGAGGCAGAAAGAATATTTTCTGTATTAATGGGAAATAACGTAGAAGAAAGAAGAGCCTTTATTGAGGAGAGGGCAAAATTTGTAAGAAATTTAGATATTTAGGTGATTTTTAATGATAGAAGTTTGTAAAGAGAAAATAAGAGAAGACAAAAATTTTATAACGTATAAGATTCATTTTTCTCCTCGTGATTTATTAAAAGTTTTAAAAGAAATTGGTATAGAAAAAGTTTTTAAAGGAGACCAAAATATTTTTTGGGATGGTCTTATTACAGATATTGCTCTTAAAAAATTTCTTAAGGATGAAATTCCCTTTTATCCCTTTATTCATGATGAAAAACTGGGAACAGGTGATCAAAGATTAATCTCTTTTTATAAAGATAATCAGAGATTTACAATAACAGAAGACTATACCCAAAGGATTACTGGAGCAGTTTATATAAATCAAGATATTTCCTATGGGCTATTTTATGCTGTTCCTATCGAACCTAAGGAATATAAAGATTTAAATTTTTGTCTTTCTTGGCTTGCAAAGAAATGGAAAGAATTTAGAGAAATCTTAGATAAAGATAAGGAATTTAAAAAGGCTTTAGAATCTTTGAGTTTTTCTTGGGATTATGAGAGAATATCAGAGGTAACCCATGAGGGACCATGTGCAAATAAGGATGTATTAAAGGAATATTTTAGAAAAAATCCAGTTTCTGAAATATATTATCTTTTTTCAAAGTCCTTAGGATGGTATGGTATAGTCCCAAGACATTCAGAAGAAATAAGTTTATCTAGTATATATATAGATGAATCAAATCTTTTGGATTTAATTAAAAAACTTTTTTATCTTGCAGTAAGAGGATCTCTAAGACAAATCAAAGATAAAGATAAAAGAAGAGAAATACTAATGAGAGCAAAAAAAATAAAAAAATGGTTTAAAGAATTATTAAAAGAAGGAAAACCTATCTCCTTAGTAGAGCTTCAAAAATATTTATCAAAAAAGATTATAAGTGATATTTATTTTGATTCTATAAGTTTAGAACTCTCAACTACTTCTGAGATGCTGAAAATATTTTCGGATAATGAGATAGATAAAGAAAATTATTACTTTTTTGATCTTTGTTTAAGATATCCCAATATCTTTGTGGATTCATATAATACCTCTTTAAACAAAGCTAAATTACATTTAAAGAGACTAAGTATTACCCAAGACTTATTTCATCCTCCATTTTTTATAGAAATATTCTCTAAGGATAAATTAGGAAGAGATATTTTGACTCGATGTAGTATCGAAATAAAAAATGGAAAAGATAGAAGTTATATAAGGCTATTTTCTCCACATTGCTCATCTACTACCTTCATTTCTAAATATGATTTAAACGATGCCTGCAAATTTATTAAAACATTACTATCTTCTAATAATTTTCCTTATGGGTTTGCAATTATTGGAAAAGCAGGACCTTTTATGGCTGAGATGAGAAGACCACCAAAAATCTTAGCAGTTCCTGAGTTTGGATCAAAATATTCCCCTATGGTGGATTATTTTTTAGGTGAATTAAGAAAAAATGGCGTCGATGTTCCTCAAAGTTATTTGTTAAGAATTAGATTGAATATTTTAGATAATTTAAGATATTTAAAGGATCATACTTTTAAATTGCCTAAATTTCTTTCCATCTATTTTGGTGAAGAAATAAATGGTGAGGATTTTGCCAATTCTTGGAGAGAAAAAATCAAAATAATAGAAAATATTTTAAATATTTTTCCTTACACAGAACAAGGAGAGTATTTCCATTTAGCAACAATTCTTTTAGTCAAAAAAGGTTATTTACCAGAAGTCTTTTTAGAAAATAAAAAACTTAAAAAATACCTTACAAAAATTCAGAATAATCTCCCCTTTTTATTAAGAATAAACCTTCCTCCTGAATTTACGGAGATTTTGAAAATTTTAGTTGAAGAGAGATCAAAGGTTCTTTCTGAACTCAATCAAAAAAAGGAAAGATCAGAGGATGAATTACATAAAAAGAGAGAACTTATTGAATATAAAATTCTTTTCCTATTTGGAGTTTTAATTAGAAGTTTATTACTTGTAAAAGAATCTCTTAGCTATTTAAATTATCGTCCCTACTCCCTTTCTATTTATCTGATAGGAGGGGAAAATTTCTTTAA
>CALHLF010000001.1 GCA_938034905.1 uncultured bacterium | reverse complement strand
CTGGAAGGGATTTTGGTCTACTAAAGTTTTAGAGCTAATATCTAATTATTCAAGTAAAAACTTTGAGGAAAGAAAAAAGATAATTTCAGAAATTTACGGAATTATAAATTCTGCTTTAGAGGTTTATTCCAATGAGGATTTTTGGAATAAGCCAATTCAATATATAAAAGGGGTAGGGCCTAAAAGGGCAAAATTGTTGAATAAACTTGATATAAAATCCCTAAGAGATTTGCTCTATTATTTCCCAAGAGATTATGACGATAGATCAAAGCTAAAAAAGATTGCTCAATTAATTCCGGGAGAAAAGGTTACTTTAAAGGTGAAAATTCTTGGTTATGAAGAGAGTAGAACACCATATAAGGGGATTCCTGTATTAAGGGCAAAAGTAAGTGATGATACATCTTATATGTATGCAATTTGGTATAACCAAAGATTTATAAAACAGAATTTGCCAGTAGGAACCGAAGTTCTTATCTCTGGTGAAGTGAAAAAGATTCTTAGAAATTTTGAAATGGAAAATCCAGAATACGAAATTTTGGAAGAAAAAGAGGAAACATTGCATGTAGGTAGAATTGTCCCAATTTATTCTTTAACTCAAGGATTATCTCAAAAAATTATGAGGCAACTAATATATGATGTTATCACTCAGTATTCAATTTTTATAGAAGATACTCTCCCAGAAAAAATTAAACAAAAATATAATCTTATGGATAAACCAATAAGTGTAGTAGAAAAACATTTTCCTACTTCATTTCTCTTGATGGGTAGTGCCACAAAAAGGTTAGTCTTTGAAGAATTGTTATTTATGCAGTTAACTTTAGTCCAAAAGAAAAAAGAGATTGAGTCACTTTCTGCGCCAATATTTAATACTGAAAGTCAACTGGTAAAAAAATTTCTTGATAAACTTTCTTTTAAGCTTACCTCTGCCCAAGAAAAGGTTTGGGAGGAGATAAAATCTGATCTTTCTTCAGGAAAACCTATGCATAGATTATTACAAGGAGATGTTGGCTCTGGAAAAACAGTAGTTGCTGCAATGGCAATTTTATTAGCAGTGGAAAATGGATATCAATCTGCTTTTATGGTTCCTACAGAAATATTGGCAGAACAGCATTATAATAGATTAAAACCCCTCTTTGAGCCTCTGGGTATAAGAGTAGGACTTCTTATAGGAAGTCTTTCGAAAAAAGAGAAATTAAGCATATTAGAAGAATTAAATCAAGGGGATTTATTTGTAGTAATTGGAACCCATGCTTTGATCCAAGAAGAAGTCAAGTTTAAAAATCTAGGTTTAGTAATTATAGATGAGCAACATAAATTTGGAGTTATTCAGAGATCAAATTTATGGAAAAAAGGGAAAAATCCTCATCTTTTAGTAATGACTGCTACTCCTATTCCCAGAACCTTAGCATTAACTATTTATGGAGAGCTTGATATATCTATTATAGATACATTACCTCCCGGTAGAAAACCTGTTAGTACTTATCTTTTTTCTACATCTGAAAGAAAAAAAGTATATTCTTTAGTAGAAAAAGAAATATTATCAGGAAAACAAGCATATATTGTTTGTCCTCTTATTGAAGAATCAGAAAAATTAGAGGCAGAGTCTGCAAGTAAATTATATGAAAAACTTAAAAAGGTATTTCCAAATTTCAATATTGGATTAATTCATGGATTAATTCCCAAAGATGAAAGGACACGTATAATGGAGGATTTTAGAAATGGCAAAATACAGATATTAGTAGCAACAACTGTGATTGAAGTAGGTATTGATGTTCCTAATGCATCTATTATGGTAGTTGAAGATGCTCATCGTTTTGGATTAGCTCAACTTCATCAATTAAGAGGAAGAATAGGTAGAGGGGAAACCCCATCAGTTTGTTTCTTAATTGCAAATCTTAATAGAGAGGAAGCAAGAGAAAGGTTAAAGGTATTTGTAAGCACTAATGATGGATTTTTGATAGCAAATAAAGACTTAGAGATTCGTGGTCCAGGAGAATTTTTTGGCACAAGACAACATGGTCTTCCTGATCTTCATCTAACAGATCTTACAAGAGATTTAAGGATTCTTGAGATAGCAAGAAAAGAAGCTTTTGAAATTTTAAAAGAGGATGCCAATTTGGAGAAAGAGGAAAATATTCCTATTAAAAGATGGATTATAAAAGAGAAAAAGGAGAAAACTCTTGTCCTCTGAAATAAGGATCCTTAGAGGAATTTTTGAGGGAAGACCAATAAAAACACTAAAGGGAAGAAAATATAGACCTACAATGGATAAGGGGAGAGTGTCTTTATTTAACTCCTTAGGGGAGAGGATTATTGATTCATATTTTTTAGATCTTTTTTCAGGATCTGGCATTGTCGGTTTTGAGGCTCTAAGCTTAGGAGCAAAAAAGGTCGTATTTGTTGAAAATTATTTCCCAGCTGTAAAATTATTAAGAGATAATACAAAAAATTTAGGAGTGGAGGATAGAGTAGAGATTTTTTATCAAGATGTTTTTTCTTTTTTAAAAAGAGAATTTCATGAAGAATTTAATATTATATTTATAGATCCACCCTATTCCTACGGAAAAAGAGTAAATGAAATATTAAGTTTATTAGAGGAAAATTTATGGATAAGTAAAAATGGAATTATAGTTATGGAACATCATAAGAAGGTAAATTTGCAAAATAAGTTTAAAATTTTAGAATTATATGATATAAAAATTTTTGGAGAGACATGTTTTAGTTATTATGTGAGGAAAAATGGAAATGCTTAGAAAAGCAGTTTATCCAGGAACCTTTGACCCTGTCACTTATGGACATCTGGATATTATTAAAAGGGTTGCAAATATTTGCGACAAATTAATTGTTGCTATTGCTCAGAATGTAGCAAAGGTTCCTCTTTTTACCCTTGAAGAGAGATTAGAGATGTTAAGAGAAAGCGTAAAAGATATAAAAAATGTTTATGTGGACCATTTTGATGGTCTTCTTGTAGATTATTTAAAAAGAGTAGAAGCAAAGATTATAATAAGAGGGTTAAGAGCTGTTTCAGATTTTGAATATGAATTTCAACAAGCTTTAGCAAATAAAAAGTTATATCCTGAGTGTGAAACTATATTTCTTGTTACCGACTCAAAATATGCATATTTAAGCTCAAGTATGGTTAAAGAGATTGCAAAATTTGGAGGATGTGTTAAAGACTTAGTGCCTGATATAGTAGCTAAGAAACTTTATATAAAATTCAGGAATGAAAATGCTAAATAGATCTTTTGAGATTATTGAAGAAATAAGGGAGATTATCAAAAAAAGTTTTGTTATTCCTATATTTGAAAAGATTATTGTAGATTATAATAAATTAATGTTATTAATTAAAAATTTAGATGAAACTTTACCTGAAGAATTGATAGAAGCAAGAAAAATAATAAGAAGAAGAGATGAGATAATAAAAGAAGCCCAAGAGGAAGCTCAAAATATTATAAGATACGCACGAGAAAAAGCAGATAATCTTTTAAAAGAAAATAATATTACAAAAGAAGCTAAAAGAGAAGCAGAGGAAATAATTAAAGAAGCAAAGAAAGAAGCAGATGAAATTAAAAAGGAGGCAGAAAATTATACTTTGTTCCTATTAGGTAAAATTGAGGAGATATTGAAAAGAGAATTGGAGATAATTGAGAAATGCAAGAATGAATTAAAAATGTAAAAATGTATTTTCTTATTAAAATACTGGTATTAAATTAATAAATGTGTTAAAATATTTACTAACCTATAGTGATGGGATTCCATTGCTATAGGCGATTTTTTGATATAAAAAGGAGGTAAAAATGGCTCTAACAAAAGAAGAAAAAAAGGAGATAATTGAAAAATTTAAAATTAATGAAAGAGATTCTGGATCACCTGAAGTTCAAATTGCTTTATTAACAGAAAGAATAAAAAAACTTACTGAACATTTAAAGGTACATAAGAAGGATTTCCATTCGAGGGTTGGCCTTTTAAAAATGATAGGTAAAAGAAGAAGGCTTCTAAGATATCTTCAGGAAAAGGACATTGAAAGATATAAAAGATTAATTCAGGAATTAGGATTAAGAAAATAATTATGCCGGAAACTTATACTTTTAAAAAAGAGATTGCAGGAAGAGATCTGATAATTGAAGTAGGAAAAGTAGCGTGGCAAGCTACAGGCTCTCTTTTGATTCAATATGGGGAGACTGTTCTTTTAATTACTGTTGTCTCTGCAGAAGAATCTAAAGAAGATGTTGATTTCTTTCCATTAACTGTAGAATATGTTGAAAAATTGTATGCTGCAGGTAAGATTCCTGGTGGATTTTTGAAAAGAGAAGGGAAACCGTCAGAGAATGAAATTCTCATGGCAAGGCTTATTGATAGGCCGTTAAGACCTCTTTTCTCTAAGGATTTTAGAAATGAAGTTCAAATAATTGTTACTGTTTTAGCTGTAGATCAAGAGAATTATCCTGATGTTCCGGGAATTATTGGTGCCTCCTGTGCTATTATGTTGGCAGGACTACCCTTTTATGGCCCTATAGGAGCTGTGAGGGTAGGGTGGGATGGAGAGAATTGGATAATAAATCCTAAAGCAGAAAAATCACAAAATTTATTGTTAGATCTGGTGGTTGCAGGAACAAAAGATAAGGTATTTATGATGGAAGGAGATGGAGCAGAGGTTCCTGAGGAGATATTTATAGAAGGAGTAATTAGAGGACATTATGCCCTTCAGGAAACTATAGAATTACAAGAAGAAGTTCTAAAGGCAATTAATCCTCAACCCTTCCCCTATATTCCCTATTTAATTGATGAGAATCTAAAAAAAGATGTTTTGAGTTATATTTCTGAAGAGGAAGTTAAAAATGCCATTCTAACCATTAGTAAATCAGAAAGACAAAAAGCATTAGAGGATTTAAAAAGGAAAGTTTCTGAGCATTTTGCTCCTATATATGGAGATAAGATTATACAAGTTGATGAAATAATAAACAATATTGCAAAGGAACTTATAAAAGATTTAATCTTAAAAGAAAAAAGAAGAGTAGATGGTAGAAGATTAGACGAATTAAGACCAATAAGCTGTAGTGTGGGAGTATTGCCTAGAGTTCATGGTTCTGCATTGTTTCAAAGGGGCGAGACTCAAGTTCTCACAGTTGCAACTTTAGGAGCTGGAGAAGAACAGATAATAGAAAGTGTTATAGAAAGTCCGCCAAAGAGATATATGCACCATTATAATTTTCCACCCTTTTCGGTAGGAGAGATAAAGCCATTAAGAGGTCCTGGAAGAAGAGAGATAGGTCATGGAGCTTTGGCAGAACGTGCTTTGTTACCTCTTATTCCTAAAGAGGAGGAATTCCCTTATACTATAAGATTAGTATCAGAAGTTTTATCCTCTAACGGATCTACTTCTATGGCAAGTGTTTGTGGGAGTAGTTTAGCTTTAATGGATGCTGGAGTTCCCATAAGGACTTCGGTAGCAGGTGTTGCTATGGGCTTGATAAAGGATAAAGATGAATTTGAGATATTAACTGATATACAGGGCTTGGAAGATGCATTGGGAGGGATGGATTTTAAAATTGCAGGAACAAGAAAGGGAATAACTGCAGTACAATTGGATATTAAAGTAGATGGTCTTACTTATGAAATGATAAAAAAAGCAATTTATCAAGCAAAATCTGCTCGTCTTAAAATTTTAGATATAATGGATGGCGTGATTTCTACGCCAAGACCAGAGATTTCTCCTTATGCTCCCCGAATTAAAGTTGTGGAAATTAATCCTTCAAAAATTGGAGATTTAATTGGACCAAGTGGTAAGAATATAAAAAGAATTATTGAGGAAACAAAAACTGAAATTAGTATTAAACCTGAGGGATTGGTTGTAATATCTGCTCCTAACATGGAATCTGCTGAGAAAGCCTCTCAATTGATTTATGAGTACACAAGAGATATCAAGGAAGGCGAAGTATTTCTTGGTAAAGTGGTAAGGGTTACAGATTATGGCGCCTTTGTGGAGATATTACCAGGGAAAATAGGACTTTTACATATCTCGAAATTTAAAACTATAAATAGAGGTAAGAAACAGGTTAGAGAAGAGATAAATCTTGGAGATGAGATATTAATTAAAGTAGATTCTATAGACTCTCAAGGAAGAATTAGTTTAACTCGACGCGATGTTTGATGAATCCGCAGATTTCGATTTTAAACAATAAATTAAAATTAATATTTGAAGCCACTCCGTATAGAAAAAGTGTTGACATCATAGTTGTTGTTAATTCAGGATCAAGATACGAAAGAGAAGATGAGCATGGTCTGGCTCACTTATTAGAACATCTTCTTTTTAAAAATAACCATAGAAAAAATAAAAACATTTCCTTGGAGATAGATAAATTAGGAGGAGAATTGGATGCTTTTACAACCCGTGAAGGAACATATTTTATATTAAAAATTCTTAAATCTCATTTGTCTCGAGGATTAAACCTTTTATCGGAAATAATTCTAAATCCTGATTTTACAGAAGAAGATTTAGAAATTGAAAAGAAGGTTGTAAAAGAAGAAATTAAGATGTATTGGGATTCTCCTGAAGAAATAGCTTTGGATCTTTTTCTTAAATCTTCCTGGGATGGACATCCTATTGCTCGTGAAATCTTAGGAACTGAAGATTCCATTGAGAGTTTTGATTTAGATAAAGTAATTTCTTTTTATAAAAGATTATATAATCTAAATAATATGACGATACTTGTAAGTGGAGATTTATCTTTTAAATCTATATGCGAGATGATTGAGAAAAATTTTTCTAAGGGAGAAGGTTCTTACTACGAAGAATTGACAACTCCTATCTTTAATCCTCATAGATTAATAAAGGAGAAAAACTTTGAGCAAATTCAGATTTTTATGGGGACAGAAAGCTTCAAGCCTCAGGATGAAAGAAAATTTTCCCTTTATCTTTTGTCTTTAATATTGGGGGGTGGAATAAGCTCCCGCCTTTTTCAAGAGCTGAGAGAGAAAGAGGGCTTAGTATATAACATAGAAACTCAAGGTATAAGTTTTAAAGATGTAAGTCTTTTCGCAATATATACTGCAACAACTTTAAAATTCTTTGAAAAAACCATGAATACCATTATAAAGGAAATTAAGAAACTTAAGAAAGAAGGAGTTAAAAAAGAAGAGCTGGATACAGCAAAGAGACAAAGTATTTATAATTTTTTAATGCATATGGAAAGCCCCAAATTCAGACTTTTTTATTATTTTGACTCCCTTTCAATCTATGGAGATATAATTTCTCCTTATGAAACAATAAGAAAAATAAGAAGAGTAACTCTAAAGGATGTACAAGATACTATTGAGTATATTTTTAATAAATCTTTTTCTCTTTCCTTAGTGGGTTCTGTAAATTCTAAAATTAAAAAATTAGTGGAGGGAGAGGAATTAATATGAAAATAAAAGTTGTTCTTTGCGGAGCCTTAGGAAAAATGGGAAGAGTAATAGGAAAAGCAGTTGCTTCTGCAGAGGATATGGAATTAGTTGGAGCAGTAGATCCGAAGGGTGTAGGAATGGATTATGGAAAGGTAATAGGTATCGAAAATATATCCTTTCCTGTTAAAAGGAGTATAGAGGAATGCTCAGATCTTCCCTTTGACCTTATTGTTGATTTTACAAATCCAGAATCTGCCTATAATAATTCAATGTTTTCTTTGAGTTTAGAGAAAAAGGTAGTTTTGGGAACAACAGGTTTATCAAAAGATATGATAGAAAATATCAAAAGAAAAACTGAAGAGATGAATTCTGCTACATTGATTGCTCCAAATTTTGCCTTAGGAGCAGTATTGATGATTCAGATGGCAAGGAAATTAGTAAAATATTTTCCTGATGTTGAGATTATTGAGTTACACCATAATGAGAAAATTGATGCTCCCTCTGGAACTGCAATAACTACCGCAGAGATTTTAGCAGAAGAAATGAGAAATAATAATCTTATACATTTTGATCCTACAAAAGTGGAAAAGCTTCCTGGTTCAAGGGGTGCAAAGGTTGATAGTATAAATATTCATAGTGTTCGTTTGCCTGGATTAGTTGCCCATCAGGAAATAATTTTTGGAGGATTAGGACAAATTCTTACTATTAGACATGATGCTATAAGCAGAGATTGTTATATCCCAGGAGTGCTACTAGGAATTAGAGAAATCTATAAAAGAAATGGTTTCTTCTATGGTTTAGAATCAATTTTAGAAAAGGAGGATTAATATGATATCCTTTGGAAGATTAATAACTGCAATGGTAACCCCCTTTGATGATAATGGGGAAATTAATTGGAGAGAAGTAGATAGGATAGTTGAGAAATTAATTGAGGACGGTTCTGATAGTATTGTGGTTTCAGGAACCACTGGAGAATCTCCCACTTTATCCTCAGAAGAAAAATTACAGCTTTTTGAAAGAGTTAAGCATACTGCAAAGGGAAGAGTAAAAATAATTGCAGGGAGTACAAGTTATTGTACAAAGGAATCTATAGAATTAACAAAGGAAGCAGAGAAAATTGGAGTTGATGGAATTCTTGCTACAGCACCTTATTATAATAGGCCTCCACAGGATGGTCTTTATAAACATTTTGGGGCTATAGCAGATTCTACCTCTTTACCTATTATTTTGTATAACATTCCTTCAAGAACTGCAGTAAATATTCTTCCAGATACTTTATACAAGCTTGCAAGAGATTTTAAAAATATTGTAGGAGTTAAAGAAGCAAGTGGAGATCTCAACCAAATCTCAGAAATAAGAAGAATTCTTCCTCGTCCCTTTTTACTTTATAGTGGAGATGATTCTATAACTTTACCTTTATTGAGTGTTGGAGGAGATGGGGTAGTAAGTGTAGCCTCTCATATAGTCGGAAAAGAGATAAAGAATATGATAAATTCATATTTTGAAGGGAAGGTAGATAGAGCAACAGAAATTCATTTGAAACTATTTCCAATTTTTAGAGCATTATTTATAACTACAAATCCTATACCCCTTAAAGAAGCATTAAAGCTATTAGGATATAATGTGGGAAATTGTAGATTGCCCTTACCTCCTATAGATGAAAAGAATAGACAAGAACTAATAAAAAGATTAAAGGAGTTTGGATTTAATATAAATGAGTGATGAGAAATTAAGAATAATTCCCTTAGGGGGATGTGGTGAAATTGGAAAAAATATGCTTATTTTCCAATATAAGGATGAGATTTTAGTTTTAGACGCAGGATTAATGTTTCCCAATGAAGAGATGTTTGGGGTAGATTTTGTTATTCCTGATATCTCTTATCTTCTTTCCCAAAAGGAGAAGGTAAAGGGTATATTATTAACCCATGGACATGAGGATCATATAGGAGCACTACCCTTTATCTTAAAGGATTTAGATGTTCCCATATTTGGAACTCTTCTAACTTTGGGACTCGTGGAGAAAAAATTAGAAGAATTTAATATAGAGAAGAAATTAATTAGAATTAATCCTGGTGAAAAATTTAATATAGGTTCTTTTTTTATAGAAGCTTTTAGACAACCTCATAGTATTCCAGATTCTGTTGGTTTCGCTATCGAGACCTCTTTAGGTTTGGTTGTAGTTAGTGGAGATTTTAAATTTGATCAAACCCCTATTGATGGAAATTCAGCAGATTTTAGAAAATTAGCAGAACTTGGGGGGAAGGGGGTTTTGGCTTTAATTTGTGATACTACAAATATTGAGGAAAAAGGTATTACTCCTTCAGAGAGTACTATAAGGACTACTTTTGAGAATATTTTTAGTTCAGCAAAGGGAAGAATATTTTTAGTAACCTTTGCATCAAACTTTCACAGAATTCAGCAGGCTATAAATGTTGCAGTGAAATATCATAGAAAGATTGCTATTGCAGGAAAGAGTTTAATAAATAATATAGAAGTGGCAAAGAAACTTGGCTATCTTAATATTCCCGACGGAATATTAATAAGTATAAAAGATGCTAATTCTCTTCCTAAGGAGAAGGTTTTGGTTTTGTCCACAGGAAGTCAAGGAGAGCCGTTTTCTGCGTTAGTCTTACTTACCAATCATAGCTATAAACAATTAGCATTAAATCCCGATGATACTGTAGTTTTAGCTACAACCCCTATTCCTGGTAATGAGCTTATGGTATCCCGATTGGTAAACCAACTTTTTAGAAAAGGAGTGGAAGTAATATATGGAGAAAATGCAGGTGTCCATGTATCAGGGCACGGTGCTCAAGAGGAAATAAAAATGCTAATAAATCTTCTAAAGCCTAAATATCTAATTCCCTATCATGGAGAGTATAGACACTTCGTTCTATTTAAAAAATTAGCTCAGTCTTTAGGATATTCCAATGAGAATATAAAAATTTTAGAGAATGGATATGTTTTGGAATTAGATAGAACCGGAATGAGAGTCGTAGATAAAATTGATGCAGGAAATATATATGTAGATGGATTGGGAATAGGAGATGTAGGGAATATTGTTTTGAAGGAAAGAAAAAAACTATCTGAAGATGGTGTCGTAGTTGTTGGAGTATTATTAGATCGAGCTACTGGATTAATCTTGGAGGGACCAGAAATAATCTCAAAGGGCTTTGTTTTTGAGAGGGAAGCAGAGGAGCTTTTTGAGGCAACTAAGGAAAAAATAAGAAATTTATTTCAAGAGATCTCTAGAAATAATAATCTAAAAACTAAAATTGATAAAAAAAACCTTTTAAAAGAAATGTTGGAAAACTTTTTTTATCAGGAGATAAGGAGAAAACCAATTTTAATCCCAATATTATGGGAGATATGATATGCCAAAAAGAATTGTAATAGGTTTTATTTTAATATTTTTAAATTTGTTTTTGATTTTTTCTTGGCTTATGCCTCAAGGAGGAGGGGTTTTAGGAAGGTTTATTGTGAATTTTCTAAGGGACATCCTTGGAATATATAATTTTCTTTTATTGTTTCCCCAAGGTCTTATTATTTATCTCCTTTTGAGAAGGGATTTTAATAATAAAGATGTAGTTGCTATTATCTTTTTCTCTTTGGGGCTGTTAATAATTTCCTCCCTAATTCTTTTTGTTAGTGGACTTCAAAATTTAGGTGGCAAATTAGGAGTAAATCTGAAAAGAATAATTTATAACTATTTAGGAATAATGGGATCTTTATTTCTTTCTTTTATATGTTTTATTTTTTCAATATATTATTCTTCTTTTTTTAAAATTGATATATTCAAAAAAAAAGAGAGAAAGTTAAAAAAGGTTGAAAAAATAAAAGAAGAAGTAAAGGAATTTAAGGAAACTAAAAACAAGGAAATAGAAGAAAGTATAATTCCATCTTCTAACATTTTCCCCCCTCCATTAGATTTATTATCTTTTGGACCTTCCTTAAATGAAGAGGAAGATTTAGAAAAAATTTCAGAAAAGATAGAAAGCACCTTTAAAAACTTTAAAATAAATACAAAAGTTGAAGAATACCATGTAGGTCCTTCAGTGATAAGATTTGACTTATCTTTAGCGCCAGGAATAAGGGTAAATAAAATATTAAGTTTAGCCAATGATTTAGCTTTAGCTTTGGCAGTTCCCAGCATAAGATTTGAAACTCCTATTCCAGGAAAATCCCTAATCGGAATCGAGATCCCACGAAGAAAACCCACAAAGGTATATTTAAGGGAAATTTTAGAAAGTAAAGTTTTTCAAAGTACTAATTATTCTCTTCCCATCGCTTTAGGAAAGGATTTAGCCGGAAGACCCCAGATTGGAGATTTAAAAGATATGCTTCACCTTCTTATTGCAGGGACCACAGGTTCGGGAAAAAGTATGTTCATTAATACTCTTATCTTGAGTCTTCTCTATAAACATAGTCCAAATGATTTAAAATTTTTAATGATAGATCCAAAAAGAGTAGAATTATCTTTATATAACAAACTTTATAAAAAATACTTATGGTATCCTGTAATAACTGAGTATAGTGAGGCATCATCTGTTTTAAAATGGGCAATATATGAGATGGAGAGAAGATATAAAATATTTGCTGAGGAGGAAGTGAGAAATATTGATGAATATAAAAATAGAGAATTAAATATTACAAAGGAAAATCTTCCCTATATCGTCATAATAATTGATGAGTTGAATGATCTAATGATGGTAGCCCCAAAAGAAGTTGAAGATATGATATGTAGGTTAGCTCAGAAGGCAAGAGCTGCAGGAATACATTTAGTTGTTGCAACTCAACGTCCCTCTGTAGATGTAATAACAGGACTTATCAAGGCAAATATTCCATCAAGAATTGCTTTTGCTGTTTCTTCTCAGGTTGATTCAAGAATTATTTTAGACGATAATGGAGCAGAAAAGCTTCTGGGAAAAGGAGATATGCTTTATCTACCTATTATGAGTACTTCTCCTATGAGATTACAGGCTCCCTTTGTTGAAGAAAAGGATATAAAAAAAGTAGTAAATTATCTCTGTGAAGCCTTTTCCAATATCGATTCTTCTATTTCCTTGGATATTAAAAAAGAAGATAAAAAGATAGAAGATTTTTCTGAAGATCCTTTACTTCCTCAAGTGGTTAATCTTTTAGAAGATAGAAAAATTATTTCTACTTCCTATCTTCAAAGGAGATTTAGAATAGGATATAATAGAGCAGCACGTATTCTGGATATATTGGAAGAAAAAGGATATGTTACATCCCAAGGGGAAGGAAAGCCTAAAAAAGTCATAAAAGGAGGTGATAGAGAGTTCAAATAACAAACATATGTTTAAAAATTTTCTTTTAAAGAAAAATGACAAGGAGGTATTTTGTATGAGAAAGGGAATTATTTTATTCTTAATTCTCTCATTTCTTCTTTTACTTTTTACACCTATTTCAGCTCAGAAAAAATTCAGGATTGGTATTGTTTATGATGTTGGGGGAAGAGGAGATAAATCTTTCAATGATGCAGCCTATGCAGGACTTCAAAAGGCTATAAAACTCCTAAAAGTTGAAGGAAAAGATATGGAACCAGGCCCCGGAGGAGCAAATAGAGAAGAGCTATTAAGAACCTTAGCAGAGCAAAATTACGATTTAGTAGTTGGAGTGGGGTTTTTATTTACTGATGCTATAATTAAAGTTGCTAAAGAATTTCCTAAGGTAAAATTTGCGATAGTAGATGGATATGTTGAAGGGGTGCCTAATGTTTCTTCTCTTCTCTTTAATGAGCATGAGGGATCCTTCTTAGTGGGAGCAATTGCTGGATTAATGACAAAGACGAATATTTTAGGATTTGTTGGTGGAATGGATATTCCTTTAATTCATAAATTTGAAGTAGGTTATAAAGCAGGGGCAATGTATGTGAATCCTAAGGTAAAAGTTTTGATAAATTATATAGGAGTAACAGGAGAAGCCTTTAAAGATCCAGTAAAGGGAAAGGAATTGGCTTTAGCCCAGTATAAACAGGGAGCAGATATTGTATATCATGCCTCAGGTGCATCAGGAGAAGGAGTTTTTGAAGCGGCAAAAGAGACAGGGAAATATGCTATTGGTGTTGATTCCCCTCAAGCATGGATTGCTCCTGGAAGAATTATAACAAGCATGTTAAAGAGGGTTGATGAAGCAATATATCTTACTATAAAAGATGTTGTAGAGGGAAAATTTAAAGGAGGTCCTCGTTATTTTGGTTTAGTTAATGGTGGTGTAGATTATGAATATAGCGAGTATACAAAGAATCTAATTCCTCTTAAAGTTAAGAACCATGTGGATGTTTTAAAGAAGAAAATAATAAATGGAGAAATTGTTGTTCCCTTTGATAACAAGACCTTTGAAGAGTTTAAGGCAAAATATTTGAAGAAATAAAAATAAAGCCCCCTGCCCTTTAAGCAGGGGGCTTTTAAGAATTGGAGGATTAAAAAGTGGATGAGATTATAAGAGTAGAAGGAATTGTAAAAAAATTTCCGGGGGTCATTGCAAATGATAACGTAAATCTCTCTGTAAATGAGAGAGAAATTCATGCCATTATAGGGGAAAATGGGGCTGGTAAATCTACATTAATGAAGATTATTTATGGATTATATTCCCCTGATAAAGGAAGAATATTTATAAGGGGAAAAGAAGTTCACATAACAGAGCCTAAGATTGCAATTTCTCTTGGAATTGGTATGGTACATCAACATTTTATGTTAATTCCCCCTTTTACAGTGGTAGAAAATATTATTCTTGGAGCAGAACCTAAAAATAAAATATCCTTAGACTACAACACTGCAGTTTTAAAGGTAAAAAAATTAGCAGAAGATATTGGATTTAATATAGATCCCAATGCAAAGGTAGAAAATCTTTCTGTTGGTCAAGCTCAAAGGGTTGAGATATTAAAACTTTTGTATCGAGGGGCAGATATATTAATACTTGATGAACCAACTTCAGTTTTAGCTCCTCAAGAAGTTGAGGAACTTTTTAATATTCTGAGAAAGCTAAATGAACAAGGAAAAACTATAATTTTTATATCCCATAAACTTAATGAGGTATTGTCTATTTCTCATAGAGTAACTGTAATGAGAAGGGGAAAAGTAGTTAAAACTTTAAACACTAAAGAGACTAATAAACATGAATTGGCTCAACTTATGGTAGGAAGAGAAGTATTTCTACAAGTAAAGAAAGGTCCCTATAAACCTGGAGATGATATATTAAAGGTAGAGAATCTTACAGTAAGAAATAGAAGAGGATTAATTGCTGTTAAAGATGTAAGCTTTAATGTTAGAGAGGGAGAGATTGTTGGGATTGCAGGAGTAGAAGGGAATGGGCAATCAGAATTAGTTGAAGCATTAGTAGGATTATTGCCTATTGAAAAAGGAAAAATTTATATAAAAGGAAAAGAAATTTCAAAGGAAACAGTTTTAAAAAGAAGAACTTTATTGGGACATATTCCTGAAGATAGACATAAAAGAGGATTAATTCTTGATTTCTCCTTAGCTGAGAATACTATATTAGGACTCCATTACCTCCCAAAATTTTCTAAAGGAATAGTTCTTGATTATAAGAAAATTTTTGATAATGCAGAGGACTTAGTAAGAGAGTATGATATTCGAACTCCTAATGTTAGAATCCCAGTAAGAAATCTTTCGGGAGGAAACCAGCAGAAAATTGTTGTGGGAAGAGAAATTAGTATCTCTCCCTATCTGCTAATTGCCTCTCAACCTACAAGGGGGTTAGATATAGGTGCCACTGAATTTGTTCATAAATTATTAGTTAAATTAAGAGATGAAGGGAAGGCAATTCTTCTTGTTTCTGCTGATTTAGATGAGATTTTAAATTTAAGTGATAGAATTTTAGTTATGTATAATGGAAAAATAGTAGGTTCCTTTTATAACAAGAACATTGATGAAAAAGAATTAGGGTATTATATGATGGGAATTAAAAAGCAAGAGTTAGAAAAGGAGGCAATAATTTGAGAGAAGAGTCTTATATAAAAAACATATTATGGAATATACTGAGTCCATTAATTTCAATCTTTTTGGCTTTAATCTTAGGGGGATTTGTAATTTTAGCTCTTGGATATAATCCTGTTGAGATCTATGCTCAAGTGATAAGCTTTGCCTTAGGAAATCCTATAGGTTGGGGTTATGTTCTTTTTAATTCTACTTCTTTAATATTAGCAGGTTTGGCTGTTGCTATAGCTTTTAAAGGTGGATTATTTAATATTGGAGTAGAGGGGCAACTATTAGTAGGTGGACTACTTTCTGCAGTAGTAGGACTTTCTATTCCTAAAATGCCTTGGATTATTCATCTTCCTATTGTTCTTTTATCAGCAATGGTAGGAGGAATGATTTGGGCAGGAATACCTGGTCTTTTGAAGGCAAAATTGGGCGTCCATGAGGTTATAAATACTATAATGATGAACTGGATAGCTTATGCTTTAACAAACTATTTAGTAGTAAATATAGTGAGAGAAAAAGGAGTTATTTATCCCTTACCTCAAACAGCAGAACTTCCTCCGTCTGCTACTTTACCTCGCTTAGGGAGTTTTTTTCAGAGTATTGGCATAAATATTCCTGAAAGCAATCCAGTTAATGCTTCTTTGTTTATAAGTCTTTTTATGCTTATTGTAGTTTATTATCTTTTGTGGAGAACTAAAATTGGTTATGAGATTAGGGCAGTAGGAAGCAATTCTCAAGCAGCGGAAAATGGAGGAATTAATATTAAAAGGATTATAATAGTAACAATGATCCTAAGCGGAGCTTTGGCTGGTTTAGCAAGTATAAATGATGTCTTAGGGTATAGGCATAGATTCCTTGATAATTTCTCTCATGGACTTGGATTTACAGGAATTGCTGTAGCGTTATTGGGTAAAAATCATCCTATTGGAATACTTTTTGCCTCTTTACTCTTTGGTACCTTGGATAGAATGGCTATTGGTATGGACGTATTTACTCACATACCAAGGGAAATTATATCAATAATTCAGGCAATTATTATAATAACTGTTGCAGTGGGGAATGAAATACTTACCAGAATGATTAGAAGGAGGAGGAAATTATAGAATGATTTTTGCACTCTTTTCTTGGGAAACTATAGCTTCTGCAATAAGGATGACAACTCCTTTAGCCTTTGCCTCTTTAGGAGGAGTTTATTCGGAAAGAAGTGGGGTTGTAAATATTGCTTTAGAAGGAATAATGCTTGTGGGAGCTTTTTTTGCTGCAGTATTTGCCTACTTTTTTAAGAATCCATGGTTTGCTATTTTTATGGCAGGAATATTTGGAACTCTTCTTTCCTTAATTCATGCGGTAGTTTCTATAAATTTTAAGGTAAATCAAATTGTAAGCGGTGTTGCTTTAAATATGTTGGCAATGGGAGGAACTACTTTCCTATCTCGTTTAATCTTTAAGGCTGCTGGATCTTCCCCCCATTTGGAGGGCTTAACTCCCTGGTCTATTCCAATCTTATCTTTAATTCCAGGTATTGGTAAGCTTTTTTCAAATCTTTCTCCTCTTATTGTTATAATGTTTTTTTCTGTTGTTATTTCTCACTTTATACTATTTAAAACAGTATTTGGATTGAGATTAAGGTCCGTAGGAGAAAATCCTCATGCTGCGGATACTTTAGGAATAAATGTTTACCTCTATAGATATATAGGAGTCCTTTTAAGTGGATTTCTTGGGGGAGTAGGAGGAGCATTTTTATCTTTAGAACATGCAAGGGTTTTTGTAGAAACTATGACTGTAGGAAGAGGTTTTATTGCATTAGCAGCAATGATTTTTGGAAAATGGACTCCCTTTGGATCTTTGGGTGCATGTTTTCTTTTTGGTTTAGCAGAAGCAGTAAGAATGAGATTGGAGGGGGTAGGAATTCCTACCCAATTTATCCAGATGATTCCCTATCTCCTTACTATGTTAATTCTTGCGGGGGTAGTTGGAAAGGCAACAGCTCCAGCATCTGATGGTATCCCTTATGAAAAAGAGGAACTCTAATAGTATTCTTCGAAAATTAATATATAAAGAATTGGCTTTATTTTTTAGACTCCTTCTTAAGTATCTCTATAGGCTCGAAGTAAAGGGATTAGAGAATATACCAAAGAGGGGACCTGCTATTATTGCCCCAAATCATGAAAGCAGTTTGGATATATTAGCAATTGCATCGGTGGTTCCACGTCTACTTAAGGCTCTTGGAAAGATCGAAAGATTTGAGTATCCAATATGGGGAAGAATTGCAAAATTTTTAGGAGGAATTCCTATAACAAGGGAACATCCAGAAAAATCTATAATATTAAAAGTATTTGAGGCTTTAGATGAAGGAAATATTTTAGTAATATTCCCTGAAGGAACAAGAAAAATAACAAGTAAAATAAGAGGGCCAAGAAGAGGTGTTGGATATTTTGCTTCTCGTAAAAATGTTCCTGTTATACCTACTGCTATCATTGGTGCTTATAAAATATGGCCTCCTGAAAAAAAATTTCCTCGATTAAGGGGAAAATTGAAGGTTATTTTTGGGGAGCCAGTATATTATAATTTTCAAAAGACAAAAGAAGATGAAGAGAGATTTACAAACTTAATCATGGAATATATAAAGAATATAAAGAATATTTATGAAAAAAATATCTAAATTTTTATACAAATCTATTGCGCATATTGTAAGAATGCTTTTAAAAGTTTTTTGGGGTTATAGAGTTTATGGAAAAGAAAATCTTCCTGATCCTCCCTATTTAATTATTGCAAATCATTTAAGTCTTTTAGATCCAATACTTATTGGTGCTATTTATAATTTTAGACTTTACTATTTAGCTAAGGAGGAACTTTTTAAGTTTTCCCTTACAAGACCATTTTTAAAATGGCTTGGTGGTGTTAACGTTAATAGAAAAGAATTTAAAAAGGAATCTTGGAAGAAAATAAAGAGATTGATTGAGGAAAAAAATATTTTAGTAATTTTCCCAGAAGGAACAAGAAATTTAAATCCTGAAAAGGGCCTTTTGTCTTTTAAGGCTGGTGCAGCAACTCTTGCCCTTAAATATGGGCTTAAAATTGTTCCTTTAGGAATTATTGGGACCGATAAAATATGGAGGAGAGGTAAAATATTTCCAAAATTCAATCATAAAGTCATTGTTAAAATAGGAAAACCTATAGAGGTTTCTCAGGTTCTAAATCCAACAAAGGAAGATATTGTTAAGATAAATCATAAAATGAAAGAGGCAATTTCAACATTGATAAGATGAAGATTCTTTTAATATCCCCTATAGGTTTTTGTTCTGGGGTCAGAAGATCTATAAATTTAGCACTAAAAATTAAAAAGGAAAAAGAAGAGGTTTACACCTTAGGAGCTTTAGTTCATAACCCTAAGGTAATAGAAGAATTAGCTTTAAAAAACATCAAAATATGGAATTCAGAAGATAAACCAAGAAATAAAGTCTTATTAATTAGAGCCCATGGATTGCCAAGAGAAGAAGTAGAGGAATACAAAAATTTGAAAAATGAGATTTTTGACGCTACATGTCCCTTAGTAAAAAGGGTTCAAATTCTCTCTGAGTTTTTAGCTAAAAATGGATATAAAGTAATTATTATAGGGGAAGAGAATCATCCAGAAGTGAGAGGAATTTTAAGTTATACAAATGGAAAGGGACTTGTAATCCAAAGGATTGAGGATTTGAAAAAATTAAGGAATTTTCCTAAAATAGGAATTGTCTCTCAAACAACTCAAAACTGGGAAGATGTAAAAAGGATAATAGATAAAATCTTAGATAAGGCAAAGGAAATTAGAATATTTAATACTATATGCCCTGAAGTGGAAGAAAGACAAAGAAAATTGGAACATTTTTCAAAGGAGTTAGATATCATTTTAGTATTAGGAGGAAAGAATAGTGCCAATACTAAAAGTTTATTTCAGATTGCTAATAAATATACCCGGGCTTATCAAGTAGAAAAAATTCAAGAGTTAGAAAAGGATTGGTTTAATGAAGAGGATAAAGTAGGTTTAGTAAGTGGAACTTCTACACCCAATACCTTTATCGGAGATATTATAAAAAGGTTAAAGGAATGGTTTCCCTTAGAGATTTCTTGTGTTTAAGAGAAGAAATACCTGTGGTAAGTATTTTAGGAAGACCAAATGTTGGTAAGTCAACCCTTTTTAATAGAATCTCTGGGGAAAATAAGGCAATCATTGCAGATTTTCCTGGAGTAACTAGGGATCCCTTAGTACATCTCTGTGAATATGAAGGAAGATATTTTTATATAGTGGATACTGCTGGGTGGGGGATCTCAGATTCTTTAAATAATATTCTTAGGGAAAGAATTTTAGAGGTAATTAATACCAGCGATCTTTTACTTCTTGTGGTAGATGGAAGGGAAGAACTCACAAGTTTAGATTTAGAATTTGTAGATTTATTAAGAAAAATAAATAAACCTGTAATTTTAGTGGTAAATAAAATGGAAGGAAGAATTGATAAAGAAGAATATTTAGCACCCTATACATCCTTAGGATTGGGAAATATTCTACCAATCTCTGCATTACATAAGGATAATTTAGATGAATTGATCTTGAAAATCTTAGAATATCTTCCTCCTTCAAAAGTTAAAGAGGAAAAAGAAGAGGCTATAAAATTTGCTTTTATAGGAAGACCAAATAGTGGGAAATCTTCTCTTCTTAACGCCCTTATAGGTAAAAATAGAAGTATTGTTAGTGAAATTGCAGGAACCACAAGGGACGCAATAGATATTATTTGGGAATATAATGGTAAAAAATATATAATTGTAGATACCCCAGGATTAAGGAGACCATCAAGGGTAGAAGAAGGTTTGGAGGAACTATCAGTAAGAAAAGCACTCCAAACAGTAAAGAAGGTTGATATTGTTTTAATGGTTATTGATCTTTCTATTGGAATAAGGGAACAAGAGAAAAGAATTTTGCATTATATAGAAGAGAAAGGTAAATCTTGTCTTATTATTTTTAATAAAACCGATCTCATCCCATCTTTAAATATGAGAAGGGAAATGGAGAAAAATTTAAATATTTATTTGAAACCCTTTGATTACTTCCCCTATATTTTTACTTCTGCCATTAAAAATTATAATATAAAAAAGATTATTCCATGGGTGGAAAGACTATATTCCTTAAGAAACATAAGAATTCCTACCTCTCAACTAAATCAAGCTCTAAGAAAAATTGTGGAGAAGGTTAATTTTAGTAAAAAGGGAAAAGTTCTTAAGTTTTTCTATATAACTCAAGTGGATATCTCTCCTCCAAGGTTTATTATCTTTGTGAATTATCCAGAGCTTGTCAAATCAAATGTTATAAATTTTCTTAAAAATGAATTTCGATCTTATTTCTCCTTTATAGGAACCCCTTTAATCTTTGAAGTTAGAGGTAAAACATGATGGAAAGAATATTTACTCTTTTATTAGGTTATCTTTTAGGTTCTATTCCCAGCGCTCTTATTATAGGGAAGTTATGGAAGGGAATAGATGTTAGAAATTATGGAAGTGGAAATCTTGGGGCCACAAATGTATTAAGGATTTTAGGTTGGGGTCCTGCAATTATTACGGGAATAATGGATGTAGGAAAGGGAATTTTAACAATTTTTCTTGCCCAAAGGATTATTCCTAAAGATTACTTATTTATTCTTGTCTCAGCAGGGTGTGCTATAATTGGACATTCCTATCCTATATTTGCAAATTTTAAAGGGGGAAGAGGTGTAGGAGTTAGTTTTGGAATACTTTTTTATCTTTTTCCCAAGGCTTCTCTTCTTACCCTTCCTATTGGAATATTAATTGTTTCTTTGACAAAATATAAATCTATCGCATCTATAACTTGTGCTATTTTATTTCCTTTTATTCTATATTTTTTAGAACATCCCCCTCAAGAATACTTAATAGGTTCAATAATCGTGGGTTTATTTATAGTTTTTCGTCATGTTCCAAATATTAAAAGATTAATACAAGGAAGGGAAAACAAAATAGAGTGGATCAATAAAAGTAAAAATTGACAAAACTTCTCTTTTATTGTTAAACTTATTTCAGAAACTAACTATAAGGAGTAAAGATATGAAGGAAATTGATAGAGAAAAAAGCTTAGAGGCTGCTATCTCTCAAATAGAGAAGGAATTTGGCAAGGGTTCTATAATGCGTTTAGGAAGTACTGAACGTTTCCAAGTGGAAGTAATTCCCACTGGAATTCTCACCTTAGATTATGCATTAGGTGTTGGAGGAGTTCCCAGGGGGAGGATTATTGAGCTTTATGGACCCGAGGGTTCTGGGAAAACAACTGTTGGTTTACAAATTATTGCTTCTATACAAAAAAGAGGTGGAGTTGCTGCATTTATAGATGCAGAGCACGCCTTAGATCCAAATTATGCAAAAAAATTAGGAGTAAACTTGGAAAATCTTCTTATTTCTCAGCCTGATACAGGGGAACAAGCCTTAGAAATTGCAGAGATTCTTGTAAGGAGTGGAGCTGTAGATGTAATTGTTATAGATTCTGTCGCTGCATTGGTTCCAAGGGCAGAATTAGAGGGAGAAATGGGAGAGGCTTTTATTGGTCTACAAGCTCGTTTAATGTCTCAAGCATTGAGAAAACTTACAGGGGTTATTAGTAAATCTAAGACAGTAGCAATATTTATTAATCAACTAAGGGAAAAAGTGGGAACTTTCTTTGGAAATCCTGAGACAACTCCTGGTGGAAGAGCGTTAAAATTTTATTCCTCAGTAAGGATCGAAGTTAGGAAATTAGAATCTATGAAGGAAGGAAGCGAGATTACAGGAACCCGTGTAAAAGTAAAAGTAGTAAAGAATAAAGTTGCTCCTCCCTTTAAAGAAGGGGAGTTTGATTTGATCTATGGAGAGGGGATATCGAGAGAAGGATGCATCTTAGATGCAGGGGTTGAAACGGGAGTTATTGAGAAAAGTGGAACTTGGTATATTTATAAAGATATAAGGATACAGGGAAGGGAGAATGCAAAGACTTATCTAATAGATCATCCTGAGATTGCGGAGGAGATAGAGAAAGAAATAAGAAAAATTTGGGGATTCCCCGAAACTACATCTACAGAGGAAAAGCCTGAAGAAAAGTCTAAAAATTCAGAAGAAAAACCTTTAAAGAAAACATCATCTAAATCTTGACAATTATAAGATAGAATTTATAATCAAAGATAAAAAAGGAGCCGAGGTGGTGGAATTAGGCAGACACGTAGCATTGAGGGTGCTATGGGTGCAAACCCGTCCGGGTTCAAATCCCGGCCTCGGCACCAATAAGAAAATAAGATGGTTGAGGTAAGCTCCTCAACCTTTATTTTATATATGAAGGAGGTCTTATAATTGATCAATGGGGAATTTTTATTAGAAGTTAAAGATCTATCAACATATTTTTTTACCGATGAAGGAATTGTAAAGGCAGTTGATGGGGTAAGTTTTAAATTGTCTTCTGGAGAATCCTTAGGAATATTAGGAGAGTCTGGATGCGGAAAAAGTGTAACTGCTCTTTCTATTATGAGATTAGTCCAACCTCCAGGAAAAATTATTAGTGGAGAAATCCTATTTAAGGGGGAAGATCTTTTAAAAAAACCTGAGGAAGAAATGAGGCAAATTCGTGGAAATAAAATATCTATGATTTTCCAAGATCCAATGACTTCTTTAAATCCTGTTTTTACTATTGGAGATCAAATAATAGAGGCTATCATTCTTCATCAAGGATTAGATAAAAGATCTGCAAAAAAGAAAGCAATTGAGATGTTGGAATTAGTTAGAATTCCTGAGGCAGAGAAGAGAATAAATGATTATCCCCACCAATTTAGTGGTGGGATGAGGCAAAGGGTAATGATTGCTATGGCATTATCTTGTAATCCATCAATATTAATTGCAGATGAGCCAACAACAGCATTGGATGTTACTATTCAAGCTCAAATCTTGGAATTAATAAAGCTGTTAAGAAAAGAATTTCAGATGTCCACTATATTAATAACTCATGACATGGGAATTGTTGCGGAATATTGTGATAATGTATTAGTTATGTATGCAGGAAAAGTAGTGGAATACGCAGATTTAAAAACAATATTTAAGCATTCTGCCCATCCATATACTATTGGACTGTTAGAATCTGTTCCTCGATTGGATGTTAGAAGGGAAAGATTAAATGCCATTGAAGGACAACCTCCTGATTTGGTTGCTCTACCTAATTATTGTTATTATGCAGAAAGATGCCCTTATAGGACAAAGGAATGCTTAGAACAAATTCCAGAATTAGTAGAAATTGAAAAGGGACATTTAGTAAGATGCATCCATGGGGAAAAGATTAGGAGGTAGAAGATGGATAATAATGATATATTGTTAGAGGTTAGAAATCTTAAAAAATATTTTCCCATAAAAAGAGGAATTGTTTTTTCAAGACATGTAGGAGATGTGAAGGCGGTAGATAATATATCCTTTAATATAAGGAAGGGAGAAACCTTAGGTTTAGTAGGAGAGTCAGGATGTGGAAAATCTACTGTAGCAAGAGTTATTATTAGGCTTCTTGAACCTACAGATGGTGAAATTATTTTTGAAGGGAAGGATATAACGAAAATTCCTCAAAATGAATTGAGAAAATTGAGAAGGGATATGCAAATAATATTCCAAGATCCATATTCCGCATTAAACCCAAGAATGACAGTAAGTGAGATTATTGGAGAACCCTTAGAAGTTCATAAAGTTGTTAATAACAGTAAAGAAAAACAAAAGAGGATTCAAGAATTATTAGAATTGGTAGGGCTTGCCCCATATCATGCCAATCGCTATCCCCATGAATTTAGTGGGGGACAACGCCAAAGAATAGGTATTGCAAGGGCCTTAGCTTTAAATCCCAAATTTATAGTAGCAGACGAGCCTACTTCTGCTTTAGATGTGTCTGTAAGGGCACAAATTATTAATCTAATGCAAGATCTTCAAAAAGAGTTTGGTTTAACATATCTTTTCATCTCTCATGATCTGAGTGTTATCAGACACATTTGTGATAGAATCTTAGTAATGTATCTTGGAAAACTTGTGGAAATTGCCCCAAACGAGGAGCTTTACAGTTCTCCTCTTCATCCCTATACCCAAGCTTTACTTTCTGCAGTTCCCATTCCTGATCCTGAGGTACTAGGGAAAAGAAAGAAGGTTATACTTCTTGGGGATGTTCCCAGTCCTGTAAATCCTCCATCAGGATGTAGATTTCATCCCCGTTGTCCCTATGTTATGGATGTATGTTCTAAGGTTGAGCCTCAATTAAAGGAAATAAAAAAGGGGCATTTTACTGCCTGTCATTTACATTAAAATGATTAGAAATTTTATTCAACAATTGAGAAAAACAGCCCATCTTGCAAGATTAAACTTGACAGAGGAAGAGGAAGAGCTTTATTCAAAACAGCTTGAAGAAATATTAAACTACTTCCAAAAATTACAAGAATTGGACACTTCAAATGTGGAACCTATGGCTCATGTTCTTCCCCTTAATAATGTATGGAGAGAGGATGAAATAAAGGAGAGTATGGAAAAAGAATTAATTTTGAAAAATGCTCCAGAGATTGAAAATAATTGCTTTAAAGTTCCAAAAATTGTAAAAAATATTTGAAAAACAATGGGAATTATAAAAGAGATCCATAATCTTTATTTAAAAAAGGAAATAACTGTTAGGGAGGTTATAGAGAAATATTTAAAAAATATTGAAAATTGGGAACCTCATGTTCATGCCTTTCTTACTGTCAATTTAGATTATATTGAGAGGGAGATAAAAAGGGTTGAAGGTTTAAAATTTAACGAAGATTTAACTTTATATGGTATTCCTGTAGCTATAAAGGATAATATTTTAACAGAGGGTCTTCTTACTACATGTGCATCAAAAATATTAGCAAATTTTATTCCTCCTTATGATGCAGAAGTAATAAGAAGATTAAAGGAAAAGGGAGCAATAATAATTGGAAAAACAAACCTTGATGAATTTGCTATGGGATCATCTACAGAGAATTCTGCCTTTGGACCTACAAAAAATCCATGGGATTTAGAAAGAGTCCCGGGAGGATCATCGGGAGGTTCTGCTGTAGCTATCGCCACAGGAGAGTCTCCTTTAGCTCTAGGATCTGATACTGGTGGTTCCATTAGGCAACCTGCAAGTTTTACGGGAGTCATAGGATTAAAACCTACCTATGGATTAGTTTCCAGATATGGATTAGTAGCCTTTGCATCATCCTTGGATCAAATAGGACCTTTCGCAAGAAAAGTTGAGGATTTAGCAATAATCCTTCAAGTAATTGCAGGTTATGATCCAAAAGACTCCACATCTTTGCCTTATTCCCCTCCCAATTATTTAGATTCCCTGGGTAAAAGTGTGAAGGGATGGAAAATAGGTATTCCTAAGGAAATGTGGGAAAGGGGAGTAGAAGATAGTGTATTGGAAGTTTTAGATTCTGCACTAAAAGTTTTAAGAGATTTAGGGGTAGAATTAATTGAAATTTCTCTTCCCACCGTTGAATATGCTTTGCCCACCTATTATCTTATTGCAACATCAGAGGCAAGCTCAAATTTAGCAAGATATGATGGAATCCATTATGGATATAGAAATAAAAACCAGAAGGATCTAATCTCCCTTTATAAGGTTTCAAGAGGAGAGGGATTTGGAAGCGAAGTAAAAAGAAGAATAATTTTAGGAACCTATGCTTTATCTGCTGGATATTATGATGCTTATTATCTTAAAGCTACAAAGGTAAGAACCCTTATCCGTCAGGATTTTGAATCTGCATTTAGAAAAGTTGACTTAATTATATCTCCTACAAGTCCTGTTCTTCCCTTTAGATTAGGGGAAAGGATAGAAGATCCCTTGAAAATGTATCTTATAGATATTTTAACTATTCCTGTAAATCTTGCAGGAATTCCTGCAATTTCTGTTCCTGCAGGATTTAAAGATAACTTACCCATTGGTCTTCAATTTATGGGTCCTTTCTTTTCCGAAGATAAACTTTTACAAATTTCCTATGCTTTTCAAAAATTAATGGATTTTTCAGAAAAATATCCTAATACTGTAGAGGGATTATGATGTACCTTCCAGTTATTGGTTTAGAAGTACATGCCCAGCTTTTAACAAAATCAAAAATGTTTTGTTCTTGTAGCACTGATCATGAAAACGCTCCTCCCAATACCCTTGTTTGTCCTATTTGTATGGGAATGCCAGGAGTTCTTCCTGTTCCCAACAAAAAGGCGATAGAACTTCTTATTAAGACTGCTCTTGCATTAAATTGTGAAATTTCTCCCTTCTCAAAATTTGATAGAAAAAATTATTTTTATCCTGATTTACCAAAGGGTTATCAAATATCTCAATATGACCTTCCCTTAGCAAGGGGTGGATATGTGGAATTTGAGGTAGATTCAGAGATTAAAAGAGTTAGATTAAAAAGAATTCATTTGGAGGAGGATACAGGAAAGTTACTTCATGTAGGAGAAGGAGATAGATTGGCAGAAGCAGAGTATAGTCTTGTTGACCTAAATAGATGTGGAATCCCATTAATGGAGATAGTAACAGAGCCAGATATTCATTCTCCAAAGGAGGCAAGATTATTTCTTCAGGAATTAAGAAAGATCTTAAGATACTTAGAAGTAAGTAGTGGAGATATGGAAAAAGGCTCATTAAGATGTGATGCCAATGTATCAGTTATGACGGAGAAAGGAATCTTAGGAATAAGAACAGAGATAAAAAATGTCAACTCCTTTTATTCTTTAGAGAAAGCCTTAGAATATGAGATAGAAAGACAAATAAACTTATTAAAAGAAGGAAAAGAAGTAATTCAGGAGACAAGGCACTGGGATGAGAAAAAACAAATAACAGTAACTTTAAGGGGAAAAGAGGAAGCAGAAGATTATAGATATTTCCCAGAGCCTGATATTCCCCCTATCATTATCTCTAAGGAAATTTTAGAAGAAATCAAAAAGACTATTCCTCCTTTACCCCTTCAAAGAAAACTGTTATTACAAAATACCCTTTTTCTGTCCCCTATAGAGTCAGAGATTATTACATCGGAAAAGGAACTTTGTGAATTCTTTGATGAGTGTCTTAAATTATATAACAATCCTAAAAATTTAAGCAATTGGATAACTGTAGAGCTTATGAGCTATTTAAATGATCAGAAATTGAACTTTAGGGACTTAAATATTGAGCCCAAGAGGTTTGTTAAAATTATTGAAATGGTGGATAAAAATGAGATAACAAGACCTGTAGGAAAGGAAATCCTAAGAAAATATTTAGATACCAAGGAGGATCCAGAGAAGATAGTAGAAAAAGAAGGATTAAAAACAGTAAGCGATTTAGATTTTCTAAAGGAAATAGTCAAGAGAGTTATAGATGGAAATGAAAGGGCAGTTTTAGATTATTTAAAGGGAAAGAAAAATGTGATAAACTTTTTAGTAGGACAAGTTATGAAGGAGACAAAGGGAAGGGCAAGCTTGGATTTAGTTAAGAATCTTTTAGAGGAAGAATTGAATAAAAGATGAGAGATAAAAAACCCCTTGGAGAATACTTAATAGAACTGGGATTGATTACTAAGGAACAGTTGGAAAAAGCTCTTGAGGAACAAAAAAAGACAGGAGCTCGTTTGGGACAGATCTTAATAGAAAGGGGATATGTAAAACCTGAAGATATTGGAAAGGTTTTAGAATTACAGAGTGAAATCCCTTATATTCCCTTATCAGAAATAAGAATTGATGAGAAATTTGTTTCCACATTTTCTGAGGGTATCTTAAAAAGATATAAATTCTTACCCATAAAAAGAGAAGGGGGAATGGTTCATATTGCTCTTGTCCCCCCATTAGACTCTGCAGTTGTTAATGAAATAAGAAGAATTGTTCGCTCTCCTTTAAAGTTATTTTTAATAACGGAAAAGGAATTTAATCAAGCTCTCTCTCAAGTTTTCTCCTTAGATAAAACCGCAAAGGAAGTGATCCAAAATTTTCAAACAAGAAAACTTGTAGAAACTTTAGTAGAAGCCCCTCCAATTATTGAAGTAGAAGAAGCACCAGTGGTAAGATTGGTATCCTCTATTATAAATGAGGCAATAATGAGAAATGCCAGTGATATTCATTTAGATCCTCGAGAGAAAGAGATGAAAGTAAGATATAGAATAGATGGGATGCTCTTTGATATTATGGATATTCCTAAGGAGCTTCAGGATGCAGTGGTAACTAGGATAAAAGTCATGGCGGGAATGGATATAGCAGAAAAAAGAAGACCTCAGGATGGAAGAACATCCTATAGATATGAGAATAGAATCTTTGATTTAAGGGTGGCCAGTATTGGAACCTCCCATGGAGAAATGATAGTAATTAGGCTTTTAGATAAAACAAAGGTTTTAATAGAATTGGACAGATTAGGGATGTCCTCTCAAGATTTACCTATCTTTGAAAATCTTATAAGAAAACCCTTTGGACTTATTTTAGTAACAGGTCCCACAGGAAGTGGAAAAACCACAACTTTATATGCTGCGTTAAATGTTTTAAATAAGCCATCGGTAAATATAATAACCTTAGAGGATCCTGTAGAATATGAGATTACTGGAATAAATCAGATACAAATTCAGCCAAGGATAAACATTGATTTTGCAACAGGACTTCGAAGTATTTTAAGATTAGATCCAAATATTATAATGGTGGGAGAGATTAGAGATACAGAAACCTTAAATACCTCTATAGAAGCTGCGTTGACAGGACATTTAGTTCTTTCAACCTTCCACGCTAATGATTCTATTTCCGCTATAGCTCGACTATTACAGATGGGAGTAGAACCCTTTTTGATTGCATCTTCTCTTCTTGGAGTTGTTGCCCAAAGATTAGTAAGAACCATCTGCTTATCCTGTAAAGAGGAGTATATTGCAGAGAAGGAAGAGATTCAGGAATTAAGGTTAACAAAAATCTTAAATGATCCTTTAAAACTTTATAGGGGAAAGGGATGTGTTCTTTGTAATCATACTGGATTCTTAGGAAGAACAGGAGTATTTGAAATATTAAGGGTCACTCGCAGTATAAGGGATTTAATAATAAATAAGGCATCCTTAGATGAGATAAGGGAAAAGGCAGAAGAAGAGGGAATGAAGACATTATTTTATAATGCAAGGGAAAAGGTGTTATCTGGTATAACTACTTTTGAGGAGGCAAAAAGGGTAATCCATTGGGAAGGTGATTAGTTTGCCCCGTTTTGAATATGTAGCAAAGGACAATCAAGGAAGAATATTAAGGGGAAGAGTCGAGGCAGAAACAGAGAGGGAAGCAAGAAGATTAATAAAAAGGCAAAGATTATATATAGTTTCATTAAAAAAGGAATCTACTTTATTAAAACAATTAACAGTAAGTAAAAAAGTCTCTTTACCAGAACTTGTTGTTTTTACATCTCAATTTGCAACTCTCTTAAGATCAGGAATTTTATTAACAGAGGCTATAACTACTTTGGCTCAACAAACAGACAATTTATATTTTAAAGAGGTTTTAAGAGAGGTAAGAAGAAGTATAGATGAAGGAGAAAGTCTATCTAATGCTCTAAGTAGATTTCCTAAGGTTTTTCCAAGTATTTATATTAATCTTGTAAGAACAGGAGAGTTAACGGGTAATTTAGATATAATGCTGGATAGACTTGCAAGATATTTTGATTCTCAACATGAATTAAGGGAGAAAATAAAATCTGCTATGGCTTATCCAACAATAGTAATTATTGCAGCAATTGCTGTGGTAATTTTTCTTTTAATCTTTGTGGTTCCTGTTTTTCAGAGAATCTATGGAAGAACTAATGTTCCCCTTCCTCTTCCTACGAGAATGTTAATATCCATAAGTAATTTTATGAAAGATTATATTCTCTTAATCCTTCTTTTTCTTACAGGAATTTTTATCCTTATACGTATTCTTCTTAAAAATCCAAAGATAAAAAGATGGTGGGATGAGAAAAAATTAAATATCCCTCAGATTGGAAAAATCTGGAAACAAATTATCTTAGTAAGATTTGCCAGCACTTTTAGTACTCTTCTTTCCAGTGGAATTTTAGTTACCCATTCCTTGGAAATTCTTCAAAATGTTGTGGGAAATTTGTATTTTAGAGAAGGAATTCAAAGGATATATAGAGGAATTATAGAGGGAAGATCCCTTTCCGAGCTTATGCAGGAAGAAGAGGCATTTCCTCCAATGCTTGTAAGAATGATTGGAGTTGGGGAAAGAAGTGGAAGGGTTGATGAAATGTTAGATGAATTTTCAAGATTTTCTCAAAGGGAACTTGATAATCAAACAAAAAGGTTAACATCGATAATTGAACCTATGATTACCCTTGGACTTGCTGGAGTAGTGTTTTTTATAGCTCTTTCCATGTATCTTCCCATGTTTAATATGGTAAGATTGTTTAGAAGATAAGAAAATGGGGATAGATGGAAAAATTGGTATGGAATTACAGATATTACGAATGGACATGCTTTATTTCACATCAAGCCACAGAAAAAAATTTAAAGGCTTTAGCTCTAAAATTAGGCTTTAAAACATTGGATATTCTTGCTATAGAAGAAAAGGAAAAATCAAGTTATAAATTTTTTTAGAGAAATTAAAATCATTTGTCAAAGATAGTTTTTATGATATAATTTTTAAGAAAAAGAATTATTTAATTAAGAAAGGAGGTGAATTAGTTGAAGAGTAGTAAGGGTTTCTCCCTATTGGAACTCTTGGTAGTTATTGCGATATTAGGAATTCTCGTAGCAATTGGGATTCCAAGATATTTTGAGGCAGTTGCTGATGCAAAGAGAAATAGTCAGAGGACAAATATCGCTATAATAAGGACAAGTTTAGAGTTATATAGAAATAAAAATAATACTTATCCTACTACTATTTCAGCTTTTAATCAATTTTTAACAAACACAGTTTATTTCGCAGAAACTCCTGTATGTCCATATAATAATTTAACATATTCTGGTGTGTATCCTCCACCAACTACCTGGACCGAAGGAAATGCTCATGAGTTATACTATACAGGCACTGCAAGATCCTATACTTTAACCTATACAGCTCCATAAGATTTAAATA